>NZ_JBIBHN010000038.1:0-63620 GCF_042957035.1 Streptomyces sp. NPDC008137 | reverse complement strand
CCCGCTCCACCAGCAGCGGCAGGGGCTCGGAGGTCGTCACCAGGTCCCGCAGCGGATGCCGGGCCAGCACCTCCTCCACCTCCGGCGCCAACGCCGCCGCGAGCCGGGTCAGAGGAGGGAGAGAGTCGTCGCGCAGCGTCTTGGCCGTGCCCAGCAGCACGCCACGGCCGTCGTTCTTCGGAACGCCCGCCGCCGCGCGCTCGTAGAGGTCGGCGCCCTCCTCCAGGACCAGGCCCGGGTCGATGCCGGCCGGCACCTTGATGCCCGCCGCCCGGCGCCAGGTGGCCACCGGATCGCTCCAGGCCTGCACCCGGTACGACCAGCGGCCGACAGCGTCGGCGGTGACCTCGGCGCCCCAGCGGTCGCTGCCCGGGGCCAGCTCCCGCATCGGCGTCCACGGCCCTGCGCGGCCCTCGGGATCCTTGAGCACCACATTGGCGGCCACCGCGTCGTGCCCCTCCCGGAACACGGTGGCGGTGACCTCGAACGTCTCTCCCACGGCCGCCTTCGCCGGCCGGTTGCCGCTCTCCACGGCCGGGCGGACATCCCGTACCGGGATACGGCCGATGGCCCGGGTCCTACTCATGGTCCTCACCTCCACCGTGCTCGGAACCGGGCCCCCAGGGCCCGGTTCATGGGGACAAGATGTGCGGGAAGGCCGTCACCTTCCCGCCGGGTACCGCCGCTCCGCCGTCGGCGGTCTTCGTCGCACCGCGGTGGCCGGACGGGGTCGTTCGTTCTGGTCCGTCAGACAGGTGACCTGCTGTTCCTGCAGATAGGTGATCTGGTTCGTGCGCAGGTACCGCTCGGCCGCGTCCGCCGCCTCCCGCGCGCAGCGCTTGCCCATCAGCACGCAGAGCGTGTAGCCGGAGTCCTCGAACGTGGTCCGCACCGTGCGGTCGTTGGGTGCCGCGAGCATCACGCGTTCCCAGGCCCGGTAACGCCGCAACTGCCGGGCGACTTCGGCTTTGGCGGGTAGCAGCATGGCGCCGATCACCTTTCGGGCTCGAGGGGCACAGTCCCCCGACGGCCGGACGGCGGCCACGCGCACAGCGCCACGGAACCGTCCCGGCGATCGAGTTCTGTCACACATGGTGCATGTATGACCACTCGTCGTCCTGTTAGAGCTTCAACCAGTGGCGCGTCCGGGTGAGAGTTCAGGCCGTCGGGGTGCGTTCGGTTGTGGGCCCGATCGCCTCAGCCGTGTGCTCGTGTTGCACGAACGGGCTAGCCCCCTCACTCTGAGGGTGACTCAGAAGCGATACACGCTCACGCTCCGTGCTTAGGGCTCGTCCCGCAGGACTGCGGGAGCGAGGAGGAGCTGAGCCTCGCGGTGAGGAGCCGACCGATGAAGACCGCAGTGCCCTGCTACTACCACCTCGACGTGGAAGTCAGCCCGGAACGGGTGGGACAGGTCAGCCGCATTCTGGCCGCTCACCTGAAGTTCTGGGACCTGGACAACCTGATCCAGCCCGTCTGCGGCGGTGCCGAGATGCTGCTCGAGGCCATCGACGAACACGCCACGGACAAGAACACCTCGATCGAGATGTGGTGGAACGGGCAGCACCTGATCACCGCCATCGGGGACAACGACCGCGCTCTGCGCCCCGACCAGGAACTGCGAGGCTGCCTGGAGCACCTCGCGGCGATGAGCGACGGCTGGGGCTGCTGTGCCACCGAGACCGGCAGCAAGGTCATCTGGTTCTCGCAGCGCGCCCGCGCCGGCGAACGCGTCCCGCTGGTGCCGACCGCTCCCGCCCCCCGCGCGAGCGAGGGCCTCGACGTGCCACGCGAGGTGCGCGTCGCGCAGCTGGCCGGCCCCGCCGGCACACCGGACGAGGTCCTGGAGGGGGCCCGGTGACCCGTCGGCAGAACCGGTCAGGGGCGTCCGCCTGGAGCGGGCGCCCCTATCCGCTGGGCGCGTCCTACGACGGGGAGGGCACCAACTTCGCCCTCTTCAGCGAGGTCGCCGAACGCGTCGAGCTGGTCCTCGTCGACGACGACGGCTCCCCCACCCGGGTGCCGCTGGCCGAGGTCGACGGCTTCGTGTGGCACGGGTACGTCCCCGGCGTCGGCCCGGGCACGCGCTACGGCTACCGCGTGCACGGCCCGTGGGCCCCGGCGGCCGGCCACCGCTGCAACCCGGCGAAGCTGCTCCTCGACCCCTACGCCCGCGCGGTGGACGGGCAGATCGACAACCACCCCTCGCTCCACGAGCGAAACCCGGACGGCCCCGACCCGGCCGACAGCGCCGGGCACACCATGCTCGGCGTGGTGACCGACCCGGCCTTCGACTGGGGCGACGACCACCCGCCCAGCCGCGCCTACGCCGACACGGTGATCTACGAGACCCATGTCAAGGGCTTCACCCGCACCCATCCCGGAGTGCCCGACGGACTCCGCGGCACCTACGCCGGGCTGGCCCACCCCGCGGCCGTCGAGCACCTCACCTCGCTGGGCGTCACGGCCGTGGAGCTGATGCCGGTCCACCAGTTCGTCCAGGACGGCGTGCTCCAGGGCCGCGACCTCGCCAACTACTGGGGCTACAACACCATCGGCTTCTTCGCCCCGCACAACGCCTACGCCGCGTACGGCACCCGAGGCCAGCAGGTCGCCGAGTTCAAGTCGATGGTGAAGACCCTGCACGCGGCCGGGCTCGAAGTGATCCTCGACGTGGTCTACAACCACACCGCCGAGGGCAACGAGAAGGGCCCCACCCTCTCCTTCCGCGGCATCGACAACTGCTCGTACTACCGCCTGGTCGACGGCGACTGGGAGCACTACTACGACACCACGGGCACCGGCAACAGCCTGCTGATGCGCCACCCCTACGTGCTCCAGCTGATCATGGACTCGCTGCGGTACTGGGTCACCGAGATGCACGTCGACGGCTTCCGCTTCGACCTCGCGGCCACGCTGGCCCGCCAGTTCCACGAGGTGGACAGGCTGTCGGCGTTCTTCGACCTCATCCAGCAGGACCCGGTGATCAGCCGCGTCAAGCTCATCGCCGAGCCGTGGGACGTCGGCGAGGGCGGCTACCAGGTGGGCAACTTCCCGCCGCTGTGGTCGGAGTGGAACGGCATGTACCGCGACGCCGTCCGTGACTACTGGCGCGGCGAGGACCACACGCTCGGCGAGTTCGCCTCCCGGCTGACCGGCTCCTCCGACCTCTACGCCCACAGCAGGCGCCGGCCCCGCGCCAGCGTCAACTTCGTCACCGCGCACGACGGTTTCACCCTGCGCGACCTCGTCTCCTACAACGACAAGCACAACGAGGCCAACGGCGAGGACAACCAGGACGGCGAGAGCGCCAACCGGTCCTGGAACTGCGGCGCCGAGGGCGCCACCCGCGACCCGGCCGTACGGGAGCTGCGCAGCCGCATGCAGCGCAACCTCCTCGCCACGCTGCTGCTGTCCCAGGGCATCCCGATGCTCTCCCACGGCGACGAACTCGGACGCACCCAGCGCGGCAACAACAACGCCTACTGCCAGGACAACGAGATCTCCTGGATCGACTGGCGGCTCACCGAGGAGCAGCGCGATCTGCTGGAGTTCACCAGGTACGTCATCCGACTGCGCACCGGGCACCCCGTGCTGCGCCGGCGCCGCTTCTTCCTGGGCGAGACCCTGACCCGCGCGGACCAGCCCCTGCCCGACCTGGTGTGGCTCGCGCCCGACGCCCGGGAGATGACCGACGACGACTGGCAGCGCGGCGACGCCCACTCGGTCGGCGTCTTTCTCAACGGCGACGCCATCGCCGAACCCGACCCCCGCGGCCGGCCCGTCGTCGACGACTCCTTCCTGCTGCTGACCAACAGCCACTGGGAACCGGTGGACTTCCGCCTGCCGGACGCCGCCTACGGCGAGCACTGGACGGCGCTGATCGACACGGCGGACCCGGGGGGCACCCCCGACGAGGTGGAGCACAAGGCGGGCACTGGCCTCACCGTGGGAGCGCGCAGTCTGGTCCTGCTGTCGCGGCCGTCCCGGAAGACGGGCTGAGGCGGCTCAGCGCCCGCGGCGCGAGGTCACCGTGAACTGGGCGCCGTCGTGGTCGCGCAGCACGGCCTCGTCGCCGCCCTTGGACAACACGCTGCCACCGTGCAGTTCCGCCGTCCGGGCGCAGGCCTCCACGTCGTCGACGGTGAAGTGGACCTGCCAGTGCGGACGGATCGTGGGGTCGGGGGCCGACTCCAGCGCCCCCGACTCGATCCGTGCCACCACGTCACCGCGGCTGCGCAGCACGACCTCCCCGCCCTCGTAGTGGACCTCGCAGCAGCCGGGGCGCTGTGTCGCCCAGTCGAGGACCTCGCCGTAGAAGATGGCCGCGTCGAAGGCGTCACGCGTGTGCAGCGTGATGAAGACCGGCTGCGCGTTGCGCCAGGTCTCCCAGTCGGTGAACAGGTCGCCCTCCCAGATCCCGAAGGTCGCCCCGTCCCGGTCCGCCAGCAGCGCCGCCCGCCCGGGCGGCAGGGAGATCGGCCCGACCGCGGTGGTGCCCATGCGTTCCTGCACCCGGGCCACCGCCTCGTCGGCGCTGCGTACGGCGAAGTAGGGCGTCCACGCCACCGCCATCTGCCACATGGTCGCGACCCCCGCGATCCCGGCCACCGGCGAGCCGTCCGCCAGTGCGATCCGGTGCCGGTCGCCCAGCTTGGCCGGCCGCCACTGCCAGCCCAGCACGGCACTGTAGAACTCCTCCGTCGCCTTGACGTCCCGGCTGGTCAGGCTCACCCAGCAGGGCGCGCCGACCACGGAGTGTGATGAGACGACGTCCTTCGTGCCGGAGCGGGCGGGCATCTCGTGGTTCATGGTGTCGGGTCCTGATCTCGTCGGCCTGGCAGCCACCGGAGGATTTGCACCCAGTGTCCAACCGGAACCGCTGTGGGCGCCTGCCGAGTACCCCGGCGGCGACGCGCAAACGGTGTCGTGCACCGGCCTGGTCCGCCCCGGTGGCACCGGGCGGGCCGAGTGACGACGATGGATGGGTCGGACACTGCGTCAAAGCACTCAAGCACACCCTGTGAGGCCACACGGACAGCGGCGCACCGGACCCGGAGGTGACCATGCCCACGGACGGGGGCTCGGAGCGGATCTTCGAGCTGCAGGAGGAGATCCAGCAGTTGAAGGAGGCGGTCGTCTCCCACGCCGTCGTGGACCAGGCGATCGGGATGGTCGTGGCGCTCGGCCGGGTCTCGCCCGACCAGGGGTGGGCCGTGCTGAAGGACGTCTCCCAGCACACCAACATCAAGCTGCGCGATGTCGCGGAACTGATCCTCGTCTGGGGGCGCACCAGGGTGATGCCCCGGGAGATCCGGGCCGCGCTGGAGGACGCCCTCGACCGCGCCGGACCGACGCAGATCCCGGGAACGCCGCCGGAGGCGTGACCCCCGGGGTCCGATTCGCTCATCCGGTCTCGGTCAGCAGCTCCTCACGCAGATGGGCGAAGCAGCTGCTCAGCAGCCGGGAGACGTGCATCTGCGAGATGCCGAGTTGCTCGGCGATGCGGCTCTGCGTCATGCCCTTGAAGAACCGCAGATAGAGGATGATCCGCTCGCGCTCCGGCAGCGCTTCCAGACAGGGCCTGACGGCCACCCGGTTGACGACGGTGTCGAAGGCCGGGTCCGGCCCGCCGATCGCGTCCCCGAGGGCGTAGCCGTCCGTCCCCGGCATCTCCGCCTCGAGTGACAGCGCGGAGAAGCACTCCAGGGCCTCCATGCCGGTGCGCACCTCGCCCTCGGTGAGGTGGGCGTACTCGGCGATCTCGGCGACCGTGGGGGAGCGGCCTGGAGTGGTCTGCGACAGCTCCTTGGCGGCGTGCCGCACCCGGTTGCGCAGGTCCTGCACCCGGCGGGGCACGTGCAGCGTCCACATGTGGTCACGGAAGTGGCGCTTGATCTCGCCGGTGACCGTGGGTACGGCGTAGGCCTCGAAGGCGTTGCCGCGCGCCGGGTCGTAGTGGTCGACGGCCTTGACGAGACCCAGGGCGGCCACCTGGTAGAGGTCCTCCAGGGCCTCGCCCCGGCCGCGGAAACGGACGGCGATCCGCTCGGCCATGGGCAGCCAGGCCTCGACCAGCTCGTCGCGCAGGGCCTTGCGCTCGGGCCCCTCGGACAGCCGCGCGAGACGTTCGAACGCCGCGGCGGTGTCGGGGGCGTCGTCGTGGGGGTGCGTTCTGGTGCTGCCGGCGATACGCATGATGCGCACCTCCCTGAGCGGGTGCCGAATGGACAGACACCGCGGGAAGCGCGGACTCGGACCTCACGGCAGGCACCGGGGGCCCGGGCGGCTCCCACGGACGTGCCTCCTGTCCGAAGCACTTCACAGCCCATTCCCGGGCGGGAAGATTACGAAACAATTCAGACAATACGCCCACTCGGCCTTCCTTGGCTTCTCTGCCCGGCGTCCGTGATGCCGGGCCGGCATCAGGCCGTCAGCAAGGCCCCCCCTCAGCTACGAGGTCGACGCCCCGCGCGGACTCCTCCTCGGCGCGCCCCGCCACCTGGCGGTCGATTTCACGGTGCTGCTCGTGGCTGCCGCGCTCGGCGTCACCGCGGCGTCGGCCCTGCCGGGTCGGCCGGCCCGTTGATCTTCACTCGGGAAAGTGATGTGCGGCACGCCTCGGCAACCGCTTTCTCCACCTGTTTCCGGATAACCGCTGGGCACGGCTTGATCGCCGATCAAATGGGGTGAACTGCCTGGCCACAGCGCATTCTGCTCATTTGACAGTGCGCTGAGACCACAGATAGGAAGCAGCTTCCAGAGGTCGAGAGGGGCACCGTGTACGAGCCGAACGTGGTCGGGGACTGGCAGGAGTACGACGAGCATGCCGGTCTGCGGGTCCGCGTCCACCGTCTGGAACCGGCCGAGCCGCCCCGCGGCCGTGACGACGCCGCCGACGGCCTGACGTACTTCTGCCTCCGTGTGACGGTCGAGAACCGCGGCCGCCGGCACCTCGGCGTCCACCTCGAGGACGGCCAGATCGACGTGCGCATCGGCCCGGACGGCGAGAGTGCCTTCCTCGACTGGCGCAACTCGCAGTTCATCGAGGGCTTCGACGTCTATCCGCTGCGCCGGGCCACCGCCGTGCTGTACGCGGCCGGCACCGAGGCGTCCCTCAGCCTCGTGGACGTCCAGGTCCAGCTGCGCGTCGAGGAGGAGTGGACCGAGCGCCGGCTGTGGTCGGGCGGCATCGGTGTCCACGAGGGGCCCGCGGGGCACCAGCAGGGCGCGGTGCGGGACAGTCTGGCGCACCAGGTGAGCGTCTTCCTGCGGGATCAGGCGGAGGAAGGCACCGCCTGATCCGGCGTCAGGACCGGCACCCCGCCGGTCAGTGCGGGATGCCGTCGATGATCTCGCGGGCGCCCTGGCGCAGCAGGGCCACGGCGACCGAGGTGCCGAGCGTGGCCGGGTCGAGCCGGCCCGCCCACTCGTGGGCGTTCAGCCGCGTCTTGCCGTCCGGGGTGAACACGCAGGCCCGCAGGGACAGTTCACCACTGCGGTCCACCCGCGCGAACCCGGCGATCGGGCTGTTGCAGTGCCCCTGCAGCACGTGCAGGAACATGCGCTCGGCGGTCGTCTCCCGGTAGGTGTCCGGGTCGCCGAGGCCGCTCACCGCGTCGATGAGGCCGGCGTCGCCCTCGCGGCACTGGAGCGCCAGCACGCCCGCGCCGATGGGCGGCATCATCGCCTCGGTGGACAGGATCTCGCTGATCACGTCCTCGCGGCCGATGCGCTCCAGTCCGGACACCGCGAGCAGCAGCGCGTCGGCCTCTCCGGCGGCGAGCTTCGCCAGGCGACGGTTGGCGTTGCCGCGGAACGGCACGCACTCCAGGTGGGGGTGCGTGGCGGCCAGCTGCGCGACCCGGCGCACCGAGGAGGTGCCGATCCGTGTCCCGGCCGGCAGCTCGTCCAGGGTGAGCCCACCGGGATGGATCAGGGCGTCCCGGATGTCGTCCCGCTTGAGGAACGCGGCGAACACGGTGCCCGCGGGGAGCGGCCGGTCGGCGGGCACGTCCTTCACGCAGTGCACGGCGAGATCGGCCTCCCCGGCCAGCAGCGCCGCGTCGACCTCCTTGGTGAACGCGCCCTTGCCCTCGACCTGGGACAGATCGCCCATCCACTTGTCGCCGGTGGTCTTCACCGGCACGACCTCGGTGCGCACTCCGGGGTGGGCGGCGGCCAACTCGGCCCGGACGCGCTCCACTTGGGCGAGCGCCATGGGCGAGTCGCGGGAGACGATGCGGATCAGTTCGGGGACGGACATGCGGACACGATAGACCCTCTCGCGGACGCGTTCGTGCCGTACCTCCCTCCGACCGCCCGGCATCGCGCGTCAGTTCGGGACGAGCGGCTCGCTCAGTGAACGCCTCGACCTGCTCGTGAGAACCCGCATGGCGGACCTTTACGGCGTGGAGAACAGGCCGGGTCCCGGAAGCGCGGGGCCGTCGGCCTGGACGCGGTTCGTGACCCGCAGGAAATCCAGCTTCTCCGCGTCGGTGGAGCCCGCGGCCACCGTGTAGACGACGAGTCGGATGTCGCAGCCTGGGACGGTGAGAACATCGCAGTCGCAGATCACCTCACCCACCTGGGGGTGTACGACAGTCTTGCGGGCCGAGACGTGCGGGCCGACCGTGCCCTCGTCCCACAGGCGGGCGAACTCCGCGCTGGTGGACCGCAGTTCCTCGACCAGATCGGTCAGGCCGCGGTCGCGGGGGTAGTCGATGAGGGCTGTGCGCAGGTCGGCCACGAGGGCGGGTCTCAGGGCGTCGCCGTCCTGGAGCACGGGCCAGGACGCGAGCCGGCTGGGCCCTGCGGCGAAGACCGCCCGTGCCAGGTTGCGCTCGTCGTGTGTCCGTGCGCTGGGATCGCCCATCAGCGCTGACCATGCGGGGGTCCAGGACAGCAGGGTCCAGTCGGCGCTGAACACGCCCACGGGGAATTCTCCGAGGCGGGCCAGCATCCGTTGGACCCCGGCCGGCACATGCGTGGAGACCGTGCCCTCCTGGGGAGGCAGGAGGCCGGCCAGCCGGTAGGCGTGATCGCGCTCCATGGGCTGCAGTTGCAGTGCCCTGGTCAGGCTCGCGACGACCTGCGCCGAGGGGCTGGTGGCGCGGCCCTGTTCCAGGCGGACCACGTAGTCGACCGACAGCCCGGCCAGTTCGGCCAGTTCCTCGCGTCGCAGCCCCACCGCGCGTCGTCCGGGCCGCGAGGTCAGTCCGACGTCGGCGGGAGAAAGGCGGTCGCGCCAGCGGTGCAGTGCCGTGCCCAGGGTCTCGTCCACTCGGCCATTGTGTCCGCCAGGCCGTCGTCGTGCCTGGTACTGGCTGTCCTACCGTCACGAAGAGCACTGGTTGTCCTCTCGTCACGGGCCGAGAGTGGACGCATGACGACCACATTCATCACCGGAGCCAACAAGTCCCTCGGGCACGAGACCGCCCGCCGCTTGATCGAGGCCGGCCACACCGTCCTCATCGGCGCTCGTGATCCACAGCGCGGCCGGGCAGCCGCCGAGACACTCGGGGCCCGTTTCGTCCAGGTAGACGTGACGGACGACGCGTCGGTGGCCGCGGCCGCCGCCGATATCGAGGCTCGCGAGGGGAGCATCGACGTCCTGATCAACAACGCCGGCGTTTTCGGCACGCACAGCCCGGCCGACCAGATCACAGCCGCTGACGCCGCCGAGGTGTTCGAGGTCAATGTCGTGGGGACCGTCCGGGTGACGCACGCGTTCCTGCCCCTGCTGCGCAAGTCCGCCAGCCCGGTCATCGTCAATGTCTCCAGCGGCATGGGGTCGTTCGCGGCCACCCACGACCCCGGGCGCGTCGAGTCGAGGAACCTCGCGCCGCTCTACACGGCGTCCAAGGCAGCGGTGACCATGCTGACCACGCAGTACGCGAAGTCCTGGCCGGACGTGAAAGTGAACGCGGCCGACCCGGGCTACACCGCGACCGATTTCAACGGGCACAGCGGCCCGCAGACGGTGACCGAGGGAACCGACGCGATCGTCGAACTCGCCACCATCGGGGCTGACGGGCCGACCGGAACCTTCCGTGACCGTCACGGTGAGATGGCCTGGTGATTCACCCCTGAATTCGGGGCGTGCCCGGCACGGACGAGGGTTCCAGAGAGGCGAACTCCTGCGGTCGAACGGCCATCGTGGTGGGTGAGGAGCGCGCGGATGAGGCGACGCAAAGTCGCAGCTCGGTACGCACGGGGCCAGACCCGGTCGTGTCGTGGGTGTCCATGACGGGACGCCACGCGCCGCCCCGCGCCGACGGACCGGACGCGGGGCGGGAAGCCGGACCCGGCCGGGGACCTGGGCCCCGGGGCGGACCCGGCGGGATCAGGCGTAGGGATCGAACGCGATGCCGGACGGCTTCGCCGAGGCGAGGTGGTTGGCGAAGTTGGCGTCCTTCAGGCCGAAGTTGGCGCTGCCGAAGTTGTAGGACGTGAGCTTGTCGCGCACTCCGGCCGGGTAACCGTTCCAGCCGACCAGCGGCGGGTACTGCCAGGTGCCCTTGTGGTTCTCCGGCGGCTCGTCGCCCGAGTTCGCGAGGCGGAAGCAGTGCGTGCTGACGCCGTCCTTGTGATAGACGATCTTCGCGTGCGTGCCGTCGAATCGGACCGCGGACGCCGCGTGCACGTCGAACGAGCCATGGGCGGACGTCGACACGTACTTGACCTGGTTGTCCTGCACGAACACCGCGACGTGCTCGAAGTCGTGCCGGTGGCCGCCGATGCCGCTCCCGGCGACGGCCTGGTCCTTCTCGAAGTAGAGGGCGTACAGGATGGCGCACCAGCCGTTGTTGCACTTGGAACGCGCGTAGCCGTTGGTGTTGTCGAGGTCCGAGGCGTCGCGGCAGTCGCCGTTGAGGGCGCCGGTCGGGTTGAGCCCGCCGTTGACCGTGCCGTCCGGGCCGATCGCGGGCGTGGAGTAACAGCCGTCGGTGTCGTAGTCGTAGGCGGGCTGGTACGTCTGCTCCAGCGACTCCGCGTTGGCGGGCAGCGCCCTCGGCGGCGCGGCGAAGGCCGTGGCGGGGAAGGCGAGGACGAGGGCGGCGGCACCGGCCACTCCGGTGAACCATCTCCTGCGGTGTGCGAACGGGCGTGACGACACTGCGTCCTCCTCGTGTTCCGGGCGCAGCCCAACGGCTGTGGGGGAAAGGGAGGTTCAGCTTCCAGGTTGAACGCGTCCATGCCAAGAGGAGTGAGGGATCTCAGGAGTGAATCGCTGCCCAACAACCGGCGCCGGGTGCCGCTTCAGACCAAGTCGTCCGGGATGTCGGCCGCCGCCTCCCCGGGCGCGAGATCCGGCCGGAGCCGCAGCCAGGACGGTTGCCGCAACAGACCCTCCCGGGTGCGGGTGCTGTAGCGGACCTCGCCGACCAGCCGGGGGACGACCCAGTGCGCGCCCGGAGCACGCGGGGCCGGGTCGAAGGGGCAGACGTCGCTCGCGGCGGCCCGCAGCAGCCCGGCGAGTTCCGTCCGTTCGGCCTCGCTCCAGCCGGTGCCCACGCTCCCGACGTAGCGCAGCCGCCCCGCGGCGCGCTGCCCGACCAGCACCGCCCCCGGCAGTCCGGTGAGCCGGCCCTTGCCGGGCTGCCAGCCGCCGACCAGGACGTCCTCGGTGCGCATGTTGCGGATCTTGATCCAGGCCCGGGAGCGGGTCCCCGGTTCGTACAGCGAGTCCAGCCGCTTGCAGACCAGGCCCTCCAAGCCGTGCGCGCGGGTGGCGGCCAGGGCCTCGGCGCCGTGGCCGACCAGCGCGGCCGGGGTCGACCAGGCGGGCCCGGCGAGCCCGAGATCCTCCAGCGCCGAGCGGCGTCGCGCGTAGGGGAGCCGGATCAGCGAGTGGGTCTCCAGGTGCATCAGGTCGAACAGCACGAGGTGGACCGGGACCTCCGCCGCCCGCCGCGCCGCCCTGGCCGGCGCGTGGGCCAGGCCCATGCGGGACTGGAGCAACTGGAAGTTCGCACGGCCCTGTTCGTCGAGGGCCAGGATCTCCCCGTCCAGTACGGCGGGCGTGGGACCGAGAACGGTGCCCAGCGGCCGCAGTTCGGGGTACGCGGCCGTGATGTCCTCCCCGGACCGGGCCCGCAGCAGCACACTGCCGTCCCCTTGGAGATAGATCACCACGCGCTGGCCGTCCTGCTTGGTCTCATAGGCCCAGCGCGCGTCCTGCGCGGCGGGCGGCAGGGTGCCGGACGTGGCGAGCATGGGCGGGATCAAAGGCAGGTCCACGGGTGAGGTGTGGACGTACCGGGGTGCGGTCACGCGCGTTCACCGTGTCTTTCGCCTGAACGGCGTCGCTGCCCCGGCCTGGCGAAGGAGTCTTCGACCAGCGCGAGGAGGACGGCGTCGCCTTCGTGCTGGACGAGCGGCCCTCGGCGGACTCCCTGGAGGAGGTGCGCGAGGCCGTGGCGATCTGCCCGGCCGCCGCGATCCGGCTGGTGGAGTGAGCCCGCTCGATTTACTTGAGTTACGCAACGAGATGGTAAAGTGGCTCCCATGTCCACTCCACCGCTCCCCGACGTCCCCTCCCCGGAAGTGATCGAGATCGAGCGTGCGCTCACCCGTATCACGTACCTGAGCACGCGCGCCCGCCAGCACGAACGCCTGATGGCCCTGGCGGGCGTGCCGCTCGACCGGGCCGCCGTCGCGCTGCTGCGACAGGTCGCCGACTCCGAGCCGCTGCGCCCGGGGGAACTCGCCGCACGGCTGGGTGTGGAGGCCTCGCACGTCACGCGCACGGTGCAGCAGTTGCAGAAGTCCGGCTACGTCACCCGCGTCCCCGACCCCGACGACCGCCGTGCCCAGCGCATCGAGCTCACCGATGCCGGCCGGCATGCCATCACCAAGATCCGTGAGGTCGGGGTCCGCGGCATGCAGCTGGCCCTGTCCGCCTGGTCGCCCGAGGAGCTGCGGCAGCTCGCCGGCCTCTTTCACCGCATGGTCGACGACTTCCTGGCCTACGCCGTCGACGAGGAGCCCGAGTCCCGGTCCGCCCCGGTGGGCAGCGCCTGATTCCCCGGCGCCGTGTGCACCGGCTGGTGGCGTGTGATCACGGGTCGCCGGGTGCTCGGGCGGTCGGCCTGTGATCCCCGGGACGGAGGGCCGCCGGGCGGACGCCGTCTGCCCCCGGGCCCGCCGTCCGCCCCGATGGGCGGGCAGGGCCTGATTCCCGGTCGCCACACCACCACATGCCCCGGTGTTCGACCTGTGATCTCCCCGGGGTGCACGGCGACCGATCAGGCGGCGGGCCTGCCCCGGGTCACCGTCCCTCCACGCGGGCAGGGCCTGATCCCCGGTCACCGTGCGGCCGGTCCCGCGGATCCGCCCGCCCGGCGGCGGGGCCCGGCGGCGCGGGCTCGCGCAGCCTGCACAGCAGCAGCCGGCCCAGCGCGGGCAGCGCGATCAGCGGCAGCAGCGCCGTCCGCAGGGACGTCGCGTCGGCCAGCGCCCCGATCGCGGGAGCGGCGAGGCCGCCGACGCTCACGGTCAGGCCCAACGTGACACCGCTCGCCGTGCCCACGCGCCGGGGCAGAAAGTCCTGGCCCAGGGTGATGTGCAGCGAGAACGGCACATACAGGCCCGCCGACGTCAGCGCCACGAACAGATACACCGGCGGCCCGGGTACCAGGACCAGACCGGCCACCGCCAGGACGGTAAGGGCGTACGACCGGCGCACCACCGCCATCCGCCCGTACCGCTCGGCCAGCCGGCCCCCGGCCAGCGTGCCCACCGCACCGCCGGCGTAGAGCACGAACAGCGCCGCCGTACCGGCCGCCTCCCCACCGCCGGTGCGCTCCCGCACATACAGCGAGACGAACGCGCTCAGGCCGACGAACACGACCGAGCGGCACACCACCGCACCGGACATCCGCACGAAGGACGCCCAGTCGTCCCGGCCCTGGGTGACGGACGTGCCGCCGCCCTCGGCGCCGGACCCGGCCGAACGTACCGCCGCCGCGCACAGGGCCGCTCCCGCCAGGGCCGGGACGACCAGGAGAGGAGAGGCGCGCAGCCCGCCCGTGGCCACCACGGCGAAGACCAGCAGGGGCGCCAGCGCGAAACCGGCGTTGCCGCCGAAGGAGAACCAGCTCATCCCCGTGTGCCGACCGCGCGCGACGGCCCGCGCCACCCGGGCGGCCTCCGGATGGTAAGCGGCCACGCCGACACCCGACACGGCGACCACCGCCAGAGTCAGCGCGTAGGAGCCGGTCACCCCGCTCAGGGCCACGCCGCCCCCGGCCGTCAGCGCGCTCAGCGGCAGCAGCCACGGCATCGCCCACCGGTCGGTGAGCACCCCGAACAGCGGCTGCACCAGCGACGACAGCAGGGAGGCCGCCAGCACGACACCCGAAGCGGCGGCATAGGAGTAGGCGCGCTCGGCGACGAAGTGCGGCACCAGAGCGGCCACGGCGCCCTGGTACACGTCCACGCAGGCGTGCCCCAGGGACATCAACAGGACGGGTCGGTCGCGTCTCGAAGCGGTCACCCGGCGATCGTCCTCGGAGGCGCCCATGGCCCGCTTCCGATAATCTGCCGGACTGTGCCGAACATCCGCCACACCCCCGAGGCGCCGACCCGTGCCCAGCGGCTGACCGCCGGGGACCGCATCGAGGCGCACCGGCACGACGACCACCAGATCGTCTACGCGGGCTCCGGCGTCGTCGCCGTCACCACCGACTCCGGCACCTGGTTCGCGCCCGGCACCCGCGCGCTCTGGGTCCCCGCCGGCACCGTGCACGCCCACCGCGCCCACGGCCGCCTCGACCTGCACCTGGTCGGGCTGCCCGCCGACGACAACCCCCTCGGCCTGGACCACCCCGCCGTCCTCGCCGTCAGCCCGCTGCTGCGCGAGCTGATCCTCGCCTACACCCGCGACCCCGGCGACGACAGCCCCGAGCGCCACCGGCTGCGCGCCGTCCTGCGCGACCAGTTGCGCCACTCGCCGCAGCAGCCGCTGCGCCTGCCCACGCCCGCCGATCCACGGCTGGCCGCCGTCTGCGCGCTCGTGCACGCCGACCCCGCCGACCCGCGCACCCTCGCCGCCCTCGGCGCCGTGACCGGGGTGGGGGAGCGCACCCTCAGCCGGCTCTTCCGACGCGAGTTCGGCATGACCTTCCCGCAGTGGCGCACACAGTCACGGCTCTACCACGCCCTGCGGATGCTGGCCGACGGCCTGCCCGTCACGACCGTCGCCCACCGCTGCGGCTGGTCCTCCGCCAGCGCGTTCATCGACGTCTTCCGCCGCTCGTTCGGCTACACCCCGGGCACGCACAACCGCCGCGCCTGACCTGGTGAACCCCCCGTTCCGCCCACCCCTTTACCGCCCGGTAATATCGCGCGGCAGGCCATCAGAGGAGGAACCGTGTCCCGGTCCGAACGCTCGCCCCTGCTGCTCGCCGGCCTGCTGGCCGCCGCGGGGGTCGCCCACTTCGCCGCCCCACGCTCGTTCGACGCGACCATTCCGCGCGGCCTGCCGGGCACGCCCAGGACCTGGACCTACGCCAGCGGCGCCGCCGAGCTGGCGCTGGCCGCGGGCCTGGCGGCGCCGCGTACCCGCAAGGCGGCCGCGCTGGCCACGGCGGCCTTCTTCGTCGGGGTGTTCCCCGCCAACGTGAAGATGGCCGCCGACTGGCGCCACCGCCCCACGCCGCAGAAGGCCGCCGCCTTCGGGCGCCTGCCGCTGCAGGTGCCGCTCGTGCTCTGGGCGCGCGGCGTCGCACGGAACGCGGAGGGCCGGTCGTGAGCGCGCGCATCGAGACCGGTGACAAGGTCGAGGACTTCGAGCTGCCCGACGAGACCGGCACGGTCCGCACCCTGTCCGGGCTGCTCGCCGAGGGGCCGGTCGTGCTCTTCTTCTACCCGGCGGCCCTGACCCCCGGCTGCACCGCCCAGGCCTGCCACTTCCGCGACCTCGCCGCAGAGTTCGCCGCCGTCGGCGCCCACCCCGTCGGAATCAGCGGAGACACCGTCGAGCGTCAGCAGGAGTTCGCCGGGCAGCACTCCCTCGGCATGCCCCTGCTGTCCGACGCCGACGGCACCGTCCGCGAGCGGTTCGGCGTGAAGCGCGGCTTCTCACTGGCCCCCACCAAACGGACCACGTTCGTCATCGCACAGGACCACACCGTCCTCGACGTCGTCCGCAGCGAGCTGCGCATGAACGCCCACGCCGACCGGGCGCTCGCCGCCCTGCGCGCTCACCGGAGCTGACACCGTCACGAATGCTGCGTCGCGGTTGATAGCGGGCGGCAAAGGGATGATCCTGGACGAATGGAGGACGCCTCCGCTGCTGCGATCATCGACGCGCGCGGCATCGTGACGGGGTGGAGCGAGGGTGCCCGGCGGCTGACCGGCTACCCGGCCGAAGAGGCCGTGGGCCGGGCCGTACGGGAACTGCTCGCCGAGGACGTGCCGCGCGAGGCGGTGTCCGCGCGGTCGGGCACCGTCATGGTGCGGCACCGCGACGGCTATCTGGTCGGGCTCCGTGTCAGCGGGTGTGCCGTGACGGGCCCGGGCGGGGAGCCCGGCGGATTCGTGATCACCGCCGAGCCGCCCGGCGGTGAGGAGACATCCCTGGCCGGGCAGGCGTTCCAGCAGGCGTCCATGTCCATGTCCGTGTTCGACGTCGGCCAGCGGTACATGCGGCTCAACGACGCGGCCTGCCATGTCATGGGCGTGTCCGAGGAGACCCTGCTGGGCCGGCACTTCCCGGAGACCGTCGAGGAGGCCGAGCACAGCAAGGGCTTCAACTGGCATCTCCGGCACGTCGTCGAGACGGGTCGGCCGCTCCGCTACGAGAGCTACACCGGCGCCCCGGCCCTGAACCGGGAGCACGCCTGGGTCACCGAGATGTGGCCGGTCCGCGACCCCTCCGGCGAACTCCTCGGCACAGCCCTCGCCGCCTTCGACAGCACCGAGCAGTACTGGGCCCGGCAGCGGCTGGCCCTGCTGAACGAGGCCGCGGCCACCATCGGCACCACCCTGGACGTGGTGCGCACCGCCGAGGAACTCATCGAGGTCGTGGTGCCCCGGTTCGCCGATTTCGCCAGCGTGGACCTCTTCGACTGGGTCCTCGGCGCCGAGGAGTCGCCTACCGTGCCCAGCGAGGAGATCGTGCTGCGGCGCGTCGCCCACGGCTCCCACACCGAGGGCACCCCGGAAGCCGCCGTCCGCCTCGGCGAAGTGGACGTCTACCCCGGCTTCTCGCCCATCGCCCGGGCGATGCGGGAGGGCCGCGCGATCCTCAGCCAGGCGGGGGAGCCGTCCTTCATGCGATGGGTCGCCGAGCGCAACACGCGCGCCCCGCAAGGGCGCCCCTACCGCAAGGGCGTCCATTCGATGATGGCGGTGCCGCTGCGGGCCCGCGGCACCACCCTCGGCGTCGCCGTGGCCGTGCGCATCAAGCAGCCGGACGACTACGCCGCCGACGACGCCGTCTTCGCCGAGGAACTCGCCAGCCGGGCAGCGGTCTGCGTCGACAACGCCCGACGCTTCGCCCGGGAGCGCACCACCGCACTGGCCCTCCAGCACAGCCTGCTGCCGAGGGGACTGCCCGGCCAGGCCGCCGTCCAGGTCGCCCACCGCTATCTCCCCTCCGGCTCGGCGGCCGGCATCGGCGGCGACTGGTTCGACGTCATCCCGCTGTCCGGCAGCCGCGTCGCGCTGGTCGTGGGGGACGTCGTGGGCCACGGCATCCCCTCCTCGGCCACCATGGGCCGGCTGGTCACGGCCGTACGCACCCTCGCCGACGTGGACCTGCCGCCGGACGAACTCCTCACCCACCTGGACGACCTGGTCACCCATCTCGCCTCGGACGACGAGGGCGACGAGGTCGCCGAACTCGGCGCGACCTGCCTCTACGCCGTCTACGACCCGGTCACGCGCCGGCTGAACCTGGCCGCCGCCGGGCACCCCGCACCCGCCCTGGTGCTGCCCGACGGATCCGCCCGGCTGATCCCCATGAGCGCGGGGCCCCCGCTGGGCGTCGGAGGGCTGCCGTTCGAGGCGACGGAGCTCCAGCTGCCCGAGGGCTCCGTCGTCGCCCTCTACACCGACGGACTCATCGAGGACCGCGACCGCGACGTCGACCACGCCACCGACGAGCTGTGCCGCGCCCTGACCGTGCCCGCCGACTCGCTCGACGCCCTCTGCGACACGGTGCTGAAGGCCGTACTGCCCGAGGAGCCCAGCGACGACGTGGCGCTGCTGCTGGCACGCACCCGGGCGCTGGGCGCGGACCGGATCGCCACCTGGGACGTCAGCCCGGACCCCGCCGAGGTGGCCGCCACCCGGCAGGCCGCCACCGACCAGCTCACCGCGTGGGGGCTGGACGAGACGGCCTTCGTCACCGAACTGGTCGTCAGCGAACTGGTCACCAACGCCATCCGGTACGGCGCCCCGCCCATCCAGCTGCGCCTGATCCGCGACCAGAACCTCATCTGCGAGGTGTCCGACGGCAGTTCCACCTCCCCGCACCTGCGGCGTGCCCACCAGGACGACGAGGGAGGGCGCGGACTGCTGCTGGTCGCCCAGCTCACCCAGCGCTGGGGCAGCCGGCAGACCACCAGGGGCAAGACCATCTGGTGCGAGCAGTCGCTCACGCCGCTGTTCTGACCACGGCTGTTCCGACCACGCCCCGGCGCGTCATGCCCCGGCCGCGTCCGAGGCCACCTGGGCGAGATTGCGTCCGGACCTGGCCGCTCAGCCGGAACGTGACGTGCCCGCGCTCCAGCGACCGGGCACGGCCGGCCGCTTGCATCGCGCTCGCGTCATGGATCCGCACCACGAACCGGGGCCGGTCCCCGGCGGGCGCCCCGCGCCCCCGGGGCTCGCCGGTCCGGTCGAAGTCGCGCTTGCCGCGGTGGTCCCGCAGCCGGTCCCGATCGGCCACCTGCGGCTCCCTCCTCGCGGGCCCCGGTACCCGTCAGAACTCCTCGTGCACCTCCGGGTCCCCGCCGACCCGCCGGTGCGCCCGGTCGGCGACGGTCCGCAGCTCGTCCTCGCTCAGCTCGAAGCCGAACACGTCGAGGTTCGCGCGCTGCCGCTCGGGGTTGGCCGACTTCGGGATCGGCACCGCGCCCAGCTGCGTGTGCCAGCGCAGGACCACCTGCCCGGCCGACACCCCGTGCGCCGCGGCGATCCGCGCCACGGCCGGGTCCTGCAGCAGGGGCGTGCCCCGGCCCAGCGGGCTCCAGCTCTCGGTGACGATGCCCTTGCCCGCGTGGAAGGCGCGCAGCTCCTCCTGCGGCAGGAAGGGATGCAGCTCGATCTGGTTCACGGAGGGCAGGACGCCGGTCTCCTTCTCCAGCCGCTCGATGTGCCCGGCCGTGAAGTTGGAGACGCCGATCGACCGGACGAGCCCCTCCTCACGCAGCTTGACCATGGCCTTCCAGGAGTCGACGTACCGGTTCACGCGCGGCAGCGGCCAGTGGATCAGGTACAGGTCGACGTACTCCAGGCCGAGGCGGGCCCGGGACTCCTCGAACGAGGCGAGGGTCTCCTCGTAGCCGTGGTGCCGGCCCGGGAGCTTCGTCGTCACGACGATCTCCTCGCGCGGCACCACGCCGGAGGCCACACCGCGGCCGACCCCCGTCTCGTTGCGGTAGTTCGTCGCCGTGTCGATCAGGCGGTAGCCCGCCTCCAGGGCCGAGAGCACCGCCTGCTGCGCCTCGTCGTCGCCCAGCGGCCACGTGCCGAGGCCCAGGGCGGGGAGCGCCGTACCGTCGTTGAGCGTGTGCGTCGGGATGCTGATCACCGTCGGACCTTCCCGTTGGCTGTTGACCGTGTCGTCCCTCCAGCGTCACGGATAGGGTGGGCGATGATCAACCGGACGGGTGGCGGATGAGGACGGCGGACGGCATGGGCAGCGCCGAGAAGAAGCCGGGGACGGGATCGGGGCGTCCCACCTCGCGGGACGTGGCCCGGCTCGCGGGCGTGTCGCACACCGCGGTGTCCTTCGTGTTCAACGGCCGGGCCGACGGCAACCTCTCGCCCGCCACCCAGGAACGCATCCGGGAGGCCGCGACCCGGCTCGGCTACCGGCCCGACCCCGTCGCCCGCGGTCTGCGCCGCAGCCGTACGGCCGTGATCGGCCTGGTCACCGACGAGATCGCCTCCTCGCCCTTCGCCGGACGGCTGCTGCGCGGCGCCATGGACACCGCCTGGGCCGGCGAGCACCTGGTCCTCACCGTCGACTCCGGCGGCGACCCGGCCAAGGAGGACGCGGCGGTCGCCGAACTCCTCGACCGGCGCGTCGACGGCATCATCTACGCGGCCATGTCCCTGCGCCGCGTCCGCGTCCCCGAGGGCCTGCACCGCACCCACTCCGTGCTGGCCAACTGTCTGCCCGAGGACGGCTCGCTGCCCGCCGTGATCCCCGCCGAGCGCGCGGGCGGCCGGACGGCGGCCCGGCTGCTGCTGGAGCAGGGGCACCGACGATTCGCCCTCGTCGGCGGGCAGGACGACATCGCCTCGGCGGAGCGGCTGCGCGGCTTCCGCGACGCACTGCGCGCCGAGGGCATCACCGTGCCCAGGGAGTGGGTCGTGCGAACCGGAGGGGAGATCTCCGCCGGGTACGAGGGCGCCCTCCGCCTCCTCGACGGGGCCCCGGCCGACCAGCGGCCCACCGGGATCTTCAGCTACAACGACCGGGTCGCGGCGGGCGTCCTGCACGCCGCGACCCGGCTCGGGATCTCCGTACCCGGCGAGTTGTCGGTGGTGGGCTACGACGACCAGGAGCACATGGCCGCCTACCTCGCGCCGCCCCTCACCACCGTCTCCCTGCCCCACCGGGAGATGGGGGAGGCAGCGGCGGGCCTCCTCCTCGAAGCCATCGCCACCGGACGGACACCGCCCGCCACCGTGCGGCGCCTGGCCTGCCCGGTGATCAGCCGCGCATCGGTGGGACCAGCGCCCACCCGGTGACGGCCGCCCCGGACGTCACACTCAACTCCCTTGTGTCGTCCGGACGTCGGTAGACGCGCTCGGTGACCGTGGCACGGTCGCCGACGAACAGTTCGTACAGCGAGCCGTCGACGAGGACGCGCACCGTGAGCTCCTCGTGCGGCGGCACCCGGACGACGACCGGCTCGGCCGCCCCGGCCTCCTTGCGTGGCCAGCCGCCCCGGTCGAGGGTGACGGTGCCCGCGTCCGGGTCCAGAGAGACCGTGAGCTCGGCGCCCGAGGCCGACCGCAGGAGAGTCACGTCGGCGCGACCGCGGGCACTGACGGTCAGGTCGTAGGCCGTCGGCAGCGCGGCCCGGCCCGGGGCGGTGACGAACGGCTCGTCGGCGTGCAGCCGGTGCAGCTCCGGGGCCGGGGCCACCCGCAGGGCTCCGTCCGGATGGACGTCGACGACGCGGGGAGCGGTCAGGACGCCGGCCCAGTCGTGCTCGCCCTGCTCGCGGGCCTCCCACGACCAGCCCCACAGCAGGGCGCGGTCCGGCTCCTGGAGCACGGCGGGGGCGTAGAAGTCACGGCCGTGGTCGAGCAGGCCGCCCGTCCGCGCGGTGAAGCGCAGATCCGCGTCCAGACGGCCCGTCAGATAGCCGGTGGTCCAGGGATGGCCGTCCCACAGCGACACCACCAGCACCCACTCGCCGCCCCGCGTCGCGTACAGCTGCGGGCACTCCCAGCCGGTCGCCCGGCCACCGAACGCGGCCCGGGCGGCCGGGTCATGGCCGTCCAGGAGTACTCCCGCGAACCGCCAGTCGGCCAGGTCGTCGCAGTCGTACAGCAGCACCGACGGGGTGCCGTCGCCGTGCCCGGCGCCGACCAGCGCCCAGCGCCTTCCGTCGTGCCGGAAGACGAACGGGTCGCGGAACATCACCACGTCCAGCCCCTCGGGCGGGCCCGCCACCACCGGCGTGGGCAGGGGAGCCCAGTCGGTCAGCGTCTCGTCGCCGGGGTCCGCCGCACGGGCCAGGCAGATCGCGCCGAGGCCGGTGTGGTCACGGTCGACCCCGGTGTAGACGGCCGTGGGCACGCCGTCGTCGTCGACCACACACCCCGACCAGCAGCCAGCCTCGTCGGGGCCGCCCGGTGTCGGGGCGAGCGCGATCGGATGGTGCTCCCAGCGCACCAGGTCCGGGCTGGAGGCGTGCCCCCAGTGGACGTTCGCGTGCACCGGGGCGTCCGGGTTGTGCTGGTAGAAAAGGTGGTGGCGGCCGCGCCAGCGGAAGGGCCCGTTGGGGTCGTTCATCCAGTTGGCGGGCGGACGTACCCGGTAGCGCGGGGCGTGCGGGTCCTGCGGGGGAGCGGTGAGGCTCAACGGTTGACTCCTGCGGACGTGATGCCCTCGCGCAGAGGGCGCTGGCCGACGACGAACACGGCGACGGCGGGAATCATGGAGAGGACGACACCGGCGAGCACGACGGAGATCGAGCCGGTGCCGAGGTTGCCCTGGAGGGAGACCAGACCCAGCGGCAACGTGTAGTTCTGCCCCGACGTCTCGAGGATCAGCGGCCGGAAGAACTCGTTCCAGTGGTAGTTGAAGGCCAGCACGCCGACGATCGCGAGGCCGGGCGCGGCCAGCGGGGCGTACACGGACCGGAAGGTCCGCCACGGCCCGGCGCCGTCCAGCATCGCCGCCTCGCCCAGGTCCTTGGGCATGCCCAGGAAGTACTGGCGCATCAGGAACGTGCCGAAGGCGGTCGGGAAGGCCGGGATGATCAGTCCCAGCAGGGTGTCGGTCAGGCTCATCGACTTCAGCACCAGGAACACCGGCACGATGGTGACCTGCAACGGCACCATCATCGTCGCCAGGACCAGGCCGAAGAGCGGCTTCTTGAAGCGGAACTCCAGCCGTGCGAAGGCGTATCCGGCGAGGCCCGCCGTGATCATCTGGCCGACCGCGATCAGCCCGGTGACCAGTGTGGAGTTCAGCGTCAGCAGCCAGACGTCGATCTGGTCGAACACCCCGCGGTACGCCTCGGTGGACGGGTTCGACGGGATCAGCTGCGGCGGCAGGTCGAACGCCTCGGCGGGTGTGCGCAGCGACGTGGAGACCGTCCACACCACCGGGCCGAGGGTGAGCAGGGCGCACACGGCCAGCCCGGCGATCCGCGCCCAGGGCGCCAGCCGGTACCGCACACGGCCGGAGGAAAGGCTTGCTTGGCTCATGGGAAGACTCACCCGGCTCACTGGTAGTGGACGAAACGCCGGCTGAGCCGGAACTGGAGGGCCGTGACCGCCATGATCAGCACGAACAGCAGCACACCCACCGCGGACGCCTCACCGAAGCGCAGCTGCTCGAACGCCGTCTCGTAGATCACCATCACGACCGTGCGGGTGGAGTCGCCGGGACCCCCGTTGGTGAGGACGTACGGCTGCTCGAAGACCTGCAGCGCGTTGATGATGCCGACGACCGAGGCGACCAGCAGCGTGGGTGACAGCAGCGGCAGGGTGACGGTGAGGTGCTTGCGCGGGCCGGTCGCGCCGTCCAGGGCGGCGGCCTCGTGGATCTCCTTCGGGATGTTGTTCAGGCCGCCGACGAACAGCAGGAACGAGAAGCCGAACTGCTGCCAGACGTAGACCAGGACCACGGTCGCCATCGCCGCGTTCTCCGACGTCAGCCAGGGCACCGGCGCGATCCCGACGAAGCCGAGCAGCCAGTTGATCACCCCGAAGTCCTGGTTGAACAGGTACTTCATCACCACCGAGATCGACGCGGCGGACAGCACCAGCGGGAAGAAGAACGCCGAGCGGAACACCGACCGCAGCCACACCGGCATCCGCCCGTTCAGCGTCAGCGCGAGGGCCAGCGCGACGAACAGTTGCAGCGCCACCGCGAACACCATGAACACCAGCGTGTTGCGGAAGGAGACCAGGACGGTCTCGTCGCCGAACACCTCTCCGTAGTTGGACAGGCCCGCGTAGCTCGGCGAGTCGATCACGTTCCAGTGGAAGAGGCTCAGCACGACCGAGCCGGCGATCGGTACGACCGTGAAGACGACGATGCCGACGATCGTCGGCGTCAGGAACAGGGTGGCCAGCAGGCGGGTGCCGCGGTCGCGGGCCGAGGGGCCCTTCGGCGTCGGGGCCGGCGGGTCCGCGGGGCGTTCGGCGCGCGCCGGCGGTATCTGGGTGTTCGTCATGCGTCACGCTCCATGGCCTTCTCCAGGTCGCCCTGCATCCGGCGCAGCGCGGGACGCACCGAGCGCGGGGACGCCAGGGCCGTGCCGGTGTGCTTCAGCAGTACCTGCTCGACCTCGGCGACCTGCGGCGGCGCCGGGATCGGTCCCGTGTCGGGGAACCGGTCGAGGGTGTCGTAGAAGACCGGCCAGTGCGCCGGGCCGGTCTTCTCATAGCGGTCGGCGGTCAGCAGCGAGCGGCGCGCCGGGGTCGTCTGGTTCGTGGCGAACAGCCGCGTCAGGGTGTCCTTCTTCGCGGCGTACTTGATGAACTCCCAGGCCTCGTCCTGCATCTTCGAGGTGCGCAGGAGCGCGTAGCCCGCCGCGCCGTACTGCATGCGCTGGGTGCGCCAGCGCGGGAAGTACTGCACGTCGAAGCCGTCCCGCTCCATACCGGCCAGAGACAGTCCGCCCGCCCAGAAGCCGCCGGCCGGTGTGACACCGACCCGGCCGGTGGAGAACACGCCGATGAGGTTCTGGCCGTTGCCGCCCTCGGGGCGGGTGCACAGGCCGTCCTGGATGAGGGAGGCGAGATAGTCGTAGACCTCCACCACGCGGTCGTGGGTGGCCTGCGGCGTCGTCCAGCTGAAGCCGCCCCCGCGGCCGGTGCGCTGAGCCGCAGGGTAGAAGCCGTCCCACAGCCACTGCCCGCCGGGCGCCTTGGACTCGGTGAGCAGATTGGTGTCGTTCGCGAACAGCCAGGGCACCACTCCGCCCCAGAGCCGGTTGGTCCAGAAGTACGGTGTGAAGCGCGAGCCGCCGGACTTCTTCATGTCCCGCAGCAGCGTGGTGAAGTCGTCGCGGGTCCAGTCGGCCGGCGGGAAGTCCGCCCCCGCCCGGCGCAGCACCTGGCGGTTGAAGTACATGTCGGCGGCGTTGAACTCCACCGGGAGCTGGTAGAGGCTGCCCTCGTACATCATCGACTCCACCAGCGAGGGGTGGACGTCGGCGAAGTACTCCTTCAGCTCGGCCGCGTCCCGCCGCACCCACTTGTCCAGGGCCACGCCGAGGCGCTGCGCGAACAGCTGCACGCCCTCGGTGGCGACATAGACGAGGTCGGGGGCGGTGCCCGCCGCGACCTGGGTGAGGATCTTCGCGAAGAAGTCCGACCAGTCGACGGCCTGCACCGCGTTGATCCGGAGCTTGATGTCGGGGTGCAGCTCGCGGAAGCCCTCCTGGAGCGTGCGGATGGCCTCCGGACCGTAGGCGGGGCCCAGAGTGGCGACGACGAGGGAGCCGTCGTCCCGGCCGGGGATGTCGGCTCCGGTGAGCCGGTCCCAGCTCGCGGCGGTGCCGGCCAGGGCGGCGGCCCCCGCGCCATAGGCGCCGTACCGCATGAGGGCGCGGCGGGTGAGGTGCGAGTCGGTCATCGTCGGTGAGGCCTAACTCGTGTTAGTCGAGGGTTGATGCCCCAGATGATGGGAGCGCCTGGCGTACCTGTCAAGGCGTGCGAGCGCTTGACCTTTAACGAGTTAGGTCCGAGAGTCCTGGTCCCATGAGCCGCCGTTTCCGACGAGAGGAACGAGGTGTGTGATGGGCGAGATCACCAGGAGAGCTCTGTTCGCCGGGTCGGCCGTGGGTGCGGCCGGCGGGTTACTGCCCGCCGCGGCGGGCCAGGCCGTGGCCAGGCCGAGGGCGGCCCGTGCGAACTACCGCGCCGGGTACCACTTCACCACTCCCGAGCAGTGGAAGAACGACCCGCAGCGCCCGGTCTGGATCGACGGCGCGTACCACTACTACTACCTCCACAACGCCGACTACCTCTCCGGCGAGGTCGGCACCGCCTGGCGACTGGCCACCAGTACCGACCTGGTCTCCTTCACGGACCGGGGGATCGCCGTGCCCAAGGACACCACCCCCAACGGCGATGTCTGGTCGGGCTCCGCGGTGGTCGACACGGACGGCACGGCGGGCTTCGGGGCGGGCGCGGTCGTCGTGCTGGCCACGATGTCGCCGCACGACGGCCCGAGCGACCAGGCGCAGTACCTGTACTACTCCACGGACGGCGGCCGCTCGTTCACCCCGCACGGCACCGATCCGGTGCTGCCCAACCCCGGAGTGCGCGACTTCCGCGACCCCAAAGTGATCCGCGACGAGGAACGTGGCCGATGGGTGATGACCCTCGCCGAGAACGACAAGGTGGGCTTCTACCACTCCGCCGACCTCAGGTCATGGACGTATGTGAGCGGTTTCGTCAGGGGCGGCATCGGTGTGCTGGAGTGCCCCGACCTGTTCCGGATCCGCGCGGCGGACGGAACGGCGAGATGGGTGCTCGGAGTGAGTGCCAACGGTAAGGCCGCCGGACTGCCGAACACCTACGCGTACTGGACGGGCTCCTTCGACGGCAGCGCCTTCACCGCCGACGGGTCCGAGCCGCAGTGGCTCGACCACGGCTGGGACTGGTACGGCGCCGTCACCTTCGACAAGCGCGGCGCCGACGGCACGCTCGACGAGGAGACCCGCTGTGCGATCGGCTGGCTGAACAACTGGGACTACGCCCACATCACGCCCACCATCGACAGCGACGGCTTCAACGGCACCGACTCGATCGGCCGTGAGATCACCCTGCAGCGCGGCGCCGACGGCACCTACTACCTGGCGTCCCGGCCGGTAGCCGCACTCGACCGGTACGTCTCCCGCACGGTCCGGCTCGGGGACCTGGAGGTCGAGGGCACGCGCCTCCTCGACTACCGGGGCACCGCCTACGAGCTGACCTGCGAGATCACCTGGGAACAGGTCACGGGTGCGGGAGTGCAGCTGCGGCGCTCCCCGGACGGCGTCCGGCACATCGACGCCGGCGTCCACCGCGACTACGCCTACCTCAACCGCCGCCCCAGCGTGTCCCCCGACATGTCGGGCCGATGGCAGGAGAGCCACAGCCCCTTCGACCCGGCCCGGCGCGCGGTGCGGCTGCGGATCCTGGTCGACCGTACGTCGGTGGAGATGTTCGTGGACGACGGCCGGTACGTGCACTCCTCGGCGGCCTTCCCCTACCTGGTCGACACAGGGCTCGCGCTCTTCACGGTCGACGGGAAGGCGGTGTTCCGGAACACGGTGGTCCGGGAGTTCAGGGTGTGAGGGGATCCGACGCGGTGTCGCCCCGGGCGGAGATCACTGTCACGATCTTCGGGACGGCAGAACCACGCCCACGACCCAGCGGAGCGCTCATGACGACGGACGGCCCGATCACGGACGAGACGGCGCGGGACGCCGGGGTGGAGGTGAAGCCGGTCGCCGGGCACATCGGCGCCGAGATCGGGGGCGTCGACCTGGCCGCGGACCTCGACGACGCCGTGATCGCCGCGATCAGGGCGGCGGTGCTGCGGTGGAAGGTGGTGTTCTTCCGGGGCCAGCGGCTGGACCACACCGGACATGTGGCGTTCGCGCGCCGGTTCGGCGAGACCGTGGTGCTGCCCCGGCGCGGCAAGGCCTCGCCGCCGGACTTCCCCGAGATCGAGACCACCGCCGACCGCCTCGAACTGGGCGGGCGGTTCGGCATGGAGCACGACGAGTGGCTGCGGCGCCGCCGCCATACCCTGCTGCGCGGCTGGCACTGCGACCACGGTGCCCGCGTCGACCCACCCGCAGCGACGATCCTGCGCGCCGAGACCGTACCGCCCTACGGCGGCGACACCACCTGGTCGAACCTGGCGGCGGCGTACGCCGGACTCTCCGCGCCGCTGCGGGAGTTCGCCGACGGGCTGCGGGCCGAGCACCGGCTCGGCGTCGGCTACCAGCCCCGGCCCGGCGACGACGCGTACATCCGCCACCTGCTGGACCGTCAGGTCGCCTCGCTGCACCCGCTGGTGCGCGTCCACCCGGAGACCGGGGAACGAATCCTCTACGTCAACGGCTACTACGTCGAGCAGATCGCCGGCCTCTCCCGGCCCGAGAGCGGCGCGATCCTGGACCTGCTGCTGGAGCAGGCGGTCCGGCCCGAGTACACGGTGCGGTTCCGCTGGGAACCGGGCAGCGTGGCGTTCTGGGACAACCGCGCCACGATGCATCTCGCCCCCGGCGACACCGCCCATCTCGACCACCCGCGGATCATGCACCGGGTGATGCTCGCGGGGGACGTGCCCGTCGGGGTGGACGGCAAGCCGTCGGAGCCGATCACGGGGACGGCGCCGGGACGTTGGTGACCCGGGCCCGGCGAGTCCTCGCGGGCCACTGGTTCAGTGCTGGGCGGGGCCGTTGGGTCCGGAGACGGCGCCGAGTTGGGACAGGCCGTCGAGGATGTCGGTGCAGGTCCAGTACTCGACGAACCGGCCTTCCCGGACGCGCAGAATGTCGTTGCCGCTGAAGCAGATCCTCGTTCCGATGGGGGCGGTGGCCTGGGGGATGCCGCCACTGTAGGCGGCGCGCATGGTCCAGCGGGCGGAGATCAGGTCGCCGTCGACGATCGGGCCGAGGTCGACGGTGATCGTGATGTCGTCGAAGGCGGCCATGGTCTGCTCGATCTCGGGCAGCAGGCGCTCGGGGCCGGTGACGGCTTCGGAGTCGCTGCCGTCGGGGCGGGCCTGGTGGACGACGAAGCCGGGGTCGAGGATCTCCTCGGCGTGACTGAAGTCGCCGCGCCACAACTCGCTCCAGCGGGCGTGGAGGACGCGCAGTTGCTCGGGGGTGTGGGTGGCCATGGCTTCTCCCGGAGTCGGATGGCGGCGTGCTACAAAGGACCTGCGCCACACATTATCTGCGTGGCACAGATATAAGTAGGACGTGAGGACGATTCATGTCAAGCCGAACCCGCGGGGAGCTGATCGCGGCGGTCACCGCGACGGCGCGCCGTCACCATGCCGCGTACACGCTGTTCAACCAGGCCATGGCCGAACATCTCGGCCTGCACCCCACCGACCTGCAGTGCGTGAGCCTGCTCGCCCTGGAGCCCGGTCCTCGCACGACGGGAGAGATCGCGGAGCTGACCGGTCTGACCTCCGGCTCGGCCACCCGCCTGGTCGACCGCCTCCAGAAGGCCGGTCTCGCCGAGCGCCATGCCGACGCCCACGACCGGCGCAAGATGCTCGTCTCCCTGACCTCCGGCCGCACCCCCGAGATCGAAGCCGCCTGGAACACTCCCGGGAAGGCCTTCGACGAGGCGTTGGAGGCCTTCACCGACGACGAACTCACCGTGATCGAGCGGTACTTGCGACGCACCACCGAGGTGGGAACCGAACAGACGGCACGCCTGCGCGACGGCTGACCGTCAAGCACGGGAAGACGCCGGTGGCCCCGGTCGCCACCCCAGTGCCGGGCCGAGCTTCGTCGCCATGTCGGTGAGGATCTGGAGATGGTCCTCGTGCTCGAACGTGAACGGCAGGGCGAACGCGACCTCGTCCACCTCTCGGAACGCGGCGTGTTCCTCCAGCTGTTCGGCGATCTCAGCCGAGGTGCCCACCAGGTCCGGCGCGAAGAGCAGTCGGGCCGGGCCCTGGGGTTCGGTCGTGCGCACGGCGCGCACGGCGGCGTATTTCTCGTAGCGGGCGCGCTGGTCGGGGGAGGCGGAGTCTGTCGGGATGACGACCAGGCCCTGTGAGACCCGGGCGGCGGTGCCGTCCGGGTGGGCGGCGCGGAAGGCGCGGATGTGGGAGAGCTGGACCTCCGCGAAGTCGTAGGGTCCGTCGGGTTCTTCGGCCTTCACGACGCTGCTGGTGAGGAGGTTCATGCCGTGCTCGCCCGCCCACCGGGCCGAGTGCGGGCTGCCGGCGCCGTACCACAGGCGGCGGCCCAGGCCGGGGGAGTGCGGCTGCACCCGCCGCGAGAAGTCCTCGAAGCCTTCGCGTCCGCTGAAGTCCGTCGCCGGCTCGCCCCGGACGAAGTCCAGCAGTCGTTCCACTCGCCCGTGGCCGAAGTCCTCGGCGTCGGCCGTGTCCGGGTAGAGCGCGCCCTTGACCTGGTCGAAGTGGGTCGGCGGGCCCACACTGACGCCAGGGTTGAGGCGGCCGCCGGACAGCAGGTCGACGGTGGCCAGGTCCTCGGCCAGCCGCAGTGGGTTCTCCCAGCCGAGCGGGATGACCGCCGTGCCGAGTTCGATGCGGCGGGTGCGCTGGGAGGCCGCGGACAGGACTGCGACGGGGGAGGAGATGCCGTACTGCAGGTGGCGGTGGCGTACCCACGCGCTGTCGAAGCCGAGCCGCTCGCCCAGCTCGATGATCTCCAGTGTCGACTCGTGGCCACGGCGTGGATCCGCCTCGTCGAACAGCCCGATGGTCAGGAAACCCAGCTTGCGCAGCGGTCGTGAGGTCGGTGGCACGGAACCTCCATCATTGAACGTTCAATGGATACGGCTGTGCCAACCCCGCCGCCGCCCGCCCTGTTCCCGCCGCGCCGGGTCAGCGCAGCGGGATCGTCACCTCGTCCTCGACCGGCGGGGAGAGTTCCTGGGCACGGTCGCCGGTGGCCGCGTAGCAGCGCAGGCGGACCGAGTCCGGGGAGACGTCCAGGCGCAGGAAGCACTTGAAGAACGGCGGGCTGTAGGTCGCCGAGCTCGGCGAGAACAGCGACGTGTAGATCTTCCGCACGGGCAGCCGGAACCGCTTGGCCTTGTCGGGCCGGCGGCCGGTGCCGAGCAGCCCGGCGACCAGGCGGACGCGCCGGGTGACTCGGGTCGAGGCGCCCGGGGCACGGGCCGGCCGGATGCCGAGGCGCTCGGCGATCACGGCCGTCGCCTCGGCCTCGGTGAGCGTGAAGAAGCGGCGCATGCGCAGCCGGCGGCCGTAGAGCCGGCTGTAGAAGGCGAGGGAGTCACCGCGCAGCGGATAGCAGCGGAAGTCCTGCTCGGTGACGTCCGCGACGGAGACGCGGGGGATGGTGTGGGTGGCGTGCATGAACGCCCCGCCGCCGCCCGCGACCACGTACTGGAGAGTGCGTCCGTCGTCCAGCCGGACGGGGTAGCGCTGGTAGTTGTGGATGTCGCCGCCGATCGCCGCCACATAGTGGTGCGCGGGGTCGCGGACGATGTCGTCGACCGTGCCGCCCCCTTCGATGGAGCACGGCTCGCGCCTGCCGTCCACGTACAGGGGCGAGCCGGTGATCAGGATCTTCGGGCGCGGGCCCTGGGAGACCTCGCGCAGCCAGGCGCCCTGCTCGGCGTCGAGGGTGCCCAGCAGGCCCGTGTCGATGCCGACGATCCGCACCGGTCCGGCGTCGATCGCCCAGTACGGGCCCGGCTGGACGGCCTGCTGGGCGGGGGAGGAGCGCAACTTGCGGGCCTCGGGCAGGTGTTGACCGTCGTCCGGGCGTGCCTTGTGCCACAGCAGGGAGCGCAGCCAGGCCCGGCTGAGGGGGCGAGGCCGGGGCTCGGGCGGCAGCGGCGGCGCGTCGTCGCAGAAGACGCGCATGAAGCCGCCGAGGTCCTCGTACCAGTCGTGGTTGCCGGGTATCGCGTAGATGGGCGCCTGGTAGTCCTGGTACGGCCGGAAGAACTTGGTGTCGTAGTCGTCCGCGCTGCCCACCGGGTAGATCACGTCACTGGCCAGCACGGCGAAGCTGCTGTCCTGACCGGTCTTCAGAAAGCCCGGCACGACGGCGTACTGAGGGTCGTCGCCCTCTCCGGTGTCGCCGATGACGAGGAAGGAGAAACGGTCCGGCTCCTCGCGCCGGATCACCTTGTCGGCCGGTGCGCCGGTGGCCTCGCGCTGTGCCACCCACCGGCCGCGTATTCGGCCGGTGGGGTCGCCGAACCAGGAGGCCAGCACGCCGTTGCGGGCGGCCCACAGTGTCTTCGGGTTCAGCCAGGAGATCTTCTCGACCCGCCGCGGCATCAACTGCTGGTACGCGCCGCGTTCGGTGCTGTTCCAGCCGGCGCCTTCGGCGGTATCGCGTGAGGAGTCAGACACCGCTGCACCGTAACAATCGATCCAGGAACCGTCCGCCGCGGGTCGGTCAGCGCTTTCGGGTGGGCCACGCCGTTCCGCGCCGCGAACCGCCCCGCGACGCAGCGGAGTTGGCGGCCGGGCCCTGGCCGGAGGTGCCCGGGTGCGACGCGGAGGACCGTTCGCCCGCCACCAGCAGCGGATCGAACATCACCACGACCCCGGCCAGCAGCAGGAAGACGACCGGTCCCAGCAGCATCGGCAGGAGCAACGACATGGGCGAGTCGCCCTCCCACGTCCCGCCCGCCGTGTCGTGCACATGGACGCTGACGGCGGCCATACCCGTGTAGTGCATCCCGGACACCGCCACCCCCATCACCAGGCTCGCCCCGAGGCTCATCAGCAGGTTGCGGATCGTGACGGCCGACCACAGAGCGGCGGTCGCGGCGGCGATGGCGATCAGCACGGACAGCGCGACACCGAGCGGGTCGTAGCCGACGTCGCCGTTCAGCCGCATCGCCGCCATGCCCAGATAGTGCATGGTCGCGACGCCCAGTCCCGTGACGGTGCCCGCGATCGCCAGGACCGCGCGGCCCGTACCGCGGTAGCCGACGATGAACACGCCGATGCCGACCACGACGACGGCCACGACGAGACTGAGCACCGTCGTGGCCGCGTCGTAGCGGATCCGGGTCTCCTCCACGTGGAAGCCGATCATGCCGATGAAGTGCATCGTCCAGATGCCGCACCCGATGGAGGCGGCGCCTAACGCCAGCCAGCCGGGCTTCCAGGATCGCGCGTCGAGCAGCGAGCGCACGATGCACCGCAGCCCCAGTGCCCCTCCCAGGCAAGCCATCAGATAGGCCGCAACCGGGGTCACCGCACCGTAGCGGAACCCGTCGACCGTGCCGTCCATGAGCCAACTCCCCCCAGAGTCCTGGCTGGTGTGGAGGCAAGGTCTACGTGCAATGGACACGTGAAAGCAAGCCCTTACCGTCGGTAGATCAACAACTTCCGTTCATCGAGAGTCGACTTCGGTCAGAATGTGCGCTTCAAGAGGTCGAGCAGCGCCGCCCAGTGCCGCTCGTCGCCCTCCTGGTGGTACGACGCCGTGTCCGCCTGCGTGAAACCGTGGGGCGCGCCCGGGTACACCTCGCAGCGGTGGCGCACGCCCGCGGCCGTCAGGGCCTCCTCCAGGCGCTCGATCTGCTCCGGCGGCAGCGAGGGGTCCTCGTCGGCGTGGCCGAAGTACAGCTCGGCGGTGACCCTGCCGGCCACCAGGTGCGGGCTGTCCGGTGTGTCCGTCGCCAGGCGCCCGCCGTGGAAACCGGCCGCGGCCGCGACCCGCTCCGGGTAGGTGCCGGCGGTGAGCAGCGCGAGCCGGGCGCCCATGCAGTAGCCGGTCAGCGCGACCGGGCCGTCGGCCACCGCGGGAGACTCCGCCAGCCAGCCCAGATAGGCGGCGGCGTCCCGCATCGCGAGGTCGGGCGTCAGGGCCTGCATGACCGGCATGATGCGCTCGAATATCTCCGGACGCGCCCCCGGGTCGATGAACTCCGGCAGCTCGAACAGCGGGGCCCGACCGTGCCGGTAGAACACGTTCGGCACCAGCACCGTGTATCCCTCACCGGCCAGCCGGTCGGCCATGGACCGCAGCCGCGGACGCAGTCCGAAGGCGTCCATGTAGAGCAGGACCGCCGGATGGGCGGCCCCGTCGTCGGGGCGGGCCAGATACGCGTCCGCGCTTCCGTCCTCGGTGCGGATGTCGACGTCGGTTCCCTGTACGGCGGTCATGGCTGGGCTGCCTCTCTGAGGGGGACGGTGGCGCGGGGGTCTCGGACCCGCGAGACGCCGGCCCTGCCGGGTCCCGCAAGGAACGCGTCCGCGTGACCGGGCGGATCACGGGCATCGTGACACGCCGCTTCCCGGGGCATTCCGCCCACCCCCCGCACACGGTTGAACCGTGAACGGCCCTTGGTGTGCCCTTTACTCGAACCGTGAGGTGTCGCCCGCGCCGTGCCGCACGATCTCCGCCTCCCCGCCGGAGAAGTCGATGACCGTCGTCGGCTCGGTGCCGCAGTCGCCGGAGTCGACCACCCCGTCCAGGACGTGGTCGAGCTCGTCCTTGATCTCCCAGCCCTGCGTCATCGGTTCCTCCTCGCCGGGCAGCAGCAGCGTGCTGGACAGCAGCGGCTCACCGAGCTCGGCGAGCAGAGCCTGGGTGACGACATGGTCCGGGATCCGGACGCCGACCGTCTTCTTCTTGGGGTGCTGCAGCATGCGCGGCACCTCCTTCGTCGCGGGCAGGATGAACGTGTAGCTGCCGGGCGTCGACGCCTTGATCGCGCGGAACACGTCCTTGTCGACCCGCACGAACTGGCCGAGCTGCGCGAAGTCCTGGCACACGAGAGTGAAGTGGTGCCGGTCGTCCAGCTTGCGGATCGCCCGGATCCGGTCGATGCCGTCACGGCTGCCCAGGCGGCAGCCCAGTGCATAACAGGAGTCCGTCGGGTAGGCGACAAGAGCGTTCGCGCGGATGCTGTCGGCGATCTGGCCGATGGTGCGCGGCTGGGGGTTGTCGGGGTGCACGTCGTAGTACTTCGCCATCTGCCGAGCTTATGCCGCCCGTGTGGACCGGTGGCGCAGGGTGGGGCTTCGGCCCGGGATGAGTGCACGGCACACGTGAGGTAACGTCCCCGACCGGTGCGCCGGAGTCGGTGCGAGGAACGAGGGGAAGGCCCAGGTGGCTGGCCGAGAGGACGGGAACCGGCAGCAGGAGACGCCGGCCGGCGCGGGTGCGGCGTGGGCGGAGGAACTGCTCGAGCATCTGCGCCCGGCGGGACGCGACGTCCGCAGAGTCGTCGCCTGGCTCTCCGGCGCCGTGCGCGGATCGGTGGCCCTGCAGGACGCCGCCGGGAATCTCATCGCCGGGAACCGGCTGCCGCTGGACGAGGACCTCGTCACGGACATCACCGCGGGCCGGATCGCCTCCGCCGCCTGGGAGAGCCGGGAGCGCCATCTGCGCCTGGTCCGGGTGGAACACCCCTCCCATGCGTGCGTGCTGGCCGTCTCCCGCGCGACCCCCTTCGACCGGCGGGCCTCCGACGTGGTCACCCACACCGCCCAGGTGATCGAGCTCCTGCTGACCGCACGCGAGTCGACCGCGGCGGGGCACCGGCTCCGGCGGGCCACCTCCGACCTGCGCCTGGCCATCCTGCAACTGCTCATGGTCGAGGACACCGTCGCCGCCCGCCGCGTCGCCGCCGGGCTCTGGCCCGGGCTGCTCGACGCCGAGACGGCGTGCGTGTACGTGGTCGAGTCCGGCCCCGCCGTACGCGACCGCGTCGCCGAGGAGTGCCTGGACAGCACCGGGGAGGAGGCCCTGGTCGTGCGCTGCCCGGCCATGGACGGGCACGTGATCGTCGTCAGCCCCCGTGACGCCACGCGCGAGGCCCTGCGGTCACTGGTGGGACGGCACCCGGACCTCTTCCTCGGCGGCAGCGTCCGGCAGAGCCTGGCCCGGACCGCCACCGCGTACGGACAGGCCGTCAGCGCCCTCGCCGTCGCCCACTTCCGGCCCGACAAGACGGCCGTGTACGCCGAGCGCACCCACCCGGAACGCCTGATGGACCCGGTGGCGCTGCGCGGCTGGACGTCCGGCGTGCTGCGCCCGCTCGACACCCTGCCGCACCACACCCGTGCCGAACTGCTCGCCACCAGCCGTCTCGGCCTGGAGTTCACCGCCGTCAACGCCGCCAAGGTCCTCGGCGTCAGCCGCAACACCGTCCGTGCCCGCATGGAACGCGTCGAGGGCATGCTCGGCACGGACTTCGCCGACCTCACGGTCCGGGCCGTCGTCCACCTGGCGCTCAACACCCAGATCGGCCTGCCCGACGCGCACCCGGCGGGCGGCACCGGCAACCCCGGACTCCAGTTCTCCGACCTGCTGTCCGGGCCCGCCGTGCGCACCTGGGCGCAGGACCTGCTGGGCCGGCTGGACGCGGACGCCAGGAACCCGCGCCGGACCCTGCGCACCTGGATCGCCGCCGGCGGCAACGCCGAACGGGCCGCGCAGACCCTGGGCGTGCACGCGCAGACCGTGCGCGAGCACGTCCGCAGCGCCGAACCCGTCCTGGAGCGCCAGCTGCTGGCCGCTGGTACCGACCTGTACGAGGTCGTGCTCGCGCACCTGGCTGTCGGGGACCTGGACCTGCCGGTTTTCCACCGCCACGGCTGACGGATTTGCCTCGGAGGCAACCGGTTGGCCAAATTCAGGGGGGACGAAACCGGTCCAACCGGACTCAGCTGTGCACGGGTGAGCCTCGTTGAGCGTGCAACGGGCATCGACGCGGTTCACAAGGCCTCTGCCATGGACGTAAGTTCAACGCACCGCGGGGGCACGACCGGAACGGGGGACCGGTCGCGCTCCCGCGAGCTGCCCTCGGCCGCCTCTCAGCCCCGCAGCCGCACCGGGATCTCCTGCCAGCCGAAGGCGATGAACGACGGCACCTGCCTCAGGCCCTCGTCACCGGTGGCCAGGGACAGGCCGGGGAAGCGGTCGAACAGGGCGGGCAGCGCGGTGAGCGCCTCCAGGCGGGCCAGTGGTGCGCCGATGCACCGGTGGACCCCGATCCCGAACGCCAGATGGTCGTCGGAGGCGCGCGTGGCGTCGAAGAGGTCGGCGTCCGCACCGTAGTGCTCGGGGTCGAGTCCCGCGGCGGCGTACGTCGTGAGGATGGCGTCGCCGGCCGGGATGGTGATGTCGCCGACGGTGAGGTCGGTGACGGCGAACCGCAGCGGCAGCGACGCGATCGACGGGTGCGCGCGCAGCGTCTCGTCGACGACGGCGTCCCAGCCGATCTCCCCCGACCGCACGGCGGCCAGCTGCTCGGGGCGCCGGAGCAGGGCCACGGCCGCGTTGCCTATCAGATTGACGGTGGTCTCGAAGCCGGCCCCGATGACCAGCAGCAGCGTGTACAGCAGCTCCTCGTCGCTGAGCCGGTCGCCGTCCTCGTCCCGGACCCGGATCAGCTCGGTGGTCATGTCGTCGCCGGGGTGCGCCGCCTTGTACGTGATCAGCGCGGGCAGCACCGTGCCGATCTGCCGCTGGACGGACGCGGCGTGCTCCGGACTCGGGTCCGTGGTGTCCATGATGGCCGCGATCATGCGGGCGGTGTCGTCCCGCAACGCGTCGGGGACACCGAACAGTTCGCAGATCAGTCGCATGGGCAGCGGATGGGCGAACCCCTCCTTGAGGTCCACGACCTCGCTGTCGGCCGCCGCGAGCGCGTCCAGCAGCTCCTTCGTGATGGCCTCCACGCGGGGCCGCATCGCCTCGGTGCGCCGGTGCGTGAAGCTGGGCGCCACCAGCTTGCGCAGCCGCGTGTGGTCCGCGCCGTACGTGGAGAGCATGTTGACCACGCCCACCCAGCCCAGGATCCAGCCCCAGGACGGGTGCTCGCCGACCTCGGGCCACAGCCGCCAGTGCAGCCGCGGGTCCCTGCTGACCCGCGGATCGAGGATGAGCTCCTTCAGCGTGTCGTAGCGCGTGGGAGCCCAGGCGGGGATGCCACCGGGCAGCTCCACGGGCACGATCGCGCCGAGCGAGCGCAGGCGGGCGCTCTCGCCCGCTATGTCGGCGCCGAACGGGTCGAGAGCGATGCGGTCGGTCACGGTCAAGGTCGTCCTCCTGGCTGGTCGGGGGAGCGGGGGCTGAAACGGACGGGCAGCGCCGTCAGCGAGCGGTGGAAGGGCCCGGGACGCCAGGTGAGGCGCTCGCGGGGCAGCACGGGTTCGAGGTCGGGCAGCCACTGGGTGAGCCGTTCGATCGCCTCGGTGGCGATGAGCAGCGTGTGCTGCTTCACCGGGCAGGCGTGCGGACCCGCCGACCAGGACAGATGGGAGGCGTCCCCCGGGTGGCGGTCCGCGCCGCGCTCCTGCTCGGCGGCCTGCGCCAGCGCCCCGTACGAGATCACCACCGGCACCGCCGCCCTGAGCCACACGCCGTGGAAGGTCACCGGCGTGCGGGCGTAGTGGATGCCGTAGTTGGCGAGCGGCGTCTCGTGGTGCAGCACCTCCAGCACCGCGTCGGTCACGGGGCGGGCGCCGCTGGTGAGCGTCGAGTAGAAGGCCGGGTTGCCGAGGATCCTGGACAGCGCGTTGGACACCAGGTTGGCCGTCGGCTCGTGACCCGCGCCGAGCGTGAGGAACACCTGCCAGGTGACCTCCTCGGGGGTCAGCCCCGCCGGATGGTCCAGCAGCCAGCTCGGCAGGTCGTCGCCGCGCCGCTCGGTCTTGGCGGCGATCAGCTCCAGCACGTATCCGCCGAACTCGGCCTCGCCCTGAGCCGCCTGCGCGCCGCCCTCGATCAGCTTGCCGAGCGCCGAGTCGAGCCTGTCGCTCGCGCTGTCCGGCAGCCCGAAGAGGCTGTTGAACACCAGCGCCATCAGCGGCCGGGTGAACTCGCCGACCAGGTCGGCCTCGCCCCGCGGCCCGAACCTGCTCACCAGCAGGTGCACCGCCCGGTGGATCCGGTCCCGCAGATCGTGCGGCTCCACCAGGTCGAAGGCGTCGGTCAGCGCGGTGCGGTAGCGGATGTGGGCGGCGCCGTCGGCGAACAGGGTGTTGGGCCGCCAGCGCATCATCCCGAGCACCGGGGAGTCGTCGGGGACGGTCGCCTCCCACGGCCGGGGATCGTGCGAGAACGTCTCCGTGTCGTGCAGCAGGTCGAGTGCCGCCCGCCGGTCCGTGACGACGTACGCCGCCACACCGGGCGCGAGTTCCGCCCAGCCGACCGGGCCCTGAGCGCGCAGGGCCGCGTAGTAGGGGGCGGGGTCGCGGGCGAAACCGTCCTCCCAGAGGCGTACGGGCGAGGCGAGGGAGAAGGCCTGCTCAGCGGGGGACGGATGTGTCACCGGTGCTCCGCGGGTCGGTGGTCGATCAGGTGCTGGACCAGGGCGAGCAGGGAGTCGATCGAGGAGTCCGCCTCCCGCGCGTCGCAGGTCACCATCGGGGTCGTCGGCTCCAGGTCCAGGGCGGCGCGCAACTGTTCGGGCGTGTGGTGGCGGGGCGCGTCCGGGAAGGTGTTGAAGGCGACCGCGTACGGCAGCCCGGTCTCCTCCACCAGCCCGAGCACGTCGAACGAGGCGTCGATCCGGCGGGCGTCGACCAGGACGAGCGCGCCGAGCGCCCCGTAGGCGATGTCGTCCCACAGCGGCCTGAACCGCTCCTGGCCGGGCGTGCCGAACAGGTACAGCACGATCCCGCCCGGCAGGCTGATCCGGCCGAAGTCGATGGCGACCGTGGTGGTCGACTTCTCCCGCACCCCGGCGAGGTCGTCCACCGGAGCGGACGCCTCGGTGAGCCGCTCCTCCGTGTGCAGCGGGCGGATCTCGGAGACGGAGCGGATCAGGGTGGTCTTGCCCACCCCGAAAGGCCCGGTGACCAGGATCTTCACCAGATCGCGCGCGGTGTCGGGGAGGTGGATGTCCGTGCCGCCGGGCTCGGCGTCAACGGTGCTTGAGGTCGCGGAGGCCATCGGCCACTCTCTTCAGCAGGTCGGGGTCGAAGCGTCGGGCGGGCGGGATGGGCGCGCGGGCCAGTGCCAGGTCGCGGTCGACGAGGCCGGCGGCGAGCACCAGCACGGCGGAGACCGGCAGTCGCAGCAGGGCGGCGGCCTCCACGACCGTCAGCGACCCGTACTCCAGCTCTTCCAGCAGGGCCGCCTGCGCGGCGGGCAGATCGGGGGGAGCCGGCGCACCGCTGCCGGTGAGCACGGACAGCCGCTCCAGATGGGCACGGCTGGGCCGCGCCACCCCGCCGGTCGACAGGTACGCGGGAACCAGGGGACGGCCGCCTCTGCGGCCGGTCATGCCGGCGTGCCGCCGTCGCCGCCCCGGGGCCCGGCGGCCATCGCCTTCTCGCCCAGCCGGGCGACCTGCGAGTGCACCCGGTGGGCCAGCAGGTCGAGACGCACCTCGGGATCGCCGTACGCCGCCACACAGGTGCCGTGGTCCGTCGGCACGATGAGCACATAGCCGTGGTCCGACTCGATGACGACCTGCCGTATCTCGGCCCGGTCGGTGTCGGCGAACGCCGCCGCCGCGGTACGGCAGGCGCCCTGCACGGTGCTGGTGATGGCGGCGACCCGCTCGGCGGACGGCTGTGTCAGCGCGTCGGTGTAGCCCGTCACGAGTCCGTCCCGGGTGAGCAGGACGGCCGCCACGACGTGCGGCACCTCCAGGACCGGTTCGAGCACCCATGCCGTGTCCCCCGCTGCGCGGCTGGTCATCGAGCCGTTCCCCCTTCGTGGTCGTTCCGGTCGTGGCCGGTGTCGTCGGATGCCGTGTCGGCCGTGGTCACGGCCGGTGCACCCTCAGGTACGGCTGGGGAGGCCCCGGTGTTCGGCCTGGCGGCGGCGGATCGTCCGGCCGCCGTGCCGGACTGGAGCGCGCCGAGGGCGGCGGCGGACTCCTCGGGGCGGCGGGGCCGGCGCCGGGGCGCGGGAGCGGATGCGGCGACCTGGGTGTCCGACGCCGGCGTGGCCCGGCTGCGGCGCCGGCGCTGAGGGAGGCCGCCGCTGTCGCCGGGGGTGTGATGGCCCGGGGCGGGGGAGGCGGCTCGGTCGTCCTGGTCCGTGCCGTAGCCGTGCTCGTGGTCTGGGGCGGTGGGGGCTGGATCGGGCCTCTCGGACCCGGCGGCCGGCTCGGCGCCGACGGCCGGCTGGGACGCGTCGGACGCGTCGGACCCTTCGGACGCGGTGGCCGGGGCGGGCTCGGTCCGGCGGGACGGGGCGGGCACGGGCGCACCCCGCTCCGTGCCGCGGGGCGAGGCGGAGCCGCCGGCCGTGTCCCGCACGGCCTCCTTGCGGGTGGAGCGTGGGGCGCTCGCCGCCGGGGGCAGTTCCTCGGGGTCTATCCGCGTCAGCAGATGCCGGTCGACCCGCAGCACCGCCCGCACACCGCCGTACGGCGACGGGGAGGACAGGTCGACGCTCAGATCGAACTGCCGGGTCAGCTGGCCGATCGCGGCGAGTCCCATGCGCGGCGGGTCGCCGAGCTCGGTGAGCAGGATCGGTTCGCGGCCGGCCACCATCCGCTGGGCCCGGGCCCGTTCGTCCTGCGTCATGCCCAGGCCGGCGTCGTCCACGGTGACACAGACACCGTGGTGGACGGCCTCGAGATTGACCACGATGCCGGTGTCGGGCGCGGAGTGCCGCAGCGCGTTGTCGAGCAGTTCGGCGACGATGATGGCGACCGGCTCGACGGCGTGGGACACCAGGGCGGTGCCGGCCTCCAGGTGATTGTGGATCCGGACACGCTGGTAGCCCGCGAGCCGGGCCTGACCGCCCGTCACCGCGTCCACGAGGTGCGACTCCTCCCGGGCGAGGCCGACCCAGGCTCCGCACACCACCGCCGCGATCTGCGCGCGGCGCAGCGACTGCTCGTTCTCGTGGTCCAGCTCGAACAGGGTCTGCGCCAGCTCGGGGTCGTCGTAGCGCTGTTGCAGACCGCGCAGGGCGTCCTGCAGCCGGTACAGCGCCGCCTGGATCTCCCGGGTCGCGCCGCGCATCCCGGCCTGCGCGGCGGCGTCGATCCGGGTGCGCTGTGCGGCGAGTTCGGAGTGCAGCCCCTTCAGCACCTGCTCCAGCGCGAAGCCCAGGGGCGAACCGGCGAGCTGCGGGCTCAGCGGGCCGGGCACGGCGATGTGGGGATGCGCCACCTGCCGGGCCGCGGAGGGCAGGCGCCGCGCCGCCAGATGCTCGACCTCGGCCGTGAACGCCCGGGAGGTACCGTCGAGTTGCGCCCGCAGTGCGGCCGTCTTCGCGCGCTGGGCGGTCAGTTGCCGCCGCGAGCGCAGCAGCCCGCCGCCGAGGGCGAACGCGGACAGTGTGCCGAGGGCGAGACCACCGACGGCCAGGTCCGGTAGTTCGATCATCGAAGAGATTCCAGGGAGAGTCGGGCAGGGCGGAGTCCGAGGCGCTCAGGCGAGCTACCCGCAGCACAGTACACACCGTCATCGACCGATCTCGCACGGTGGAGCGCCACTTCGTTCCGAAAGTGATCGGTGTCTGTTCGCATCTGGGATCAACTGTCGGGATTGCCGAGCAGGGAGCGCAGAGCCCGAAGGCCTCACCGCGGAACCTGCTCCCTCGCACCGGCCATCCCTTTCCCAAGCCGGGGCAACGCGCTGGGCATGCGCGGACATGGCAAGTCAGGTCTTGGCCAAGCGCACCCCGCGCCTCGGCCACCTGTTCACGACTGCCCCTGACCCGCCTGGTCCCGCCGGGCGGAGAGTGATCGACGGCCCGGTGCGAACCGGGCCCGCAGCGCTTCCCGCGCCAGGAGAGGGGCCGCCGACCGCACGTGTGACACCCGCCCGGCCCGCTCCACGGCACGTCGTGACCCGCCGGCCGGTCACTCGGCCAAGGCGCCGCGGGCGACCGAGAGGGCCCGTTCCGCGTAACCCCGGCCGAACAGCACGGCGTGCACCAGCAGCGGGAACAGCTGGTGCACGCCGGTGCGGTCCGCCCAGCCGTCTGCGAGCGGCGCCTGCTCCTGGTAGGCCTCCAGCACCACATCCAGGTGGGGACAGCCGAAGAGCCCCAGCATCGCCAGGTCGGTCTCGCGGTGCCCGCCGTGCGCGGCCGGGTCGATCAGCCACACCTGCCCGTCCGACCCCCACAGCACGTTGCCGTTCCACAGATCGCCGTGCAGCCGGGCGGGCGGCTCGGCCGGCCCCGCCAGCCCGGGCAGGCGCTCGCACAGCCGCTCCACGACGGCCGCCTCAGCGTGGCGGACGGTGCCCTCGTCGACGGCCCGCCGCAGATACGGCAGGACACGGTGCGCGGCGTACCAGCGCGGCCAGTCGGTGTCCGGCTCGTTGCGCATCGGGGCGAGCCCGATGTACGCGTCGGCGGGCCCGTCCGGTGGCGGCGCGCCGAACGCGGGCGCCCCGGCGGCGTGCAGGGCGGCCAGGTCACGACCGAAACGGGCCGCCGCCTCCCGGCTCGCCCGGCCCTGCGGAACCCGGTCGATGACCAGCCAGCTCCCGTCGTGGCCGTGCACGCCCGGCACCCGTACCGTCCCGGCACCGGCCAGCCAGCGCAGCCCGGCCGCCTCGGCCCGCGAGGCCCCCGGATGGTCCGCACGCTTGACGACCACCACCCGCCCGTCGTCGAGAGAGACCTCCGCGAGGGCCCCGGACAGGGGCCGTTCGCCGCGGACCACCCGTCCGGTGAGCCGGGCGGCGGCGTCCGTGCGGGCGGTCATACGTGGTCCTCCTCGACTCAGTGGTTGATCTCCGGCCAGCGTACGGTCGTGGCGGAGCCGCCCTGCGTCCCGAGTCCGGGACATCCGCCACGCACCGGTCACGCGGGACGGTGAAATACCGTCGCCCACCGACAGAACAGGCCACCGCCGGGGGAGCAGTCGGGTCATGACGACTTCACCGTTCCAGCGCACCATCGCCCTGCCCGCCCCCGTGTGCGAACAGGCCGCGCAGCACCTGGAGCAGGCCGCGCAGCGGGCCATCGACGGAGCCGCGATCCCACTGAAGGCGTTCCGCGGGGCCGCCGACAGCGACTTCACCCTCCCCGCGTCGGTCGTCGAGCAGGCGGCGTCCTGTCTGCTGGTCCTGGCCACAGAGACGGCCCAGACCGTGCGTCCCTCGGCCCTGCGCGCCACCATCAGCGTCGCGCTGCGGCTGCGCGACGCCGTGGATCTGACGCATCAGCCCGCCCTCAGCAGCAGATTCTGGTGAAGCCGGGCTGATCTCTTGCCGGCCTCCGCGTCAGGTGGTTTCGCGGAAGGCGACATCGACCTGTCTGCGGCGCAGTTCCTCCAGCGAGGTGTGCTGCCGGCGGGCCCGTTCGACCAGGTCGTCGAGCTGCCGCGCGTCGAGGCGCCGGTCCGTGCCGGACAGGGCGCGGAGTGCCTGCCAGACCGCGGTCTTCCCGTCCACGCCCAGCCGCAGCGCCTCCAGCTCCCACAGCGTGCTCAGCGGGGAACGCCGTACCAGGCTGCCGTTGCTCTTCAGACGCCCCATCTGCTCGGCCGCGCGGCCCGCGTAGACCTTGTAGCGCCGCACCGGGACATCCAGCCGCCGCATGATGTGCAGCAGGCTCGCCCGGTCCTCGGCGATCTCGTCGGCGATCGGGGCCAGGGCGTCGGCGAGCGCCGGATCACCGCACGAGCGCAGCAGATAGCGGACCCGTGCGGTCCCGGCGGTGGCACCGGCGAGATGGTCGTTGAGGTAGATGCCCAGCAGGGACATGTCCGTGGCCGGAGCACCCGGTGCGCCCGGCGGGTCCGCTCGCTGTTCCGTCATGGCACTGCTCCTGTTCTGCTCCGGCCCTGTGCCACGGCCACCCGCGTGGTGACACGTACGACACAGGGTCTTCGGGGCGTCGAGCCGGGCCCGAACCGCACGGGAGGCTCGACCGGGGCGAGGGCGCCGAGGCTCTCGCCCTCGTAGCTGACGGTGGCCGAGGTGACGGGGCGCAGGTCCCGGGCGCCGTACCACTGGTGCCGGCCGGCCCGGGCGCTGCCGTGGGTGCGCGCGCCCAGCAGCAGCCGGGCGGGCCGGTCCCACAGCGCGATCCACGAGGGACTCGTGGCGATCGGGCCCGGCACCGCCCGCAGCGCGAGGCCCGGCAGGCCCCGGTGGCCGGTGCTGAAGCGCAGGCCGAGCGGCGGCGCCGAGACGGCCCAGTGCCGGCGGCCGGTGACCCGCACCCCGACCGGCACGACCCGTACCTCGTCGAAGACATAGGTACCGGCCACGAAGTCCGCCGTCTCCCGCGAGGGCGCCAGCAGCAGCCGAGCACCGCCGGGCTCCTCGAACATCACGTCGCTGAACGGCCCGAACGGCGATCTCGCCCAGTGCCCGACCACCACACGAGCGCCGGACGCCGTTCCGATCCCCGCGATCCAGCCGTCGAAGCGCAGGGTGCGCAGCGGCGACCGGGTTCGGGGACGCCGGGCCGGACCAGTGGGTTCGCCGGACTCGCCGGGACCGTGGAAGAGCACGCGGGCCGGGTGCCCGGCCCCCTCGCGGCGAAACGGCACCGGGTCCCCACCGTCGCGGCTCCGGCGATGTGGCCGAGGCCACGCCATGGACGAGGCCCCTGTCACGCCCGGGCGAGCACGGCTGCGACTAGCGTCTACGAGCGGATCCCCACGTCCCCCACCCTCTCGGACGGCCCGGCAGTGCAAGCAGATCTCTCCCCGGTCATCGCGGCGACCGCCCAGTGGCTGACCCGTTCCTTCCCCGCTTCCGGAGGCGCGCTGGCCTCCGCCCTGTGCGAGGCACAGGCCCGGCAGGCGGTGACGGTCGCGGCGTGGCTCAGGTACCCGACGGAGACGGACGCCGCCCTGCTCGGACTGGCGGGCCCCGGCGGCTCCGCGCGGCTCGACTGGGTCACCGGCGCCGACGCGGCCCCGGGCGACGACGGTGACGACGCGCACGCCTGGCGCACCTGGGTGGACGAGGTCGTCGCGAGCTGGGCCGCCTGCCTGCTCGGCGACCCGGAGCTGGCCGGCCGGGCCGTGGCCGCGCTCGCCGAGGGCAGCCGCGGCACCGGCACCTCGGCCGAGTTCCGCAGGCTTCTCACCCCCGACGACGGCGACCGCCGCGCCGCTGCCCTGCTGCGCCACCCCGACCTGCTCGCCCCCGTGGCCCGTCTGCATCACTCCCGGCTCCTGGACCGCCTCCACCCGGGCCGCACACCGGTCGCGTGACCCGGTGCCCCGGACGGGGCCCCCGTTCCTCACCCTCCGTCACTCACCTCTTTGACGTACACGACCGTGCCCCGCCCGCCCGGGCGGCGGACGCTGGGCGTGGCCACGACGCCGACGGAGGAGAGACCGACATGACCACCGCCCTCTCACAAAGCTGGGAACACGCCGTCGTCACGGGCGGTGCCGGATTCGTCGGATCCCATCTCTGCGCGGCCCTGCTGGACGCGGGCGCCGCCGTCACCTGCGTGGACGACTTCAGCACCGGCAGGCCGGAGAACATCTCCCCGCTGCTCGAACGGCCCGGCTTCACCCTGGTGCAGGCCGACGTCGCGGAGGAACTGCCGGTCAGGCAGCGGCCCGACCTCGTCCTGCACTTCGCCTCCCCGTCGTCCCCGGCGGACTATCTGCGGCTGCCGCTGCACACCCTGGAGACGGGCAGCCTCGGCACCCGCAACGCACTCGACCTCGCACACTCCTCCCGGGCCCGCTTCGTCCTGGCCTCGGCCGCCGAGGTCTACGGCGACCCTCAGCAGCACCCGCAGGACGAGCGCTACCGGGGCAACGCCAACCCCGTCGGACCACGCGGCGTCTACGGCGAGGCCAAACGCTTCGGCGAGGCGCTGACCACCGCCCACGCCGAGACCCACGGCACCGACACCTGCGTCGTGCGGCTGTTCAACACCTACGGCCCGCGGATGCGCGGCGACGACGGACGCGTGGTCCCGGCCTTCGTCCGGCAGGCCTTGGCGGGCGAGCCCCTCACCGTGACCGGCGACGGCCGGCAGACCCGGTCGCTGTGCTACGTCGACGACACCGTGCGCGGCGTCCTGGCGGCGGCCGCCCACGGCATGCGCGGCCCCGTCAACATCGGCAGCCCGACCGAGATCAGCATGCTCGACCTGGCGCGGCTGGTGATCGAACTCACCGGCTCCTCCTCGGAGATCCGCCCCGTCGCCCGCCCGGTGGACGACCCGGCCGCGCGCTGCCCGGACATCACGCTGGCCCGCGACAAGCTCGGCTGGGAGCCGCGGGTACGCGCCGAGGAAGGTCTGCGGCGGGCGATCGCCTGGTTCCGCGAGGACGCGTCTGCCGCGATGGCCGGCTGACCCACCCGGGCGCCTGTCCCCCCACCGCAGGCGCGGCGCTGCCCGGCGTGCGGCGGTGTCCTAGTCGAACTTGCCGCGTCCGGTCAGCGCGTCGCGCAGCCGGTCGACCATCCCCGTGCCCGGAGCCAGGAGCTTGTTCGCCGGCGGCTTGTCGGGGGCGGCCGGGTGGGGCCGGGTCGGGGCGGTCCTCTTCGCCCTGCGGACCTTGTCGCCCAGCTCGTTGAGCGTGTCCATCGGACAGGCCTGCCGCAGCGCGGGGAAGAGCGCCCCCTCCTCGTCCGCGAGGTGGGCGCGGATCTCGCTCATCAGCATGCCCATCAGCCGGTCGAAGTCGGCGTCGCCCGTGTCGCAGCCCTCCAGGTCCTTCATGATCCGCTCGGCCGTGGCGTGGTCGGCGAGTTCCCGGTCGGCGAGGACGTCCCCGCCCGCCACGTGCTCGCGTACGGCCGGATACAGATAGGCCTCCTCCGCCACCGAGTGCCGTACCAGCTCGATCGTGACCTGGTCCGCGTACACCTTGCGGTCCCGGTGACCGGACGGCAGTGCCTCGATCCTGCCGAACATCTCCTCGACTTCGCGGTGATCGGTCACCAGCTCGTCGATGATGTTTCCTCCGTGTCCCATGTCCCTCACCTCCAGCCCCCGGGTCCCCCCGGCCACGGATGGGCTAACGCGCGGCGCCGGACCGGCACCGCCGACGGCTCAGACGGGGAGCCTGGCCCGGACTCGCCCGGCAGCGGCCGCCGGACGGGCGGTGGCACGGACGGAGCGGCGCACCAGTCCCGCGTCGTGCCGCAGTCCCCGCGCGGCGTGGGTGCCACGCCACAGCAGCGAGGGGCGGGCGCCGGTGTCGTCGGCGGCGATCAGCAGCCCGCCGAGCATGGACATGTTCTTGAAGAAGTGGACGCGCTGCTCGGCCCGTTCAGAGGGGTCCTCCACCTCCCAGAAGCGGTGCGCCGCCAGCGTCGTGGGCACCAGAGTGGCGGCGATGGCCAGCGCTGCCGGACGTGGCATGCGCCCCGTGGCCAGCATCAGGCCCGCCACGACCTGCACGGCGCCGCTCAGCCGTACGACCTGCTCGGTGCGGTCGGGCAGCGCCGAGACACGTTCGGTGACCGGTTGTACGACAGGCTCGGCGACCGGGGCGACGTCCTCCGGGGCACGGACGGAACTCAGGCCGCCCGTCAGGAACATCGAGGCCAGCATGGGGCGGCCGAGCACACGCAACAGACTCATGGCCCTCTCCAGGTGTCGGTGGGTTACGCCGCTCGCCGGGTTCCCCGCCTGCGGCGAAGGCACGCACCCGGTTCGTGCCGCAGGGCTGGTACGCGTGGGCCGGATGTTGAATATGTGATCGAAATAAACTCATGGGTAAGTTGGCATGATTTGTCCGCATCAGGTGCACTAGAGGAGAAGCATCCGCTTCCCCCAAGGAGATGGTGCAATGACTTCCACCGAGAAGGTCACCAAGGAACTGACGGGCATCCAGAGTGCCGACATCGAGGCGGCACTCGACCCGGCGGAAACCGACGGAATCTACCGCGACAGCCGTGAGTGCGCCGCACTCGCGCTGTTCAAGGGCGGATTCGGTCTCCTCCTGTCGCCGCCCACCCCGCGCCCCAAGAAGGGTTGAGTGGACCGACAGGAGCAACCATGAAGCAGTCAGGCACTTCGTCTCTCTTGCAGGACGCGGTGCAGGACCTCGCTTCCGGCGTGGTCTCCGCTCTTCGGAGCGGAGACCACGCTCGTGCGGCCGCCCCCGTGGCGGCCGACCCGGAAGCCGAGGGACTCGCCCTCGCGGCCGTACGTGTGCTGGGAGCCGACGCGTTGCTCCCGAGCACCCTTCTGCACAACCCGCCCCCGCCCGGCGAACTCGCCGTGTTCCGCCAGGCCGTGGAGACCTACCCGCCCGGCCCCCAGGCCGCGCCCACCGTCGTGTGGAGCCACTGGGCCATGCGACGCACACTGCTGCGGCTCGACCCGGGCCACGCCGGCGGTCCGGGCGAAGAACCCGACGCCGCCTGGCTGGAGGGCGCGAGCTGGCAGCTCCTGACGCACCAGCTCGCGGTGCTGGCCGCCCTCGCCCTGCCCGGCGAGGACAGCGCGGTCGCCCGCGCCGCCGCGCACCGGCCGGTCGACGTCGCCCGCGGCTTCGTGCGCGCCGTACGCCGCAGGGACTGGCGGCAGGCGGCCGGCGCCGGACGCTGGCTGACCCTGCTGGACGGCGTACCGCGGACGCTGGGGCTCGAGAACGGCCTGGACTTCGTGGAGCTGATGGGCGGCCAGGACCCGCTCGTGGCACTGCAGTTGAGAGCCGCCCGGCTCACCCGGACGGGAGCGTTCGTGTGAGGGACGTACGGGGACCGCGGCAGGTGGCCGAGGACGCGCTGGCGTGGGTGTCCGCGCATCGCGAGCGGTTCGCGCTGGGCGACGACGCGCTGGCCGCCGACGGAGAGGTGAACCGCAGCTGGAAACCGCTCGGGGAACTGGCCCAGGTGTGCGCGACCGTGTCCCTGCACACCGCGCCCCCGGACCCGCTCCACGCCTGCGCGGCCGACCTCATGACCTTCGCCTGGCAACAGACCGGCCGGGGAGAGCTGTTCGTGCGTCTGCAACGGCTGGAGCCCTTCGCCACCTACCCGCTGGAGGTGTACGCGGCCATGGCCGCGGCGGGCCTGCGGCACCCCGGCTACGAGGCGGCCACCGCCACGGTGGCCCGCACCCGCGGCTGGCGGCTCACCGAACAGGAGCCCACCCGGCGGCTCGGCGTCCTGAATGCCGAGAGCCGCAGCGGTATCCGGCGGTCCGACGCGATGCCGCAGGCCCTGCGGCACACCTGGCTGGCCGGACTGCCCGAGCCCTGGACCTTCGAGAAGTCCTCCGGCTACTCCCTCACCCACGTGGTCTTCCACCTCACCGACTGGGGCCGCGCCGGGCCCGGGGGCGTACCACCGGACGTCGCCGGCTACCTGGCCGACTGGCTGCCGCCCTGGCTCGACACCTGTCTGGACGCCGGGATGTGGGACCTGGGCTGCGAGCTGCTGGCCGTGGCGGCGAGCCTGCCGCTGCTGCCCGAACCCGCCGTCCTCGAGGACGCCTGGGCACGGGTCGCGGCGGTACAGCACCCCACCGGCGCGATCCCGGAGCAAGGAGGCGGAACGGACCACGACGGCGGCCCGGACTTCCTCACCCACTACCACCCCACCCTCATGGCCGCCTTCGCGGCAACCCTGACCACGGGGCGTCTCGAGGACGCAGCACGGGCGGGTGCACACCACCGGCCCGGCGGACAAGGAGTGCTGGGATGACCGACACCCGCCTGATCCACAACGTCGGAGCAGGCGCCCTGGAATGGCTGTGGGCCCACCGCGACGGATTCGCGCTGGAACCCGATGTCGACCCGGAGGTCGGCTTCCTGGAGCGCTTCAAACCCATCGGCGAACTCGCCATGATCTGCAAGGTGCTGTTCCGTGAGGGCGTGGCGGGATCGCGCCAGGCACAGCTCGCCCGCCAACTCCTCGATCACGCCTGGCGCGAGACGCTGGACGGCGGCCGCATGCTGGTGCGCGGGCAGCTCACCGAGCCGATCTCCCCCATCCCGTTCGAGGTGTACCTGCCCTTCAAGGAACTCGGCTACAGCCAGCCGGAGGTGGAGCGGGCCGCCGCCCTGAACCACCGGCTGGACAGCTGGGTGTCGTTCGAGGCGACCCCCACCCGGCGGCTCGGACTGTCCGCGTTCCAGCGCCGGTTCGGTCTCCCGCCGCGTCCTCCGGAAGCCGAACTGCGGGAGACCACCTGGCTGGCCCGCACCCCCGAGCCCTGGACGGTGGAAGGGCACATCGCCTACGACGTCACGCACAACGTGTTCCACCTGACCGACTGGGGAGAGAACCCGGACGGCCTGCCGCCCGCCACCGCCGACTACCTCGCGACCTGGCTGCCCGTCTGGATCGACGACTGGCTGGACCTGGAGCGCTGGGACCTGCTCGGCGAACTGCTGGTGGTCGACGCCTGTCTGCCCCGCCCCACCCTGGACGAGCGGGCCTGGGAGGGCTTCGCCGCCGCACAGCAGCCCGACGGGGCCATGCCGGCCCTGCGGACGATGCCCGAGGGCGCCCCCGACGAGGTGTTCGACATCGTCTACCACCCGACCCTGGTCGCCGCCTACGCCTCCGTACTGGCCACCTCCCGCTCCCTGTCCCGCCTGGCACACGCCTCATGACGACTCACCGGGACGCCTCGCGGCAGGGTGAACCGTCCGACGCCTCCCGTGCCGCGGCCGCTCACCCCGCACCGCGCGTCCGGTCGGCGGATCCTCCCCGGGAGGACGGGCCGTTCGGCGCGCGGCTCGCGGACGCCGTCACAGCGGCCGATGCCCCGGACGTCGTGTTCGCCCTCTCGCGGCACGGCCGCCGCACCGTCCTGAGCGGCGGTACCGCCCCGCCTCCGCCGATTCCCCGAGAGGACCTGCGGTACGAGATCGGCTCGGCCGCCAAGACGTTCACCGGGCTGCTGCTGGCCCGGCTGATCGACAGCGGACGGCTGTCCGGCGGTGAACCGGCCATCGCCTTCCTGGACAGGGGACGGCCCACCGGTGCCCACCCGGTGACGCTCGCCCATCTGATCACCCACACCTCCGGACTGCCCGCCCTGCCGCCCGGCTTCCTCCTCCGGGCCCTGCCCGCCTGGCACACCAACCCCTACGGCCGTTTCCCGGCCGCCCGGGTCGTCGACGCCTTCCTGCGCCACCCGCCGCGCCATCGCCCCGGCACCCGGTGGCGCTACTCCAACTACGGTGTCGCCGTACTCGGACACGCGCTCGCCGCCGCGACCGCCACACCGTGGGAAGGCCTGCTCACCGGCCAGATCCTGCACCCGCTCGGCCTGGACGGCACGACCCTGCGCGCGGACGGCTCCGGATGCGACGCACTCGGGCACGGCAGCGACGGCCGGTCACCCGTGCCCCCCTTCGACGCCGGAGGCTTCCAGGCCGCGGGCGCCGTACGGGCCACGCCGCACGACCTGCTCACCTTCCTCGAGGCCCATCTGGACCCCGCCGGGGCACCATCCCGACTGGCCGCGCCCCTGCGCGCGGTGCGCCGGCCCGTGCTCCGCCGGGGCATCGGGCACCGGCACGTCCACACCACCGCCTGGTTCTGTCACCCGACCGACGGCGGACCGCTCTACTTCCACAGCGGGGCGACCCTCGGCCAGCAGGCGTTCCTGGGCTTCCGGCCCGACACCGGCACGGCGCTGGCCGCCGTGTGCACCCGCCGCTTCCGGGGCCACGACCCGTTCCTGGCCACCGCGTACGCGCTGCTGACGGAGGACTGACGGGCCCGGCCCGGCGCCGACGGCATGTGCCGCGCCGGCGCCGGACCGCTCTGACTCTTCGTCACACCCGCTGCCACAGGGCCGGGGTGCGCGTCGGCACCCACGCGCCCTGGGCCTGGTGGGTCTGCAGGCACCGGTAGCGCACCCCACCGTGAGTCACCGTCACCCCGGCGTCGTAGACACGGCCGGCGGCCCAGGTCTGCGCCACGTTGCCCTGGGGTGCCGCCGCCGCGGCGGGGGCGGTCTTCAGGGTGAGGCCGAATGCGCTGAGCAGCGGATTGATCGGCTGGAAGAACGTCGTGCCCCCGCTCTTGCAGTCGCCCGTACCGCCCGAGGTCACGCCCTGCGCCTGGACGCCCGCGACGTAGGGGCCGCCGGAGTCGCCCGGCTCGGCGCACACCGTCGTCCGGGTCAGCCCGTCCACCCTGCCCTCGGCGTAGCTGACACTGGCGTCGTGCTGCTCGACCTTGCCGCAGTGCCACCCGCTGGTGGACCCGGAGCGGCAGACCGCGGCCCCGACGAGCGCCTGGACCGAGCCGGTGACCTGTACCTTCTGCTCGCCCTCGACCCTGACGTTCGCCGTGGTCGTCCACTGGTCGTTGACGGCCACCCACGACATGTCCTTGCCGGGGAACGTGGAGGCCTGGAACGTGCCCTGCTCGGCCTGGTCGAACCCGGTCGTCGTATCGCCCTTCTTGCCGCAGTGCCCCGCCGAGGCGAAGCCCTGCTGCAGGCCCTTGGTGACGGAGAACCCGATCGAGCAGCGGGCGCTGCCGTTGATGTAGTAGGCGTCGCCGCCGGTGAGGTCCGCGAACAGCCGCGGCCGCTCCGCCGTCACCGTGACGCCCACGCTCTTGGCGTCGAGGCCCGCGGCCTTGACGAACGCGGTGGCCGCGGCCTTGCTCCGGGCCTGCACCGCGATCCGGTTCGCGGGGATGTCGACGTACCACAGGGGCGTGTCGCTGGTGTCGGCACGGGCCGCCGCCCCGTCCAGCTTCTTCTTCGCCGCCTGGAGGTCCCGGAGCGTCTTCTTCACGACGGCGGCCTTGGCGCCCTGGGCCTTGATGGCGCGCACGTCAGCGGCGTCGGTGGTCGCCACCACCAGCTCCTGTGCCGTCGTGCCACGCAGCCAGGCCCCCGCGAAGCGGGTGCCCAGGGCGTTGCGCAGCCGCCCTGCCCGGGTGCCCGCCTCCGCCTCGTTGACCAGCCGCCGGGACGCCTGGGCCGGGGTCAGCCCGAGGTCGCGCTCCAGGGCCCGCAGCAACGGAGCCGACGGCCGGTCGGCGCCGAGGGTCTGGGCGGCCGAGGGCAGCGGGCCCGCGGGGGGCGCCGGCTCGGCCGCCACGGCGGAGGGGAGCCCGGTGGCGACGAGTGCGCCGAGTGCGGTCAGGGCCGCCCGGCGGCCGGTCACGGTGTGTCTGTGGACCATGCGAGGTGTCTCCTTCGATCACGGTGGAACTGCGGACTGCGGGAACCGGGCGTCTTACGCGGACTTCAGGCCGGGCGAACCCACCTCCGTGACGAAGGACGCGGTCGTCGAGACGGTGCCCCCGGGCTGTGTGATGGACGGGACGGTCCGGAAGTCGACCTGGGCGTTGGCGCGGCCCAGCTCCACCCGGACGTAGCCGCGCCGGCCGTCGTAGTACTTCATGTGGGGGTTGGCCCGCAGGTAGGTGTCCCAGTTGTCGGGCTTCTCCGTCCCGTTGCCGCCGCTGGAGATGGAGGTGCAGGTGAACTCCGTACCCAGCGTCCTGGACCGCGGGTCGTCGAAATCGTCCTTGATGTCGAAGGCGTACCCGACGTGCACGTCCCCGGTCAGGACCATCCAGTTGTCGATGCCCGCGGCCTTCACGCCCGCCGTGACCCGGTCGCGGGAGGCGCGGTAGCCGTCCCAGGCATCCATGGAGACCCGGGCCGGACCGGTCACGTCGAACTTGCGCTGTGAGAAGCACACCTGCTGGGGCATCACGTGCCACAGCGCGGAGGAGTTCCGCCAGCCGTCCAGCAGCCAGCGTTCCTGCGCGGCGCCGGTCAGGGTGCGGGCCGGGTCGTCCGACTCGGGGCCCGGCGCGTGCGGCCGGTCGTCGTAGGCCTGGTCGGAGCGGTACTGGCGGGTGTCGAGGAGGTCGAACTGGACGAGCGACCCCCAGTTCAGCCGGCGGTACAGCCGGGCGTCGGGGCCCTGCGGCAGCTGCTCGGCGCGCAGCGGCTGGTTCTCCCAGTAGGCCCGGTAGGCGGCGGCGCGTCGCGCCAGGAACCGCTCCGGGGACGTGCCGTTCTCGTCGAAGGCGCCCGCGTAGTTGTTCTCCGTCTCGTGGTCGTCCCAGGTGACGAGGAACGGGTGCCGGGCGTGCGCGGCGCGCAGGTCCGGGTCGTTCTTGTAGAGCGCGTAGCGCAGCCGGTAGTCCGCGAGGGTGAGCGTCTCGCGGTTGAACACGTCGGGCAGCTTGCGGTCGCTGTAGCGGCGGGCCCCGCCGGCCGAGTCCACCGGGTACTCGTACAGGTAGTCGCCGAGGTGGAACACCACGTCGACGTCCTCCTCGGCCAGATGCCGGTGGGCGGTGTAATAGCCGTCCTGGTAGGCCTGGCAGGCCACGGCGGCCAGCCGCATGCCGGCGGGGGCGCTGCCCGCGGCCGGTGCCGTACGGGTCCGGCCCGTGGGGCTGATCCAGTCGCCCACCCGGAACCGGTAGAAGTAGTGGCTGTCCGGCCTGAGGCCCTTGACGTCGACGTGCACGCTGTGGGCGTACTCGGGATGGGCCGTGGCCACACCCCGCTGCTCGACGAGCGCGAACCACTCGTCCGAGGCCACTTCCCAGGAGACGGCGACCCGCTCCTGGCCCAGACCGCCGTCCGCGGTGAACGGCTCGGGGGCCAGCCGGGTCCAGAGCAGCACCGAGTCGGGCAGCGGATCGCCTGAGGCGACGCCCAGGGTGAACGGGTCGTCGGAGACCCGGGCGGCGTCGAGTTCCGGAGCGGCGGTGGCGCCACGGGCCGGCCGGTTGGTGCTGAAGGCGAGCATCGCCGCCGCCGCGGTGACGGTCAGGAAGCGGCGGCGGGCGACGTGCGGCGCGGCGGTGCGCAATACGGCGTCGTGCGGGGAGAAGGCATGCTCGGACGGTGCATTCCGACGGCCCGTCAGCGCCATCTGGTGTCCTCTCGTACGGGGCAGGGCGCCCCGGACGGACGCGTGGGGCATCGCCGACGTGGGGAGCGCGGAGCATGCATGCTAAGCAGACAAAATGCCTGAAGCGGGCGCGACCTGCGGGGCGTTCACACCAGAGGCGGTACGCGGACGACGCCTCGTGTCACCCGTCACGAACACGGAACACGAAAAGCGCCGCCGGCGTGGGCCGGCGGCGCGGGGCGAGCGGGGAATCCCGGGGGTTAGCGGGCGGCCCGGGCGGCGGCCCCGGTGGCCGCGTGGTCACGGACCGGCAGATGGTAGACGTGGAAGGCCCGCCCGATGACCGGCTGGGCGACATTGCGCACCCGTACGCCGCCGCTCGTCATGCCGTGCTCCGTGCCGGCGTGCGCGTGCCCGTGCACCGCGAGGTCGGCACCGGCCGTGTCGATCGCCTCGGCCAGCAGATAGCTGCCCAGGAACGGATGGATCTCCAGCGGTTCGCCGGCCAGCGTGTCCGGGACGGGGGAGTAGTGGGTGAGGGCGATCCGCGCGTCACAGCCCTCCTCGCCGAGCCGTTCCAGGGACGCCCGCAGGCCGTCGGCGCAGCGCCGCGCGTGCCTGACGAACTCCTTCATGACCGGCTCGCCGAACTCCCCGGCGCAGCGGCCGACGAAGCCGCCGCCGAACCCCTTGGTGCCGGCCACGCCGATACGCGCCCCACCGCACGGCAGGACCGTCCCCTGGCCTTCGAGGACATGGGCGCCGGCGTCCCTGAGCACGGCCGTGACCTCGTCGGGCCTGTCGTCGTGATGGTCGTGGTTGCCCAGGACGGCGACCACCGGGACCCCGAGGCCCTGGATCTCCCGGGCCACCACCATGGCCTCCTCGGGAGTGCCGTGCCGGGTCAGGTCCCCGGCCAGCAGCAGGAGGTCGGCGCACTCGGGCAGGGTCTCGAAGGCGGGCCGGAGCACACCCTGGCTGTCGGGCCCCATGTGGATGTCTCCGACGGCTGCGACGCGGATCATGAGAGCTCCTCCGCGTGGTCGGGGGAGGACGCCTCGGTGACCACGAGGTCGCTGTGGACCGGGATCCCGGCGAGCTCCTCGCGGGCGGTGCGCACGATCTCCTCGCGGCAGGGGGCCGAGGGCACGGTGCCGGTGAGCACCACCGTCCGGCCGCGGGCCTCGACCCGTACGCCCAGTTCGCCGAGTTCACCGGAGGCGAGGCGGTCCTGGAGGTGGGCGATGCGGTAGTCCAGGTTCTGCGCCGGCGGCGCGCCGCCCGTGCCCTGCGGGCCGTGGGTGCTCATGAGTGCTCCTTCAGATGACGTTCAGGCGCTCCAGGAGGAAGAAGAAGGCCGCGGGCATGGGCGCGTCCCCGCACTCGCGCCGCACCCGCTCCCAGTCGACCTTCTCCCGCAGGGCGCGCGCGATGGGGAGGGCGGCACCGAAGTCGCAGTGGTGCTCGGAGAAGGCGGCGGCCAGGCTCCACAGCAGATCCGTCGGGGCCAGCACGGGCATGCGCACCGAGTCGACCGAGATCTCCTCCGCGCGCTCCAGCATGTCCTGGCCGACCGGCCGGTCCGCCAGCTCGAAGATGATGTCCACGGGCTGGCCGAAACACGTGGCTTTGATCAGCCAGTCCTCCGGCGGCGTGTAGACGGTCAGTCCCGCGTCCCGGAGCGTGACCGCCACCGCCTCGGCGTCCTCGGGGCGGACGGCGAAGTCGACGTCGTGCCGGAGGTTCTTCTCGCCGCCGTGCGCGTAGACGGCCACGCTCCCGGCCAGCGCGAAGAGATGCCCCTTCCGCTTCAGCAGGGAACCCACCTGCTTGGCCGCCTCCAGAATCGCCTGATTGCGGTCCAGGGGCAGTTCGTGCGGCGGTTCACCGGCCTGCGGGTCCTGGGGTGGCGCGGGCTCGCCCCGGTCCGGGGCCAGTCGGAGGTCGGGTATGCCCGGCCGCCGGACGAGCGTCGCGTCATCACCGTTCTCCGCCATGACCACTCCATTCGCCGAACCGGACACTCCGCCGCCGTACGGTGCCCGGACCCCCTCAGGGCCCCGTGCCCGCACTGAGTACCCAGCGCGCCCGTGCCGACACGGAAGGCTGCGGCCCCTGTTCCGGCCGAACAAGACAAGCGCTGCCTCCATCGAAGACGGAATATGGTGCGAAGAGCTGGAAAATCAGTTGAAGTCGGATAAAAGCGCGCCTGTGGAGGTCGACATGACCCAGGAGACATCACGTTCGTCCGATCTTCCGCAGCCGTTGCGGGCAGTCGCCTCCGGCCTCCGGCATCTGCCGGGCGCGGAGCAGGTGGGGAAGGTGGCCGGAGGAGCCCTGGACAAGGTCGGCGCGGTGTCGCCGCGCGGCCGCCGGATGGCCGTCTACGCCGGGGCCGGTGTGCTCGGTGTGGCCGGAGTGGTGGAGTGGCCGGTGGCGCTGACCGGCGCCGCCGTCGCCTGGCTGACACGGCCCAGGCCCGGACAGAAGCCCGACGGCGCGTCACCGAACGGCGGCACGCGGACCGCCCGGACCGTTGAACGCGGCAAGGGAACCGGCGCCCACGACAGGCCGGACGACGAGGACACCTCCGGGTACGGCCCCGGCGGCAGACTCGCCTCGTCCCACTACCGGAACGACCGGCCCGAACAACACGTCCACGAACAGCCCGCCAAGGTGGGCGACACCGCCACCGCCTCCGCGCTGAAACAGGTCGCCGAGGCCACCGCGCACCACGAAGCGCACGGCGAGGAACCGGACCGGACACACGTCCACCCGCACGGACACGACAGCCGGCCGGCCGGCTGAGTCGGGACAGCGGCAGATGCTCACACGCTTCGACGTCGCCCCGCTCGTCGGGGCCGTGGCCGGGGCGGCCGCAGGGGCCGTCCGCGGCACCGCCCAGGGCTTGACGTCCGTCTACGACACCACACGCCGCGTGCGCAACGTCGCCCGCAACGCCCTCACCGGCGGACAGCACTGGAAGGCGGGGCAGCACGTCCACCTCTCCCTGCGGAGTTCCGACGGCGAGGCCGGCGCCCTCGCCCGCGAGATGGCCGGGGAACTCCTCGATCACCCGGACGTGCTCATGGCGTACTGGGACGAGGGGCTGTCCCGCATGGTGATCACCGTGGCCGAGGAGGCCGCCACCGACCGTGTCACCGAGCGGGCCACCGCACTCGCCGCCCGTTTCGGCCTGGACGAGGGTGCCGATCCGAACGCCCGGGACACCAGCCACCCCGGCGACCCCACCGAGGTGCGCGTCACCGCCGCGGCGATCCTGCTGGACGCCGCCGGCGCGGCAGGCGCCCTGGCCGGCCGGTCCCTGCGGCTGCAGCCCACCTCCCGCATCATCACCGCGACCGTCACCCTGCTGCGCGAGAACCCCCGCTTCCGGGCCCTGCTCCGGCAGCGCTTCGGCACCTCCGGCATGGAACTCGTCCTCGCCGCCGCCAACGCCGCCGCACACGGCGCCGGCCAGACCCCGCTGGCGCTCCTGCTCGACGGCGTCCTGCGCGGCACCCAGCTCACGGAGGCCGTGGCCAGAGCCGCGGCCTTCGAGGCACTGCACGACGACATCGTCCACGAACGGCGCACCAGCCTGCCCTGCCCACCGGACACCCGGCCGCCGCTCAAGGTGACGCCCGCCGCGGAGTACGCCTCCCACGCCAGCACCGGCAGCGTCGCCGGCGCCGCCGCCACCCTCCTCGTCACGCACCGGGCGAGCGACGCGGCCGAAGCGATCCTCGCCGGATCCCCCAAGGCGGCCCGGTACGGACCGGCCGCCTTCGGCGCGACCCTCGGCACCTTCCTCGCCCACGCCGGGATCCTCCTGCGCAACGGAGAGCGCCTGCGACAGCTGGAGATCGCCGACGCCCTGGTCCTGCACGCCGACGCCCTGCGCAGCCGGCGGGAGGACACCGAGGACGACCCCGACGGGCTGCCCGACGACCCGGTCCACCCCTTCGCCGAGGCCGTCCTGGACGCCGCCCGCAGGGCAGGACTGCACGTCGTGATCGCCGGCGGCTCCGACCTGAAGGACACCACCCGGCTCGCCGACGAGGTCGCCCCGGGCACCAAACCGTTCGGAGACGTCGTACGGGACCTGCAGAAGGACGGCCACGTGGTGGTGACCGTCGCCCGCCTCACGGAGTCCGGCGACGGCCACGTGGCGGCCGGACTGCCCGCGGGCGACGTCGCCATCGCCCTCACCGACGGGCGGGCCGCCGTCTCCTGGGGCGTCGACGCGCTGGCCCCGGGCGGCCTCGCCGACGTCTGGCGACTGCTCACGGCGATCCCCGCGGCCCGGCGCGTCGGCCGCCGGTCGCAGACACTGGCCCGCGCGGGCGCCGCCCTCTCGGGGCTCCTGGTCGCCCGCGGCGGACAACGCCTGGGCCGACTCGGCATGTGGCCCCTCACCCGGCACGCCCCCGTCAACATCGCCGCCGCGGGCGCCCTGCTCACCGGCTGGCTCGCGGGCATCCAAGTGGCCCGGGCCACCCCGCCCCCGCCACGACTGCACATCCCCTGGCACGCCCTGGAACCCCACGAGGCCCGCGACCGGCTGGGACGCACCAGGCGCGACGGCGAGCCCCGCGGACTCGCCCTGCTCGCCGACCGCTCCAGGCAGCAGGCCGGCCGTCTGATCCGCCACCCGGCCGTGACCCCGGCCCGCTGGACATGGCAGGCGGCCGGTGCCGTACGCCGCGAACTCGACGATCCGCTCACCCCCGTCCTGGCCACGGGCGCCGTCGCCTCCGCACTGCTCGGCTCGCTCGTCGACGCCATGCTCGTCGTGGGCGCCATGGACCTCAACGCCGTGACCGGCGGACTCCAGCGGATGCGCGCCGAACAGGCACTGGCCCGGCTGGCCGCCCGGCAGCAGCCCAAGGCCCGCAAGCAGGACGGCCACCGGCGCACCGTCACCGTCGACGCCGCCCGGCTGCGGCCCGGCGACGAGATCAGCCTCGGCGCCGGCGACGTCGTACCCGCCGACGCCCGGCTGCTGGAGGTTGACGGCCTCGAGGTCGACGAGTCGGCACTCACCGGCGAGTCCCTGCCCGTCTCCAAGGCCGTCGACGCCACGCCCGGACTGCCGGTGAGCCAGCGCGCCTGCATGGTGTTCGAGGGCACGACCGTCGTGGCCGGACGCGCCACCGCGCTCGTCGTCGACACCGGCGACCAGACCGAGGCGGGCCGCGCCGTCACCCTCGCCGCCCGCACCCCGCCGCCCGCCGGCGTCCAGGCCCGGCTGCAGGAACTGACGCGCAAGGCACTGCCGGTGACCTTCACGGGCGGCGCCGCGGTGACCGGACTGTCCCTGCTGCGCGGCAGCCCCGTGCGGCGCGCCGTCAGCGGCGGTGTCGCCGTCGCCGTCGCCGCCGTACCGGAAGGACTCCCGCTCGTCGCCACGGTCGCGCAGATGGCGGCCGCCCGCAGGCTGTCCCGGCGCGGCGTCCTGGTCCGCACCCCGCGCACCCTGGAGGCGCTCGGGCGGGTCGACACCGTCTGCTTCGACAAGACCGGCACCCTCACCGAGAACAGACTGCGCCTGGTCCGCGTCGCCACCGCCGACGGCACCGTCCTGAAGACCGGCTCCGAACAGGCCCTGCCCGTCCTGCGCCTGGCCGCACGCGCGTGCCCGCAGGAGGAGACAGGGCAGGGCCGCCGTGTCGCGCACGCCACCGACGAGGCCGTCCTCGACGTGGCCCCGCCCGACGAGGGCTGGACCCCGACCGGCGAGCTGCCCTTCGAGACGCGGCGGGGCTATGCCGCGGCGATCGGCCGCGACGGCGACCCGGACTTCGGGGAACTCCTCGTCGTCAAGGGCGCCCCCGAGACGATCCTGCCCGCCTGCCGGAACCTGCCCGGCCACGCCAGGGACACCGCCCACGAACTGGCGGGCCAGGGACTGCGCGTCCTCGCTGTGGCCCGGCGCCCCTGCCGGGCCGACGACGCCGAAGCAGAACTCGACGCGCCACTCGCGGACCTGGAGTTCAGCGGCTTCGTCGCCCTCGCCGACGTCCCGCGCGACACCTCCCACGCACTGCTCGCGGAACTCCGCCGCTCCGGCATCCTGCCCGTCATGCTCACCGGCGACCACCCCGAGACCGCCCGCGCCATCGCCCTGCAACTGGGCTGGCCGGAGGAGACCGAGGCGGTGACCGGAGACGAACTCGTGGCGATGGAACGCCGCGAACGCGTCCGGGTCCTGCGCGGCGCGGGCGTCATCGCCCGGGTCGCACCCGAGCAGAAGCTGCACGTCGTCGAGGCCCTGCAGCAGGCCGGACGAGTCGTGGCGATGGCCGGCGACGGCGCCAACGACGCCGCCGCCATCCGCGCCGCCGACGTCGGGGTCGGCGTCGAGTCCCGCGGCTCCGCGGCCGCCCGCAACGCCGCCGACCTCGTGCTCACCACCGGCGACCTGTCCGTCCTCGTGGACGCGGTCGCCGAGGGCCGAGCGCTGTGGCGCAGCGTCGCCGACGCGGTGAGCATCCTCATCGGCGGCAACGCCGGCGAGGTCGGCTTCAGCGTCCTCGGCACCCTGCTGGCCGGCGCCTCACCCCTGTCGACACGTCAGCTGCTGCTGGTCAACCTGCTCACCGACATGTTCCCGGCCATGGCGGTGGCGGTCACGCCGAGCGACGACCCCTCGACGGCGGAGCACGCCGCGACCGGCCCGATGGGCCTCGACGTCCTGGGCGCCCCGCTGCTGCGCTCCATTCGCCGCCGGGGCCTCACCACCTGCCTCGGCGCGGTCACGGCGTACCTCATCGGCCGCCTCACCCCGGGCACCGAACGCCGGTCCACCACCATGGCCCTGTGCGGCGTGGTCGGCGCCCAGCTCGTGCAGACCCTCTCCGGCCGCCGCCGCAGCACGCTGGTGTGGGTGACGGCCCTCGGCTCGGCCGCCGTACTCGCGGCACTCGTCCAGACCCCCGGCGTCAGCCACTTCTTCGGCTGCACCCCGCTCGGCCCGGTGGCCTGGGCGGGCGTGGCCCTGGCCATCGCCCTCTCGGCCCTGGCCCCGCGTCTGGAACGCCTCAGGGCCGTCCACCTGCTCTACGAGGCCGTGACACGCCTCGCCCGGCGCCTGGGTGACCTGACCCAGCAAGCCCGGGAGCTGCTGCAGAGCGGGATCGCCCGGCCGGTGGTGGCGTAGCGGGCGATCCCGCACGGCGGACGGCGACCACCGGCTCAGACCGCGCCGCGCCAGGCGCCCGTCTCCGACCCGCGGGTCTCCATGAACTGCTTGAACCGCCGCAGGTCACCCGAGACCTGCCGCTTGACGAACCCGAGCTTGTCGCCGACGGTCTCGGTCAGCCCGACGGGGTCGAACTCCAACTGCAGCATGACCTTGGTCGTGTCGTCCTGGATGCGGTGGAAGGTGACCACACCGGCCTGCCTGGCCTCTCCGCCCACCGTCGTCCACGCGACGCGCTCGTCGGGAACCTGCTCGGTGATCTCCGCGTCGAACTCCCGTTCCTGGCCGCCGACCTTCGTCACCCAGTGCGTCAGCGTGTCGGTGCGCTGCTCGATGCGCTCCACGCCTTCCATGAACCGGGGAAAGTCCTCGAACTGGGTCCACTGGTTGTAGGCCGTGTGCACCGGGACGCGGACCTCGATGGATTCCTCTACCTGCGACAAGGCGGTACCTCCCTTTCTCGTACGGAGAGCGACGGACGGGTACCGGATCTCGCGCCGGTCACTCATGCTCCTCACGACTTGTAGGGTCGGATGCCGTGGCCACCTTGCTGATCGTCCATCACACGCCCTCGCCCAACTGCCAGGCGATGTTCGAAGCCGTCGTCTCCGGGGCGACGGACCCCGAGATCGAGGACGTCCGGGTCGAACGCCGGCCGGCGCTGTCCGTCACCGCCTCCGACGTCCTCGCGGCAGACGGCTACCTCCTCGGCACCCCCGCCAACCTCGGCTACATGTCGGGCGCCCTCAAGCACTTCTTCGACCAGGTCTACTACCCGTGCCTGGACGCGACGCGCGGCCGGCCCTTCGGCTTCTACGTGCACGGCGGGAACGACGTGACCGGAGCGGTGCGGGGCATCGAGTCCATCACGACGGGCCTCGGCTGGCGCCGCACCGCCGAGGCCGTGACCGTGACGGGCGAGCCGGACAAGGGCGACCTCGAGAAGTGCTGGGAACTGGGCGCCACGGTCGCCGCCGGGCTCATGGGCTGACAGACCTAGGGCCTGTCGTTTGGATCACGGCGCAGGGAATCGGCAGCACTTCTTCGACGCCGGTGAGCGGGGCCTGGTGCGTGCAGCTGCAAGGCGGAGGAGGGAGTCGACGCGATGGGGGCCCCGCCCGCGCGAGCGAAGCCGAGCGTGGGGGAGTCGGCGACCGAC
>NZ_JBIBHN010000037.1:0-70081 GCF_042957035.1 Streptomyces sp. NPDC008137 | reverse complement strand
CAGCAACGGCTCGATCACCGCCCACGACTCATCAGTCAGCTCATGACGACGCACCACGAACAAACCAACGATGCCGCCACTTTGCGGACACGACCATGGCGAGCGCCCCTTACACCCGCCTCGTCCCGACTACAGCCGCCCCGCCTCCACGATCCGCCGCAGGAATCGCTGGGTGCGCTCCTGCCGCGGTTTCCCGAAGACCTGCTCGGCGGTGCCGCGCTCCAGCACCACGCCGTCCTCCAGGAAGCACACCTGGTCGGCGACCTCCCGTGCGAAGCCCATCTCGTGCGTGGCCAGCACCATGGTCATGCCCTCGTCCTTCAGGTCGCGGACGACGGTGAGGACCTCGCCCACCAGCTCGGGATCGAGGGCGCCGGTGATCTCGTCGAGCAGCAGCAGCCGGGGGCGTACGGCCAGGGCGCGCACGATCGCCACCCGCTGTTGCTGGCCGCCGCTCAGCCGGTCCGGGTACTCGCCCGCCTTCCCGCCCAGCCCCAGCCGCTCCAGCAGCTCACGCGCGCGTGCCTCGGCCTCGGCGCGGGGCAGGCCGTGCACCCGGCGCGGAGCGAGTGTGATGTTCTCCAGGACCGTCATGTGCGGGAAGAGGTTGTACGACTGGAAGACCACGCCGATCCGGCGGCGCACGGCGTCCTGGTCGACGCGCGGGTCGGTGATCTCCTCGCCGTCCAGCCAGATCGCCCCGTCGTCGATCTCCTCCAGCAGGTTCGCGCACCGCAGCAGCGTGGACTTGCCGGAGCCGGAGGCGCCGATCAGCGCGGTGACCGTGTGCGGGGCCACCTCCAGGTCGACGTCCCGCAGGACGACCGAGCCGCCGAAGGTCTTGCGGACGGACTCCAGGCGCAGCACGGGCGTCTCGCTCATGTGGTTCCTCCCTGGGCCCGGCGGCGGTCCATCCGTGCCGTCACCCAGTCCGTGAACCGGGTCATGGGGATGGTCAGCGCGACGAAGACCAGACCCGCGACGATGTACGGCGTGTAGTTGAGGCTGCGGCCCACGATGATGTCGGCCGCCCGTACGGCGTCCACCGCACCGCCGATCGAGACGAGTCCGGTGTCCTTCTGCAGCGACACCAGGTCGTTCAGCAGCGGCGGCACCTGGCGGCGTACGGCCTGGGGCAGCACCACGTGGCGCAGCGCCTGCCGGTTGCTGAGCCCGAGCGAGCGGGCCGCGGCGCGCTGCGAGGGATGCACGGATTCGATACCGGCGCGGAACACCTCGGCGACGTACGCCGAGTACGTCAGGGTGAGCGCGGTGCCGCCGAGGAGCACCGGGTCGACGGTCATCCCCTGCAACCGCAGCGCGGGGACGCCGAGGACCACGATCATCAGATTGATGATGAGCGGCAGCCCCCGGAAGAAGTCCGTGTAGGCGGCAGCCAGGAAGCGCAGCGGGAAGAACACCGGGCCGCGCAGCGTACGCGCGACGGCGATCAGCATGCCGAGGACGAGCACCGCGGCCCCGCAGAACAGCAGCAGCCGGACGTTCAGCCACAGCCCTTCGAGGACCTTCGGGAACGCCTCGCGCGCGTACTCCCCGTCGAAGAAGGTCTCCTTGGTGCGCGGCCAGCCCGGCGCGTTGACGACGACCAGGTAGAGGACCGCGCCGGTGACGAGGGTCGAGAGCGCGCCGATCGCGGTGGCACGCCGCGCGCGGGCGCGCTGGTAGCGCTCTCGGTCCAGGCGGCGCTGCGACGGGACGTAGGTGTCCGGAGCGTCCTGCTCGCCGGAGTTCTCCGCCGGCTCCGCCTTGTTCAGCGTCACTTGAGCACCGGCGCGTCGACGGCGTCCGACAGCCACCGCTGCTCGAGCTTGGCGAGCGTGCCGTCCTCGCGCAGCGCGTCCACGGCCCGCGAGACGCAGGGAGTGAGTGCGCTGCCCTTGTCGAGCACGAGGCCGAACTGCTCCGGCGTACCGCCCTGGTTCTCGAACTGGCCGACGATCGTCGCGTCCGTGATCTCGGCACCAGTGATGTAGAAGGCGGTCGGCAGGTCCACGACGATGGCGCCGACCTGGCCGTTCTTCAGCGCGGACTTGGCCTGGTCGTTCTTGCCGAAGACGGCGGCCGCCTGCTTCGGCTTCACCACGTCGTCGATGTAGTCGAGGCTGGTGGTGCCGACCTGGGCGCCCAGCTTCACGTCCTTCAAGCCGGCGATGCTCTTCGCCTTCGCGGCCTTGGAGTCCTTCAGCGCGACGACGGCCTGGCGCACGTCGTAGTAGCCGGACGAGAAGTCCACGGCCCTCTTGCGTTCGGCGCTGACGGAGACCTGGTTGATGTCGAAGTCGAAGGTCTTCTCGCCGGGGGCGAAGGCCTTGTTGAAGGGGACGGTCTGCCAGGCGACCTTGTCCTCGCCGTACCCGAGCCGCTCGGCGACGGCATACGCGACCGCCGACTCGAAGCCCTTGCCACTGGCGGGGTCGTCATCCTTGAACCAGGGCTCGTAGGCGGGTTCGTCCGTGGCGATGGTCAGCGTGCCCGAGGTGTGGGTTGCCAACTTGCCCTTGGCGCAGCTGCTTCCGGCCGATGCCGATGGCCGGTCCGATGCCTCCGGCTGCGGAGCACAGCTCACGGCGACGGCGAGAAGGACGACGACGGCGGCAGCGCGGCGCAGGGCGCGCGGGGCAGGATGCATGGCGGGAGATTGGCAGGCGACGGACCCGTTTGTCGAGGTCACGGCGACACGTTCCGCATGGTGGGAACGGGTGTTGCGATCTCGTGAACAGCCGGGGGCCGCCGGCCGAGGGCGGGGATCGACAGGCCGGCGGCCCATCCGCCCAGGAGCCGTCATCCTGCGCGGGGCTCCCACCAGTTGACCGCGCAACTACACGCACCGGGAGCGCGCGCACGACATGGGCGTGTGTGAAGCGTTCACACGGGGCGCGTGCGCGGCTCACGCGCCCCGAGGTGGCACTTCACCATCCGCGAGCGCGCCACTCCGGCAGCTGCGGGCGCTCCGTGCCCAGCGTGGTGTCGTTGCCGTGCCCCGGGTAGACCCATGTCTCGTCCGGGAGGACGTCGAAGATCCTGGTCTCCACATCGTGGAGGAGGCTGGCGAACGCCTCGGGGTCCTTGTGGGTGTTGCCCACACCGCCGGGGAACACCACAGCACGCGCCAGCACACGAGGTCACGGCGGCGCGCAAACCTACGGGCCGCGCCTCCGCGGTGTCGAAGTGGGCCGACCGCAACAGAGGTCTGTGCAACGAGGCCGGCCGTGCCCTTGTCAGTGGTGGCGCGGGCGGGGCAGCAAGGCGAACGCGCTCTCCGCAATGGAGGTCAGGCGGTCGGGGCTGTGGCCGTACGCGCCGACGACATCGGTCCCGCGGATGATGGTCAGCAGGAGGTAGGCGAGGTCGTCGGGATCCGCGTCGGGGTCGATGTCGCCGTTGCGCTGGGCCGCTCGCACACACTCGGCCACCGCCGTCCGGACTACGGAGAAGCAGTCGTTGGCCAGACGTTTCACCTCGGGGTCGGAGGCGCCGATCTCCAGGGCCATTTTGGCGGCGAAGCAGGCTGCGGCCGTCCGGTCGGGAGCGGGGGGTACGTCGGCGGCGAGTGGCACCCCGTGGACGGCGCGGAGCAGGTACGCGTGCAGTCGATCCAGGGCGCCCTCGTCCGGTCCGGCGAGCAACTTCCGCGGACCCTGCCCCAGCCGGGCGAAGTAGCCGGCCATCGCCTGCAGTAGCACGCCGTGTTTGCCGTCGAACGCGGCGTAGAGGCTGCCGCGGCCCAGGCCGGTGGCGGCGCTGATGTCGTCGACGCTCGTGCCGTTGTAGCCCGAGGTGCGGAACTGCCGCTCGGCGGCATGCAGGACGTGGTCGGGGTCGAAGCTTCGTGGTCTGGCCATGCATCGAAGGTAAAGCCGACCCACCCTTCTTGACAACCCGGTACAGAACCATCTAGGTTTCCGACTGTTCAGTACACAACCATCCTGAGCTCATCGGGCAGGGGGTGTGTACGCCTGGCGCGATGGAGAGCAACCCATGCCTTTGCGCTCCTCCGCGCCGCCCAACGTTGCGACGCCTTCCAGGCCGGTAAGGCCCGTCTGATCCTGGCGACGGCGAGTTCCATCGCCGGACTGGATCTGTACGTCACGAACGTCGGGCTGTTCTCGGCGCGGGCACTTCCTGCACCTCGAACAGCCCAAGGCGGTCGCCGATCACATCCTCGGCTTCCTGAACAGCTGACCCCCTCTCCCACCACCCAGAACTCGAAGGGTCGACCGAACCATGACTGACAAGGAAAGGCAGGAGGCCGTGACTGCGGCGACTCCTCCGTACGCGAGCGACGCACTGGCCGAGGGGAGCGTCGACGCGGTGGTGATCGGCGGGGGCGCCGCGGGGCTGAACGGTGCGCTGATCCTCGCCCGCTCCCGGCGCTCGGTCGTCGTGATCGACAGCGGCTCCCCGCGCAACGCGCCCGCCCAGGCCGTGCACGGCCTCCTCGCCCTGGACGGCACCCCGCCCTCCGAGATCCTTCGACGGGGCCGGGAGCAGGTGCGCCAGTACGGCGGACGCATCGTTAACGGCGAGGTGGTCTCGGCCGAGTCCGCCGCCCCGTCGGCGGACGGGGACCTGCGGTTCACCGTCACCCTGGCCGACGGCCGCCACATCACCGCCCGCCGCATCCTGGTGGCCACCGGCCTGAAGGATGTGCTGCCACAGGTGCCCGGGCTCGCCGAGCACTGGGGGCACAGTGTGGTGCACTGCCCGTACTGCCACGGCTGGGAGGTGCGCGACGAGCCCATCGCCATCCTCGCCACCGGCCCCGCCTCCATCAACCACGCGTATCTGTTCCGTCAGCTGACCGAGGACCTGACCTACTTCACCCACGGCACCGACCTGGACGAGGACAGCCGCGCCCGCTTCGCCGCCCGCGGCATCCGCGTCATCGACACCCCGGTCACCGAGGTCGTCAACGACGCCGGCGGTGCCCTCGCCGGGGTGCGCCTGGCCGACGGCCAGGTCGTGGCCCGCCGCGTCGTCGCGGTCGCCGCGCCGATGCAGGCCCGCACCCAGGGTCTGGAAGGTCTGGGCCTGCCGGTGCAGGACCTGCCGGGCAAGGGCAGCGGTTTCGCCTCCGGCACGGCCGGCACCACCGAGGTGCCGGGTGTGTGGGTGGCCGGCAACGTCACCGATCTGGTCGCCCAGGTCGGGGCCTCCGCAGCGGCCGGCGCACTGGCCGGCGCCGACATCAACAGGACGCTGGCCACCGCGGACACCGACGCGGCCCTCCAGGAGATCGCTGAGGGAAGCGCACCAGGGGCCACAGGATGATCTTGAAGCCCGGAGATCTCAGCCCGTCGCCCGCTCGCCTACGGGCGACCAAGTGATTTTGCTTGTCTGCCCCGTCCCCCTCAGGAGTTACTGATGCCCTTCCTTGCGAACACCCCCGTGGAGAAGATGACCGGGCCGTACGCGCGGCGCTGGTGGGCGCTGCTCGTGCTGTGCCTGAGCCTGCTGATCACGGTGATGGCGAACACGTCGCTGATCGTGGCCGCCCCCGACATGACCACCGACCTGGGCCTGAGCAGCAGTGATCTGCAGTGGGTCGTCGACTCCTACACCGTTCCGTACGCGGCGCTGATGCTGGTGCTGGGTGCGATCGGTGACAAGTACAGTCGGCGTGGCGCGCTGGTGCTGGGTCTGTTGATCTTCGCCGGCGGTTCGGTGATGGGGAGCGTGGTCGACGAGACCTCGCTGGTCATCGTGGCCCGCGCGATCATGGGTGTGGGTGCGGCGGTCGTGATGCCGGCCACGCTGTCCCTGGTGGTCGCGACCTTCCCCCGGAGCGAGCGGGCCAAGGCCATCACCGCCTGGGCCGCGACCTCCGGGGTGGCGGTAGCCGTCGGCCCGCTGGTCTCCGGCTGGCTGCTTGAGGACCACGCCTGGGGCTCGACCTTCCTGATCAACGTGCCGATCGCCCTCGCCGCCGTGTTCGGCGCGCTCGCCCTGGTACCGCCGTCCAAGGCGGAGGGCATGGGCCGGATCGACTACGTCGGTGGTCTGCTGTCGATCGTCACCGTCGGCTCCCTGATCTACGCCGCCATCGAGGGCCCGCACTCCGGCTGGGGCGTCGGCCCCGTCACCGCGGCCGTGGTCGCCGGTGTCGGTCTGGTCGCCTTCGTCGCCTGGGAGCTGCGGCACCCGCACCCGATGCTGGACGTCCGCAAGTTCGCGCTGCGCCCCTTCAGCGGCTCGATGCTCGCGGTGCTGTTCTTCTTCTTCGGCATGTTCGCCGTGATCTACTACGTGACGCAGTTCCTGCAGTTCGTCCTCGGCTACGGCGCCCTGGACACGGGTGTACGGCTGCTGCCGCTGGGCGGTGCGGTGTTCCTCGGGTCCGCGCTGACCGGGATGCTCACCCCGAAGCTGGGCGTGAAGCCGATGGTCGTGACCGGCCTGGCCGTCGGCACGGCGGGCATGTTCCTGCTCACCCAGATCGACAAGGGGTCGACGTACGGGGACTTCCTGGTGCCGCTGATGATGCTGGGCCTCGCGCTCGGACTGAGCATCTCTCCGGCGACCGACACGATCATGGGCTCCTTCCCCGAGTCCGAGCTGGGCGTCGGCGGCGGTGTCAACGACACCGCGCTGGAGCTGGGCGGGGCGCTGGGCATCGCGGTGCTGGGCTCGCTGCTGGGCACGGCCTACCGGGACGAGCTGACCGACCTGGTGGGCAACCGGCTCCCGGCGGAGGCGATGGAGACCGCCAAGGACTCGGTCGGCGCCGGCCTGGCCGTCGCACAGCGGGTCGGGCAGGATCCCTCCGCCGGGCCCCAGCAGGCCCAGGCCGCCGTGGACGCCGTCCACCAGGCCTTCGCCCACGGAGTCGCCCAGACCAGCCTCATCGGCGGGATCATCATGGCCGCCGGAACACTGATCGTCCTCGCCATCCTGCCGGGCCGGCGCGGCTTCGCGAAGCACAACCCCGAGCCGGGGGCCGGGACCACGGCGAACGAGGCGGCGACTGTGCGGGAGCACACCGGGTCCACCCGCTAGTGACCTGAGTCAGAGATTTCTTGTCAGATCGGAGGCCGTCAACCGGATGCCGTGCGGCTGCCAGGTCCGGAGGCTTGCTGGAATCCGGCCTCCGGCACGCCAGGCAGCTCGCGAGAACTACCTGAATATCTCCGACCCAGGTCACTGGATCGCCGGCGGGGCGTCCACTGGATCGCCGGGGACGCGCCCGCCGGAGCGACGGGCACCGCCTCCGTCTGACCGCCCGCCAGGCGCGTCGGGCAGGAACCCGGCGGTGCGAGACGCGTAGGACGCGGGCTTGGTCCACGGTCCACGGCCACGCGGATTTTCTGCCGGCACACCTCACCGTCCCCGGCCTCCGCGCCGTCCCAGGGCTCTCCTCCGGGGCGGCCCGGAGGCCATGGCCGTGGGCTGACAGCGGCGGTCGCAGCCCGCTTGAGCGCGGCCTCCAGCTGTGTGCGGGTGTTTTCGGGCCCGTAGTACGGCTGGGAGCCGAAGGGATGGATTGCGGAGAAGTGGGAGCATCCGCTGCCTGCCAGGTGAACCCGGCCCGGCAGACCGCAGCTCATGCAACAGTCCCCCTGATCATGGCGGTCACCGCTGCCGGCGTCGGTGACGGTGCTCTGGAGGACACCGTCCGTGGGTCATGACCCTCCCGAGCGCGGAACGGGCCTGAACGCGCGACCGCCCCCGCTTCGGTTTCGAAACAGGGGCGGTCGGGCGTTGGACGGTTACCAGCCTCGTGCGCGCCACTCTGCGAGGTGGGGCGTGCTGACCGTCGCCGCGACCGCGTTCCCCGGAGCGGCGTTCCTCAGTGCCGGCGCCCGCCGCTTCGACGCCGCCGACCGAGTCGGCTACTTCCGGCTGCGGGCCTGGTGCAGCCTCCCCTGGGACACCAACCGGCTCGCCTCGATCACCCGCGTCGTCGACAAGACCGCCGGAACCGGTGCCACCACCGCCTTCCGCTACATCCTCCCGCAGCCCGGCAGTGAGGGACAGGGTGTCGCCCGGATCACGACCCCCGCGGCAAGAACACTGAGAAGACGGTCGACGCCCGCTGGAAGACCACCCGACCCGCTGGGCCACGAGCGTTCCAAGACGTGGGGTCCGGACAACAACGTCAACAGCGCGGTCGACGGCATGGGGTCGGATCGACTCCGGGTAACACCGTCAGGTTCGACTGCGACGACTCCTTCAATCCGAAGTCGGCGACCCAGCCCACCGGCGCGCAGTCCACGATGGCCTGGACCCGGAAGGCCGGGGGCCACTACCCCGAGACTTTCACCTCCGCCAGCGGCGACAAGGTCACCAATGGCTACGACACCTCGGGCAACATGATGTCGCAGACCGACACCACCACCGGCTCCGAGGGCGCGAAGTGGACCTACGACTACCACCCAAAGTCGGGAGCGATGGACTGCGGGGGGGGGGCTGCCCGGCCGGCGCTGCTCGGCCACCGACCCCGAGGACCGGCGATCGCGGCGGGTGCGGGGCTCTTCGGCTGACCGCTTTGTGCGGTGGCTGCTGGCTCCGACCGACTGCCAGAGACGCGGCTATTTCCTTGAGAGCACCGGGGCGGCGATGCCGCCGACCTACCAGCCTCGCTCGTGCCACTCGCCGAGGTGAGGCCGCTCGGCGCCGAGCGTGGTGTCGTTGCCGTGGCCCGGGTAGATCCAGGCCTCGTCCGGGAGCACGAAGACCTTCGCTTCCAGGCCCGACATCAACGACTCGAAGTCCTCGGGACGTGTTGTCCGCCCGGGCCCCCCGGGGAACAGGCAGTCCCCGGTGAACACATGGGGATGCCCGTGCGGGTCGTCGTAGACGAGGGCGATCGAGCCGGGCGTGTGCCCGACCAGGTGGCGCGCGGTGAGTTCCACGCGCCCCACCCGGATGGTGTCGCCGTCGTCGACCAGCACGTCGGTCCGTACGGGGATGCCGTCGGCGTCGTCCCGGCCCGCGTACGTGCGGGCGCCGGTGGCCGCCACGACCTCGGCCAGCGCCTGCCAGTGGTCGCCGTGCTGGTGGGTGGTGACGACGGACGCGATGCCGTCGCCACCGATCATGCCGAGCAGCGTGTCCGCCTCGTTCGCGGCGTCGATCAGCAACTGCTCGTCCGTGGCCCGGCAGCGCAGCAGATAGGCGTTGTTGTTCATCGGACCGACCGCGATCTTGGTGATCATCAGGTCCTTGAGCTCGTGCACGTCGGCGGGCCCGCCGACCGTCACCTCTCCGCTGTACGTCATGTCCGCCAGCCTATAGCCGGGGGAGCGGCCACGGTCCTGGAGCTCCGGGACCTAGAGCGGGGGCAGCGCCGGAAGCGCGCCCCCGGCCACCTCCAGCGCGGATCCGGCACGGCGGCCGGCGAGCCAGCCCAGCAGATCGGCCGGGGAGCCGGTGACGGTCACCTCGGGGCCGTCACCCGCCTCCTGTCCCGTGCTCCACACGCGCGTGCCGTCCGTGAGGCGCGTGGGCGGTACGTCGGAATGCCCGGCGAACCGGTCGGCCAGGAAGACGATCTCCCGCTCGGTGAACTCCGCCGGCAGATCCTCCAGCTCGTACCCGATCCCCAGGTCCACGTGATGCAGCTCCACCTCCACCCAGCGTCGGAACGGCACCCTGGACGCGGAGTCCGTGACCCCGTTGCGCAGCTCCACCGTGCGCGACCAGTCCGCCGGGGCGGCCCCGGTCTCCTGGAAGCGGGCCGCGCTCTCGCGCAGGTCGGCGAGCTGGACGTCGAGGGCGCGTGGGGCGTCCCGCTCGATGTCGGCGTCCCGGGCCTCGCCCGAGAGGTACATGGGGCGCCCTTCGAGGACGTTCACGAGGGCGTCCGCGTTGCGGGCGAGGTGGGCGAGGACGTGGCCGCGGGTCCAGCCGTGAAGCCGTGACGGCTGCGTCACAGACGCGTTGTCCAGTTTGCCGACTGCGAGGAGCAGCCGCTCCGTAGCGTCATGTACAGACGCCAGGTCATGACCGTGATCAACCATGGTGCTGACCCTAGCCCCGCCACACCTTTGGGTGAAGGTGGTGAACGAGTGCCGTAAATCGAATGCACGTGCTATATGGTCGGACGTGGCGTCGGGCATGCTGGAGAGCCGGGGTTTGTTGGCAACCCGTGAATCCGCCCGGCGTTGTCAGTGGCTCCCCCTAGTCTGAGAAAAGACGGGGGCCCCGCCCCTGTCACTTCTCTCAAGAAAGGTGCGGACCGGCGTGGCCGACCGTCTCATCGTTCGTGGAGCGCGCGAGCACAACCTCAAGAACGTCTCGCTCGACCTCCCGCGCGACTCGCTCATCGTCTTCACGGGCCTGTCGGGGTCGGGCAAGTCCTCGCTGGCCTTCGACACCATCTTCGCCGAGGGGCAGCGGCGCTACGTGGAGTCGCTCTCCTCCTACGCCCGGCAGTTCCTCGGCCAGATGGACAAGCCGGACGTCGACTTCATCGAGGGCCTCTCCCCGGCGGTCTCCATCGACCAGAAGTCGACCTCGCGCAACCCGCGCTCCACGGTCGGCACCATCACCGAGGTCTACGACTACCTGCGGCTGCTCTTCGCACGCATCGGCAAGCCGCACTGCCCCGAGTGCAGCCGCCCGATCTCCCGCCAGTCGCCGCAGGCCATCGTCGACAAGGTCCTGGAGCTGCCCGAGGGCAGCCGCTTCCAGGTGCTCTCGCCACTGGTGCGCGAGCGCAAGGGCGAGTTCGTCGATCTCTTCGCCGAGCTCCAGACCAAGGGCTACTCACGCGCGCGGGTGGACGGCGAGACCATCCAGCTCTCGAACCCGCCCACGCTGAAGAAGCAGGAGAAGCACACCATCGAGGTGGTCGTCGACCGCCTCACGGTCAAGGAGGGCGCCAAGCGCCGTCTCACCGACTCCGTGGAGACCGCCCTCGGCCTGTCCGGCGGCATGGTCGTGCTCGACTTCGTCGACCTCCCCGAGGACGACCCCGAGCGCGAGCGCATGTACTCGGAGCACCTGTACTGCCCGTACGACGACCTTTCCTTCGAGGAGCTGGAGCCCCGTTCCTTCTCCTTCAACTCGCCCTTCGGCGCCTGCCCGGACTGCTCCGGCATCGGCACGCGCATGGAGGTCGACGCGGAGCTGATCGTCCCGGACGAGGACAAGAGCCTCGACGAAGGCGCCATCCACCCCTGGTCGCACGGCCACACCAAGGACTACTTCGGCCGCCTCATCGGCGCCTTGGCCGACGCGCTGGGCTTCCGTACGGACATCCCCTTCGCGGGCCTGCCGCAGCGCGCCAAGAAGGCCCTGCTCCACGGCCACAAGACCCAGGTCGAGGTCCGCTACCGCAACCGCTACGGGCGCGAGCGCCGGTACACCACGGCTTTCGAGGGCGCCATCCCCTTCGTCAAGCGCCGGCACAGCGAGGCCGAGAGCGACTCCAGCCGTGAGCGCTTCGAGGGCTATATGCGCGAGGTGCCCTGCCCCACCTGTGAGGGCACACGCCTGAAGCCGATCGTCCTCGCGGTCACGATCATGGACAAGTCCATCGCCGAGGTCTCCGCGATGTCGATCAGCGACTGCGCGGACTTCCTGGGCGAACTGAAGCTCACCGCCCGCGACAAGAAGATCGCCGAGCGCGTGCTGAAGGAGGTCAACGAACGGCTGCGGTTCCTGGTCGACGTCGGCCTGGACTACCTCTCGCTGAACCGCGCGGCCGGCACCCTCTCCGGCGGCGAGGCCCAGCGCATCCGCCTGGCCACCCAGATCGGCTCCGGCCTGGTCGGCGTCCTGTACGTCCTCGACGAGCCGTCCATCGGTCTGCACCAGCGCGACAACCACCGCCTGATCGAGACCCTGGTCCGGCTGCGCGACATGGGCAACACGCTCATCGTCGTCGAGCACGACGAGGACACCATCAAGACCGCCGACTGGATCGTCGACATCGGCCCCGGCGCCGGTGAGCACGGCGGCAAGGTCGTGCACAGCGGCTCCCTGAAGGAACTGCTCGCCAACGCCGAGTCGCAGACCGGTCAGTACCTGTCCGGCAAGAAGGCCATCCCGCTGCCCGACATCCGGCGCCCGCTGGACCCGTCCCGGCAGCTCACCGTGCACGGCGCCCGGGAGAACAACCTCCAGGACATCGACGTGTCCTTCCCGCTGGGTGTGCTCACCGCCGTCACCGGCGTGTCCGGCTCCGGCAAGTCGACCCTGGTCAACGACATCCTGTACACGCACCTGGCCCGCGAGCTGAACGGCGCGAGGAACGTACCCGGTCGGCACACGCGCGTGGACGGCGACGACCTGGTCGACAAGGTCGTGCACGTCGACCAGTCGCCCATCGGCCGCACCCCGCGCTCCAACCCGGCCACCTACACCGGCGTCTTCGACCACATCCGCAAGCTGTTCGCCGAGACCACCGAGGCGAAGGTCCGCGGTTATCTGCCCGGCCGCTTCTCCTTCAACGTCAAGGGCGGCCGCTGCGAGAACTGCTCGGGCGACGGCACCATCAAGATCGAGATGAACTTCCTCCCGGACGTGTACGTCCCGTGCGAGGTCTGCCACGGCGCCCGGTACAACCGGGAGACCCTGGAGGTCCACTACAAGGGCAAGTCCATCGCCGACGTCCTGAACATGCCGATCGAGGAGGCCACGGAGTTCTTCGAGGCGGTCCCCGCGATCTCCCGCCACATGAAGACCCTGAAGGACGTCGGCCTCGGCTACGTCCGGCTCGGCCAGTCCGCGACCACCCTGTCCGGCGGCGAGGCCCAGCGCGTCAAGCTCGCCAGCGAGCTCCAGCGCCGCTCCACCGGCCGTACGGTCTACGTCCTCGACGAGCCGACCACCGGACTGCACTTCGAGGACATCAGCAAGCTGCTGACGGTCCTGTCCGGACTGGTCGACAAGGGCAACACGGTCATCGTCATCGAGCACAACCTCGACGTGATCAAGACCGCCGACTGGATCGTCGACATGGGCCCCGAGGGCGGTGCGGGCGGCGGCCTGGTTGTCGCGGAGGGCACGCCCGAGCAGGTCGCCGGTGTCCCGACCAGCCACACCGGCAAGTTCCTCAGGGAGGTCCTCGGCGCCGACCGCATCAGCGACGCGTCCTCGGTGAAGGCGCCGCGCAAGGCGGCGGCGAAGAAGACGGCGGCCAAGAAGACGGTCCCGGCGCAGGCCAGGGCGAAGAAGACCGCGACGAAGACCGCCGCGAAGAAGACGACGCGGACCAGCAAGAGCTGAGGACCGCGCCGAGGCGCTGTGCGCCCACGGGATCATCGGTGACGATCTCCCGCGGGGCACAGCGCCTCGGCTGTGCTTGAGTCGTTCAGCCGTTCCTCGGCCCCACGAACTGCGTGTCGAGCGGGATCTTCACCACTTCCCCGAGCAGCCCCGGAGCGAAGTCGAGCCCGGACTCGCCGCGCCGGATCTCACCCGTCGCCTCGAACCAGGCGTGCCGGCTGCCGTCCATGGGCACCTCGACCAGCCCGCCGAACTCCACGACCGGCGTCACCGGCCGGGTCACCCCGCCGATCGTCAGCTCGCTCTCCATCGTCCAGTCCGCACCCTCACCCGACATCCGCGTCGAGCGGTACGTCATCGTCGGGCGCTTTCGACGTCGAGCCGGCTGAGCGGATTCAGCCGTCCAGCTCGTGCGGGTACGGCGGCTCCGCCCCTGCCCGAGAGCAGGTGACCGCCGCGGCGCGGGCCGCGAAGCCCAGCAGTTCCGTCCAGCCGTCGGACCCCAGTGCGGCCAAGGCCCGCTCGCTGAGGGCGTCGCGTACCGCGAGCCCGTGCAGCAGCGCCGCATTGACCGTGTCGCCGGCGCCGATCGTGTCCACGACCTCCACCCGCTCGCCCGGCACGGAGTACTCGCCGCCGTCGGCGGTGAAGACGGTCAGCCCGTCGCCGCCCCGGGTGATCACTACCGCTGCCGGGCCGGCCGCCAGCCACTCCTGGGGCGTGCCGCCGAGCCACTGGGCGTCCTCGGCGGACAGCTTCAGCAGCGACACCGACGGCAGCCAGCTCTTGAACCGCGCCCGGTAGGCGTCCGCGTCCGGGATCAGCCCGGCCCTGATGTTCGGGTCCAGTGCGGTGAGAACGCCCTGCGCGGCCGCCGAACGCATCAGCTCCTCGTATGCGCTCGCCCCGGGCTCCAGCACCAGCGAACAGGTCCCGAAAGAGACCGCACGGGTGCCCGGCGGCAGCGCGGAGGGCGCCGCGAACAACCGGTCCGCCGTCCCGTCCACATAGAAGGAGTACGCCGCCGAGCCGTCCACACCGACCGTGGCGACGGCGAGGGTCGTCGGCTCGGCGCCGCGCTGCACCGACGACACGCCGACCCCGGTCTCCCGCAGCCGGTCCAGCAGCGCCTCCCCGAAGGCGTCGTACGACACCCGGGAGCAGAAGGCGGCGGGGGAGCCGAGGCGGCCCAGCGCGACGGCCGTGTTGTACGGGCCGCCGCCGAGCGCCGGCTGCAGCGCCGCCAGCGCACCCGCGCCCCGCGGTACCAGGTCGATCAGTGCCTCACCGGCGACGACGATCATGCGACGGTTCCTCTCTCGGGCTGTGCGGACTGCTCGAACCGGACGGGCTGCCCGGACTCCTCGGGGCAGCCGCACGAGGTGCGATGGACGAAGGCGGAGGGGAGCCGCACCGTCCGCGCCGGCCGGTCCGGCTCGGCGAGACGCTCCAGGAGCACACGTACGGCCCGGGCGCCGATCTCCTTGCTGGGCTGCGCGATCGCGGTGAGCCGGGGCGAGAACAGATCCGCCCAGGCGAAGTCGTCGAAACAGCAGAGCGCGATGTCACCCGGCACGGACAGGCCGCCGGCACGCAGGGCACGCAGCGCCCCGATGGTCATGGCGTTGTTGCCGGTGATCATCGCGGTGGGCGGCACGGCGAGCGACAGCAGGGCCGCGGCTGCCTCTTCGCCACCGGCCGTCTCCGAGTCGCCGTGCACCAGGAGCCGTTCGTCGTACGGCAGTCCCGCGAAGGCGAGACCGGTCCGGTAGCCGGTGATCCGCTCGCTCGTGGTGCTGAACCCGGGCCGTCCGGCGACCAGCCCGATCCGCCGGTGGCCGAGGACGGCGAGATGAGTGACCAGCCGGGACGTCGGTTCGGCGTTGTCGGCGCACACCTGGTCGAAACGCGGACCGCCGTCCGCCGGGGCGTCGACCAGCCGGTCGAGGAACACCGCCGGTACGTCGTGCCGCTCCAGGTAGGCGAGCAGCCCGCGCGGATCCGCAGAGGGCGCGACGATCATGCCGTCCACCCGGCGCTCGTGCAGCAGCCGGACGACCTTGCGCTCGTGCTCCGGGTCGTCGTGCGGATCGGCGATCAGCAGGCTGTAGCCGTGTTCCAGGGCACCGGCCTCGACGCCTTGGAGGATCTCCGTGAAGTACGGGTTGCTGATCGCCGACACCGCCAGCCCGATGGAACGGGTGCGGGAGGTCACCAGGGAGCGGGCCAGCGTGTTCGTGGTGTAACCGAGCTCCTCCACGGCGTCCAGGACCGCCTGCCGGGTGTGCGGCAGCACCGGCCGGGTGCCGTTCAGCACGTGGGAGACGGTCGCCACGGAGACACCGGCGCTCCGCGCGACGTCGGCCATGGTCGCCATGCCGTTCCCTCCTCCGCTGCAGGTGGCCCGGCGGGGAACGTATCGCATCCGTCGGCGGACGTAAACGCTTGCGCAAACGTTTACGTGGCCGCCGGACACGCCGGACCAGTCCCAGGGCCGAGCCTGGGAGACCGCGTCCACAGGCCTCCGGACCCGGACCCGGACCCGCCGTCGTGACGCCTACTCCCAGTCCCAGCCGATCCCCAGGAACCCGGCCCGTACGCGCGGCTCGACCACGTGCACCGACCGGTGCCGTCCGCTCAGCGCCAGGTCCTGGCAGCCACTGCGCGGTGCCGCCGCCGAGTGCTGCGCGAACCGGTGGCAGCGCACCGGCAGGGCCGCCGCGTCGAAGCACACCTGGAGCGCGTACTGACCGCCGGGGACGTCGAAACCGCGGACGTACTCGCGCGCCTCGTCCGCCGTCCCGTCCTCGACGCCGTAGCGGAAGAGGAACGTGTCCCCGGCCCGCAGCCGGATGTCGAAGAGCAGCTCGGCGGCGAGCATGCCGGTGTCGCGGTGCCAACGGACACGCCCCGTACGGCAGTTCTCCAGGGCGTGCACCCGCATGTGCTCCGGCGAGGCCCCACGGTCACCGTGATGGACGGCGACGAAGCGGTCGATGCCGTCCCGGTGGGCGCGCACGATGTGGTGCGACTCCCGTTCGGCCAGTTCACGCCGCGCGCCGATCCGCAGCCGCTCGTGGTGCCCGAGGGTGTGCAGGCCCCCGTCCGGCGGGCAGTCCAGCTCGGCCAGCAGCTGGTCCAGGGCCCCGGAGGCCTCCACGAGGGATCGATACGACCGGGCCGCGGACCGCTGCCCGGACGCGCCGGCGTCGGACTCGGCGAGCAGTCTGATCAGCGACTCCTCGGGAAGCTCCAGGATCTCTTCGAGCGCACGGACGGCTCGCAGCGACTCGGGGCGCTGGGGACGCCTGGCCCCCTGCTGCCAGTAACTCAGGCTCGTGACACCGACCTTCACGCCGTGGCGGGACAGATGGTGCTGCACGCGTTGCAGTGGCAGCCCGCGGGCCGCGATCGCCGCACGCAGGGCGACGTGGAAGGGGCCGCCTCGCAGGGCCGAGTCCAGGTCCGCGCTGGCGACATCCGCGTGCTGTGTGGCGTGCGGCATGCAGGGGCCTCTCTGTGAGTCGGCAACGGCTGCCCCGAGTTCCACCGCATTGAAGCGTGTTGACCTGGTCCCGACAACACCTGATGCCGGACAGTGATGTACGCCCGGCCGGACATGCGAACGCCCGGGGCGGCTTGCACCCCGGGCGTTCGCGGCAGACGGTGAGTCTCTAGGAGCGGTCGTTGCCGCCCTGTTCCTCGAGGGCGAGACGCTTGGCCCGCACTATGTCGGGGTCGCGCGGGTCCAGGGCGTCGCGCAGCGCGAACGGCTCGTCCGCGTACCGGCGGGCACGGACCGTCCGCCGGGATTTCTCGATCCGCATCTGCTTCATCTGCGCAGCCCTCCGACCCGTGGCCCGCCCGCTCCGTGGGGGAAGCGGCCGGTCCGCACTGACAACCTGTGCCTGCACCGACACGGCCCTCGTCCGCCGGACGCCGCCGTGTCCCCGTGGGAAGCCTGCATTCCCGCTACCGGCCCGCCGTAATCCCCGCAGCGGGACATGCCGTTGGAAACTGCCACCCGCCAAGCCCGTGATCGTGCCCCGCGCTCCCGTCGGACTGTCGGTGCTCGCCAGTAGGGTGTGAGACATGGCCGACCCCTCCAGCTACCGCCCCAAACCGGGTGAGATCCCCGACACGCCGGGGGTCTACAGGTTCCGCGACGAGCACCGCCGGGTGATCTACGTCGGAAAGGCGAAGAGCCTGCGCCAGCGCCTGGCGAACTACTTCCAGGACGTGGCCGGAATGCACCCGCGCACCCGGACCATGGTCACCACGGCCGCGTCCGTGGAGTGGACGGTGGTGTCCACGGAGGTCGAGGCGCTCCAGCTGGAGTACTCCTGGATCAAGGAGTACGACCCCCGGTTCAACGTCAAGTACCGCGACGACAAGAGCTACCCGTACCTCGCGGTGACGATGAACGAGGAGTACCCGCGCGTGCAGGTGATGCGCGGTCACAAGAAGAAGGGCGTCCGCTACTTCGGGCCGTACGGGCACGCGTGGGCGATCCGCGACACGGTCGATCTGCTCCTGCGCGTCTTCCCCGTGCGCACGTGCTCGGCCGGTGTCTTCAAGAACGCCGCCCGCACCGGCCGCCCCTGCCTCCTCGGCTACATCGGCAAGTGCTCGGCCCCCTGCGTGGACCGGGTCTCCGCCGAGGAGCACCGCGAACTGGCCGACGAGTTCTGCGACTTCATGACCGGCCGCACGAACACCTACATCCGCCGCCTGGAGAAGCAGATGGTGGAAGCGGCCGACGAGATGGAGTACGAGCGGGCGGCCCGGCTGCGCGACGACATCGGGGCCCTGAAGAAGGCCATGGAGAAGAGCGCGGTCGTGCTCGCCGACGCGACCGACGCCGACCTGATCGCGGTCGCCGAGGACGAGCTGGAGGCGGCCGTCCAGATCTTCCACGTACGCGGCGGACGCGTGCGCGGCCAGCGCGGCTGGGTCACCGACAAGGTGGAGGAGATCACCACCGGCGCCCTCGTGGAGCACGCCCTGCAGCAGCTCTACGGCGAGGAGACCGGCGACGCCGTCCCCAAAGAGGTCCTGGTCCCGGCCCTGCCCGACCCCGTGGAGCCCGTCCAGGAGTGGCTCACCGGGCGGCGCGGCTCGATCGTCTCCCTGCGCATCCCGCAGCGCGGCGACAAGAAGGCCCTCATGGAGACGGTCCAGCGCAACGCGCAGCAGGCGCTCGTCCTGCACAAGACCAAGCGCGCCTCCGACCTGACCACGCGCTCGCGTGCCCTGGAGGAGATCGCCGACGCCCTCGACCTCGACAGCGCCCCACTGCGGATCGAGTGCTACGACATCTCCCACCTCCAGGGCGACGACGTCGTGGCGTCCATGGTCGTCTTCGAGGACGGCCTCGCCCGCAAGAGCGAGTACCGGCGCTTCCAGATCAAGGGCTTCGCCGGGCAGGACGACGTCCGCTCCATGCACGAGGTGATCACCCGCCGCTTCCGGCGCTACCTCGCCGAGAAGGAGAAGACGGGCGAGTGGACCGACGGCGAGGGCGCGGACACCCCCGAGGACAACACCCCTGAGATCAACAGCAACGGCGAGATCGTCGGGCCCGGCCTCACCGAGGACGACGGCCGCCCCAAGAAGTTCGCCTACCCGCCCCAGCTCGTCGTCGTCGACGGCGGCGCCCCCCAGGTCGCGGCCGCCCGGCGGGCCCTGGACGAGCTCGGTATCGACGACATCGCCGTGTGCGGCCTCGCCAAGCGCCTGGAGGAGGTCTGGCTGCCCGGCGACGACGACCCGGTGGTCCTGCCCCGCACCAGCGAGGGCCTCTACCTGCTCCAGCGGGTCCGTGACGAGGCCCACCGGTTCGCGATCACCTACCAGCGCGCGAAGCGGGCCAAGCGCTTCCGCTCCAGCCCCCTGGACGACGTGCCGGGACTCGGGGACACGCGGAAGCAGGCACTCCTGAAACACTTCGGTTCGTTGAAGAAATTGCGATCCGCCACGATCGACCAGATCTGCGAGGTTCCCGGCATAGGCCGGAAGACCGCCGAGACCATCGCGGCGGCCCTCGCCCAGGCGGCCCCGGCCGCACCCGCCGTCAACACGGCGACTGGAGAGATCATGGAAGAGGAACCCGGCACGGATGCCGGCGCGGAACCCGGCACCATGGGTGCCAGTGGGGAACCCGTGACGATGGGAGCCCCGGACGAACGACGGGGGCAGGAGACATGAACGTGAACGAGCACGACGGGCAAGAACGGCAAGCCGGAGACGGAGCACAGGTGAGCACGGGCACGCCCAACGACAAGGCCCCGGTCCCGGAGGCGGCCATCCCCGAGCTGGTGATCATCTCCGGCATGTCCGGGGCGGGCCGCTCGACGGCCGCGAAGTGTCTGGAGGACCTCGGCTGGTTCGTCGTCGACAACCTGCCGCCCGCGCTGATCCCCACCATGGTGGAGCTCGGCGCCCGCTCCCAGGGCAACGTGGCCCGGATCGCCGTCGTCGTCGACGTCCGCGGCCGCCGCTTCTTCGACAACCTCCGCGAGTCCCTCGCCGACCTGGAGGCGAAGAACGTCACCCGGAGGATCGTCTTCCTGGAGTCCTCCGACGATGCCCTGGTGCGCCGCTTCGAGTCGGTCCGCCGCCCGCACCCCCTCCAGGGCGACGGCCGGATCGTCGACGGCATCGACGCCGAGCGGGAACTGCTGCGCGAGCTGCGCGGCGACGCCGACCTGGTGATCGACACCTCCAGCCTGAACGTGCACGAGCTGCGGGCCAAGATGGACGCCCAGTTCGCGGGCGAGGAGGAGCCGGAGCTGCGGGCCACGGTGATGTCCTTCGGCTACAAGTACGGCCTGCCGGTCGACGCCGACCTCGTCGTCGACTGCCGCTTCCTGCCGAACCCGCACTGGGTCCCGGAGCTGCGCCCGTTCACGGGCCTCAACGAGGAGGTCTCCGGGTACGTCTTCAACCAGCCCGGAGCCAAGGAGTTCCTCGACCGGTACACGGAGCTCCTCCAGCTCGTCGCCACCGGCTACCGCCGTGAGGGCAAGCGCTACGTGACCATCGCCGTGGGCTGCACGGGTGGCAAGCACCGCTCGGTCGCCATGTCGGAGAAGCTCGCCGCCCGGCTCGCGTCCGAGGGCGTGGAGACAGTGGTCGTACACCGGGACATGGGACGCGAATGACACGACGTACTCCGCGGCTGAGCCGGCTGCGCCGGGTGGTGCCCGACGGCTCCACCGACGCACGGGCCGGCCGGCCCGCCGAGGCCCGGGGCGGCAGACCACGCCGCAGGGGCGCTCAGCCCAAGGTCGTCGCCCTTGGTGGCGGCATGGGTCTGTCCGCCTCGCTGGCAGCGCTGCGCCGCATCACCGGCGATCTCACCGCCGTCGTCACCGTGGCCGACGACGGCGGCTCCAGCGGCCGGCTCCGCGACGAGCTGGGCGTGCTGCCGCCCGGCGACCTGCGCAAGGCGCTGGCCGCGCTGTGCGGTGACGACGACTGGGGCCAGACCTGGGCCCGGGTCATCCAGCACCGTTTCCAGTCCCAGGGCGACCTGCACGAGCACGCGGTCGGCAACCTGCTGATCGTCGCCCTGTGGGAGCAGCTCGGCGATCATGTGCAAGCCCTCGACCTGGTCGGGCGCCTGCTGGGTGCCCAGGGGCGTGTGCTGCCCATGTCCGCCGTCCCGCTGGAGCTCCAGGCCCTGGTCAAGGGCCACGACCCGGAGCGCCCGGAGGAGGTCGACACGGTCCGCGGGCAGGCCACCGTCGCCCTCACCCCGGGCGAGGTGCAGTCCGTGCACGTCGTGCCGCACGACCCGCCCGCCGTACCCGAGGCGGTCGAGGCCGTCCTGGACGCCGACTGGGTGGTGCTCGGCCCCGGCTCCTGGTTCTCCTCGGTCATCCCGCACCTGCTCGTGCCCGAGCTGCTGGACGCGCTCACGCAGACCAAGGCACGCCGGGTACTCTCCCTGAACCTCGCCCCGCAGCCCGGAGAAACCGAGGGCTTCTCCCCGCAGCGTCATTTGGAGGTTTTGGGACGACACGCCCCTAAACTCGCCCTGGACGTGGTGCTGGCCGACGAGGCCGCCGTGCCCGACCGTGACTCCCTGACCGACGCCGCCAAGCGCTTCGGGGCCGCGGTCGAGCTGGCGCCGGTGGCCAGACCCGACGGGACCCCGAGGCACGACCCGGAGCTGTTGGCCGCCGCGTACGACCGTATTTTTCGGATGCATGGAAGGATCGGCCCATGGCGATGACGGCAGCGGTGAAGGACGAGATCTCCCGGCTCCCCGTCACCCGGACCTGCTGCAGAAAGGCGGAGGTCTCCGCCATGCTGCGGTTCGCCGGCGGCCTCCACCTGGTGAGCGGTCGGATCGTGATCGAGGCGGAGCTGGACACGGCGATGGCGGCCCGCCGGCTGAAGCGGGACATCCTGGAGATCTTCGGCCACAGCTCCGAACTGATCGTGATGGCACCCGGCGGACTGCGCCGCGGCTCCCGCTACGTCGTGCGCGTCATCGCCGGTGGGGACCAGCTGGCCCGCCAGACCGGCCTGGTCGACGGGCGCGGCCGCCCGATCCGCGGCCTGCCCCCGCAGGTGGTCTCGGGTGCCACCTGCGACGCCGAGGCCGCCTGGCGTGGCGCGTTCCTGGCGCACGGCTCGCTCACCGAGCCCGGCCGCTCCTCCTCCCTGGAGGTGACCTGCCCGGGTCCCGAGGCCGCGCTCGCGCTGGTCGGTGCCGCCCGCCGCTTGCACATCGGCGCCAAGGCCCGTGAGGTGCGCGGCGTGGACCGGGTCGTCGTCCGTGACGGAGACGCCATCGGCGCCCTGCTGACCCGGCTCGGTGCCCATGAGTCGGTGCTGGCCTGGGAGGAGCGCCGGATGCGCCGCGAGGTGCGGGCCACGGCGAACCGGCTCGCCAACTTCGACGACGCCAACCTGCGCCGCTCGGCCCGTGCGGCCGTCGCCGCCGGTGCCCGGGTGCAGCGCGCCCTGGAGATCCTCGCCGACGACGTCCCCGAGCACCTCGCCGCCGCCGGCCGGCTGCGCATGGAGCACAAGCAGGCCTCCCTGGAGGAGCTGGGCGCGCTCGCCGACCCGCCGCTGACCAAGGACGCCGTCGCCGGCCGGATCCGCCGCCTGCTGGCCATGGCCGACAAGCGCGCCTCCGACCTCGGCATCCCGGGCACGGAGTCCAACCTCGCGGACGACCTCGCCGACAACCTCGTCGGCTGATCTCACAGTCCGTCAATCAGCCGGTGCCCGGCGCCCACTTGGGTGACCGGCACCGGCTTTCGCGTGTCGCTGAGGCACCCTTGACTCGATCATGGACTGTCATGAGCCTGGCATCTGTTCGCTGCTGTGGCGAACCCACGCAAGGGGGGTTCATGAGACGAAGAGCGAGATCGATCCTCGCTGTCGGCGCGCTCCTGATCGGCGGAGCGAGCATCGCACCCATCGCCCAGGCACAACCGGGAAGTTCGGCCCCGTCCGACGCGGACGAAGTCAAGGTCTTCCGGGCCGAGGTCACCCAGAAGCAGGTACCCCTGCTGCTGGCGGCCGGCCAGGACGGCCACGAACTCGGCGAGCAGGTGCCCGAGAAGGGCACGGGAACCGTCGAGGTCTATCTCACCGACCAGCAGGCGACGAAGCTGCGCAAGCAGGGCGTCGGCCTCACCGAGCACAAAGTCTCCGCAGGTGCCGAGAAGCGCGTCAAGAACGCCGCCGAGGGCGTGTTCCGCCCGTACAGCGGAGGGGGCGGCCTGAAGGAGGAGATCCTCCGCGCCGCGCAGCGGCACCCCGGCATCACCAAGGTCGTCTCCATCGGCAGGACGGTGAACGGCCAGGACATCCTCGCCCTGAAGCTCACCAAGAACGCGAAGAAGACGAAGGACGGCTCCAAGCCCTCCGTCCTCTACATGTCCAACCAGCACGCGCGCGAGTGGATCACGCCGGAGATGACCCGGCGCCTGATGCACCATTACCTGGACAAGTACAAGACGGACAAGCGCGTCAAGAAGATCGTCGACTCCACCGAGCTGTGGTTCCTCCTGTCGGCCAACCCCGACGGCTACGACCACACCTTCAAGAGCGACGACAACCGCATGTGGCGCAAGAACCTGCGGGACAACAACGGCGACGGCGTCATCGGCACCGGCGACGGCGTCGACCTCAACCGCAACTTCACCTACAAGTGGGGCTACGACGACGAGGGCTCGTCCCCCAACCCCACCAGCGAGACCTACCGTGGCGCGAGCCCGGGCTCCGAGCCGGAGACCAAGGCCCTGGACGCCTTCCAGAAGCGGATCGGCTTCACGTACGGCATCAACTACCACTCCGCCGCCGAACTCATCCTCTACGGAGTCGGCTGGCAGGTGGCCACCGAGACCCCGGACGACGTCCTGTACAAGGCACTCGCCGGCACGCCCGAGAACCCGGCGGTACCCGGCTACCACCCGCAGGTCTCCTCCGAGCTGTACACGACGAACGGCGAGGCCGACGGCCACGCGGCGAACGTCAACGGCCTGGCGATGTTCACCCCCGAGATGTCGACCTGCGCGACCGCCTCGAACGTCGACCCGAACGACGAGTGGAAGGCGTCCGACTGCCGGTCGGTCTTCACCTTCCCGGACGACGAGAAGCTGATCCAGCAGGAGTTCGCCAAGAACGTCCCGTTCGCGCTCTCCGTCGCCGAGTCGGCCGCCCACCCCGACCGGCCGTCCTCCTCGGTCGGCATGAGCGCCGCCGACTTCACCCCGGCCGCCTTCTCCACGTCGTACTCGCGCGGCGCCGACCAGGAGATCTCCGTCGTCGCACGCAAGTCCCTGCGCGACAAGGAGCTGAGGTACCGCGTCAACGGCGGCCGCACCGAGGACATGGCGCTCAAGCCCTGGAAGGGCGGCGAGACGTACGGCGGTGAGGACAACCTCTACTTCGACGAGTACCGGGCGAAGGTCAAGGACGGCGACCCGGGCGACAAGGTCGAGGTGTGGTTCACCGGGGAGACGAAGAACGGCAGGCCGGTCTCCAGCAAGCGCTTCACCTACACCGTGGCCGAGCTGCCCAGGGCGAACACCCTCGTGGTCGCCGAGGAAGGCGCTACCGCCACCCAGGCGCAGAGCTACGTCGCCGCGCTCAAGGCCAACGGCCGCAAGGCGGTCGTCTGGGACGTCGCCCAGCAGGGCGCGCCCGACGCGCTCGGCGTGCTGAGCCACTACGACACCGTCGTCCACTACACGGGCGCGGGCGCCCCGGGCGTCGCCACCCAGCTCCAGCTGCGGGCCTTCCTCAACGAGGGCGGCCGGCTGATCGAGGCGGGCGAGCAGGCCGGCGGCAGCGTCGACCTCGGCGGCGGCACCCTGTCGAACGACTTCAGTCAGTACTACCTGGGTGCCTACAGCCGCACCTCCACCCCAGGGGCGACCGGCTTCACCGGCTCCGGCAGGCTCGGCGGCTTCACGGGCACGCTCGCAGGCGCCCCCGGCAACCCGCTGGACAAGGCGGGCACCTACGCGGTCACCTCCGGCGAACTGCCCGCCGACACATACCCGCAGTTCGCGAGCGAGGGCGCGGGGCAGTTCGCCGGCACGGTGAACCCGTACGGCCCGTACGCGGGCTCCTCCATGGCGGCGGCCGTCCACACCAATGACGGCTACAAGCGCCTCACCCGCACCGTGGACCTCACCGGCACCACGGCCGCCGACAAGCCCACGCTGCGCAGCCAGTTGCTGTGGGACACCGAGCCCGGGTACGACCACGTCCTTGTCGAGGCCCACACCACCGGCGCCGACGACTGGACGACCCTGCCCGAGGCGGGCGGCGCCACCAAGGCCACCGTGCCGGAGGAGTGCGCGGCCGGCTACTACGTCAATGGGCACCCCTGGCTGAAGCACTACCTCACCCTCACGGACGGCGGCTGCACCGCGTCCGGCAGCTCAGGCCAGTGGCACAGCCTCACCGGCGCCTCCAATGGCTGGCAGCAGGTGAACTTCGACCTGAGCGCCTACGCCGGCAAGACGGTCGAGCTGTCGATCAGCTACGTCACCGACCCGGGCACCGGCGGACACGGAGTCCTCGCCGACGACGCCTCGCTCGTCGTCGGCGGCACGGCGAAGGAGACCGAGGGCTTCGAGACCTCCCTCGGCGCCTGGAAGACGGCCGGCCCGCCCGCGGGCAGCCCGGCCGTCCTCAAGAACTGGACGCGCACCGGGGCGCTGTTCCAGACATTCGGCGCGGTCAGCACGGACGACACCGTGCTGCTGGGCTTCGGCCTCGAACACGTCGCCGCGGCGGCCGACCGTACGGCTCTGATGAGGAAGGCGCTCGCTTCCCTGGACGGGTGACCTTCCTGCCCTGAAAGGGTGACGTCCCTGGTCAACAGGGATGCGCTCCGTATAGCGAAATCGAGTGATCTTGATCTCAGCGGTGGGCGGTCCGTACCCCTACTGGCGGGTACGGACCGCCCTGCCGTGTATGGGGCATCTGGATGTCACCACCTGGGGCTCAGGGAGGTAGGGTCGTAGGCGGTCGGGGACATCCCAAACAGAGCTCGCCGGCTCTTCATGGCCGGCGTACCAACGAGGAGATCGGTTCGTGACGATCCGCGTAGGCATCAACGGCTTCGGCCGCATCGGCCGCAACTACTTCCGTGCACTGCTCGAGCAGGGCGCGGACATCGAAATCGTGGCTGTCAACGACCTGGGTGACACCGCGACCACCGCTCATCTGCTCAAGTACGACACCATCCTGGGCCGCCTGAAGGCAGAGGTGTCGCACACCGCGGACACGATCACGGTCGACGGCCACACCATCAAGGTGCTCTCCGAGCGCAACCCCGCCGACATCCCGTGGGGCGAGCTGGGCGTCGACATCGTCATCGAGTCCACCGGCATCTTCACGAAGAAGGCCGACGCCGCCAAGCACCTCACCGGCGGTGCCAAGAAGGTCCTCATCTCGGCTCCGGCCAAGGAAGAGGACATCACCATCGTGATGGGTGTCAACCAGGACAAGTACGACCCGGCGAACCACCACGTCATCTCCAACGCCTCCTGCACCACGAACTGTGTGGCGCCGATGGCCAAGGTCCTCGACGAGAACTTCGGCATCGTCAAGGGCCTGATGACGACGGTCCACGCGTACACCAACGACCAGCGCATCCTGGACTTCCCGCACTCGGACCTGCGTCGCGCCCGCGCCGCCGCCGAGAACATCATCCCGACCACCACGGGTGCCGCGAAGGCCACCGCGCTGGTCCTGCCGCAGCTCAAGGGCAAGCTCGACGGCATCGCGATGCGTGTCCCGGTCCCGACCGGCTCGGCCACCGACCTGGTCGTGACGCTCCAGCGCGAGGTCACCAAGGACGAGGTCAACGCCGCGTTCAAGAAGGCGTCCGAGGACGGCGACCTCAAGGGCTACCTGGCCTACACCGAGGACCAGATCGTCTCCTCGGACATCGTCAGCGACCCGGCCTCCTGCACCTTCGACGCCTCCCTGACCATGGTCCAGGAGGGCAACTCGGTGAAGATCCTCGGCTGGTACGACAACGAGTGGGGCTACTCCAACCGCCTCGTCGACCTTACGGTCTTCGTCGGCAACCAGCTCTGATCGACCAAGCAGGCACGACCATGTGAGTGCAGGGCTCGGGCGGCGCGAGGACGCGCTGCCCGAGCCCTGACGCACGTACAGATCAGAGCTGTTCGATCACGAGCGCTTACGAGCGATCACGAGCTCTTTCAGGAGTCCCCTCATGAAGACGATCGACGAACTCCTCGCCGAAGGGGTCGCGGGCAAGCGGGTCTTCGTCCGCGCGGACCTGAACGTGCCGCTGGACGGCACGTCGATCACCGACGACGGCCGTATCCGCGCCGTGCTGCCCACGGTCAAGGCCCTCGCCGAGGCGGGCGCCCGCGTGGTCGTCGCCTCCCACCTGGGCCGCCCCAAGGGCGCCCCGGACCCGGCCTTCTCCCTCGCCCCCGCCGCCGCGCGCCTCGGTGAGCTCCTGGGCGCCGAGGTGGCCTTCGCGGCCGACACGGTCGGCGAGTCCGCCCAGGCCGCAGTCGCCGCCCTGACCGACGGCCAGGTCGCCGTCATCGAGAACCTGCGCTTCAACGCCGGCGAGACGAGCAAGGACGACGCCGAGCGCGGCGCCTTCGCCGACCGGCTCGCCGCCCTCGCCGACGTATACGTCGGCGACGGTTTCGGAGCCGTGCACCGCAAGCACGCCTCCGTGTACGACCTCCCGGCCCGGCTGCCGCACTACGCCGGCTACCTCATCGCGACCGAGGTCGGCGTCCTCAAGAAGCTCACCGACGAGGTCCAGCGGCCGTACGTCGTCGCGCTCGGCGGGGCCAAGGTCTCCGACAAGCTCGCCGTCATCGACGAGCTGCTCGGCAAGGCCGACCGCATCCTCATCGGCGGCGGGATGGCTTACACCTTCCTCAAGGCCAAGGGCTACGAGGTCGGCATCTCCCTCCTTCAGGAGGACCAGATCCCCGCCGTCCAGGAGTACATGGAGCGGGCCGAGAGGACCGGCGTCGAGCTGGTCCTGCCGGTGGACATCCTCGTCGCGACCGAGTTCCCGGACCTGAAGACCAAGGCCCCGGCCAACCCCACGACCGTCGCCGCGGACGCCATCCCGGCCGACCGGATGGGCCTCGACAACGGGCCCGAGACCTGCAAGCTGTACGCGTCCAAGCTCGCCGACGCCGCCACCGTCTTCTGGAACGGACCCATGGGCGTCTTCGAGCACCCCGACTACGCCGAGGGCACCAAGGCGGTCGCCCAGGCCCTCGTCGAATCCAAGGGCTTCACCGTGGTCGGCGGTGGCGACTCCGCCGCCGCCGTGCGCACCCTGGGCTTCGACGAGACGGCATTCGGCCACATCTCGACCGGTGGCGGCGCCTCCCTCGAATACCTCGAGGGCAAGACGCTCCCCGGCCTCGCCGCACTGGAGGACTGACCCACATGACCGCGCGCACGCCGCTGATGGCGGGCAACTGGAAGATGAACCTCAACCACCTCGAGGCCATCGCCCACGTCCAGAAGCTCGCCTTCGCCCTGGCCGACAAGGACTACGAGGCCGTCGAGGTCGCCGTCCTGCCGCCCTTCACCGACCTGCGCTCCGTGCAGACCCTGGTCGACGGCGACAAGCTCAAGATCAAGTACGGCGCCCAGGATATCTCGGCGCACGACGGCGGTGCCTTCACCGGCGAGATCTCCGGCCCGATGCTGGCCAAGCTGAAGTGCTCGTACGTCGCGATCGGCCACAGCGAGCGGCGCCAGTACCACGCCGAGACCGACGAGCTGGTGAACGCCAAGGTCAAGGCCGCCTACAAGCACGGCCTGACGCCCATCCTGTGCGTCGGTGAGGAGCTGGAGGTCCGGGAGGCGGGCAACCACGTCTCCCACACCCTTGCCCAGGTCGAGGGCGGTCTGAAGGACCTCCCCGCCGAGCAGGCCGAGACCATCGTGATCGCCTACGAGCCCGTCTGGGCCATCGGCACCGGCAAGGTCTGCGGAGCCGGGGACGCCCAGGAGGTCTGCTCGGCGATCCGCGGCAAGATCGCCGAGCTGTACTCGCAGGACCTGGCCGACCAGGTCCGCATCCAGTACGGCGGCTCGGTCAAGGCGGGCAACGTCGCCGAGATCATGGCCCAGGCCGACATCGACGGCGCCCTGGTCGGCGGCGCCTCGCTGGACGCCGACGAGTTCGTCAAGATCGTGCGGTTCCGCGACCAGTGAGTATGCGGTAGCGGCGTAACGTCGTACCCTTGCGGGGTCCAGCCTTGTGCTGGGCCCCGCGTCGTCCGTCAGAATCCGAGGAAGTTGGTCCAGCCGTGGTTATGGGGTTCTCGATCGCCCTGATCGTCTTCAGCCTGCTGCTGATGCTGCTGGTGCTGATGCACAAGGGGAAGGGCGGCGGCCTCTCCGACATGTTCGGTGGCGGCATGCAGTCCTCCGTCGGCGGCTCCTCGGTCGCCGAGCGCAACCTTGACCGGATCACCGTCGTGGTCGGTCTGGCCTGGTTCGCGTGCATTGTCGTGCTCGGCATCCTGATGAAGGTGAACAACTGACCGAGACGCACTTCGCACGAACTCGTACGCAAGGCCCCATGTTCGGTACGCGCAGCTGAGCGCGGCCTATCATGGGGCTTGCGTCTTCGTGTGAGGGTTGTAACTCCAATCACTGGACGCGCGTTGGGCCTTACGTAGACTGAGGCGCTCGCAGCGAAGCGGAACGCCGACTCGCTTCGCGGCACCATCACGCAGGGAGTTACGACCGTGGCAAGTGGCAACGCGATCCGGGGAAGCCGGGTCGGGGCGGGGCCGATGGGCGAGGCCGAGCGCGGCGAGTCCGCGCCGCGGCTGCGCATCTCCTTCTGGTGCTCCAACGGACACGAGACCCAGCCGAGCTTCGCCAGCGACGCGCAGGTGCCCGAAACCTGGGACTGTCCCCGCTGCGGATTCCCGGCCGGCCAGGACCGGGACAACCCCCCGGACCCGCCGCGCACCGAGCCCTACAAGACGCACCTGGCGTATGTACGGGAGCGGCGCAGCGACGCGGACGGCGAGGCGATCCTCGCCGAGGCGCTCGCCAAACTGCGGGGCGAGATCTGAGACTTGACCGGCCGGACACCAGCAGGTGCCCGGCCGGAGCTGGTTTCCGAGCCCGCCGCCGGCCCGCTCGCGGACCGATTGTCAGTGGTGCCCTCTACGGTTTGTGCATCGGGGCGAACCGTGAGGGGGAACAGTGGCGACGGTCGAGGTGGGGAGCGTGGGCGCGCCCACGTGGCGCGGGGGTTTCGGACGGCTGTGGAGCGCTGCCGTGCTGTCCAGCTTCGGTGACGCGCTGCGTACGGCCGCGCTGCCCCTGCTTGCGGTCACACTGACCGATGAGCCGCTGCTCATCGCCTCCGTCACGGCCTGCGGCTATCTGCCCTGGATCGTGTTCGGACTGCTCGGCGGGGCCGTCGCCGACCGCGTGGACCAGCGGCGCGCCATGTGGATGGCGGACGCGTTACGCGGCCTGCTGGTCGCCGGCTTCGCCGTGGCCGTGGCGCTCGGTCACGCCTCGATCGGCCTGCTCATCGTGCTGGCCGTCGCCCTCACCACCCTCCAGACCCTCTTCGACAACGCCGCGACCGCGCTGCTGCCCGCCCTGGTGGACCGGGACGCGCTCGGCAGTGCCAACGCCCGGCTGATGACCGGCCAGCGCGTCGCGGGCGGCCTGCTGGGCGGGCCGGTCGTGCCGCTGCTGCTGGCGGCGGGGGCCGCCGTGCCCTTCGCGGCCGACGCGGTGACCTTCCTGGCGGCGGCCGCGCTGATCGCCACACTGCCGGCCGCCGGGACCGACCGTGAGCCGAGGCGGGCGGGCAGCACCCTGCGCGGTGAGATCGCGCAGGGACTGCGCACCCTGTGGCGCGACCGCGCCCTGCGCGGCCTGTGCGCGGCCACGGCCTTGTGCAACATCGGCATGGGCACCTTGCTCGCCCTGCTCGTCGTCCTCGTCACCGACTGGCTGGAGGCGGGCCCCGCGGGCTACGCGGCGGCGGGCACCGCCTTCACTCTGGGCAGCCTGGCCGGGGGAGTGGTGAACAGCCGGCTGGTGGCGCGGCTCGGCCGGCAGCGGTCGGTGCTGCTCGCCGGATCGGTGCAGACCGCGGCCCTCGTCGTCATGGGCTCCGTGCGCAGCCTGCCCGTGCTGGTGGTGATGCTGGCGGTCTTCGGGCTCATGGGCATGGTGTGGAACGTCAACACGACGACGCTGATGCAGGAACGCAGCCCCGCCGGGCTCCTGGGCCGGGTCAGCTCGGCCTTCCGTACCCTGGCCTTCGCCGGCGTACCCCTCGGGGCTTTGCTGGGCGGAGCCGTCGCCACCGCCTGGGGCCCGAACACCCCGCCCCTGCTCACCGCCGCGTTCTTCCTCCTGGCCGTGATCGCGCTGATACCCACGCTCCACGCGAACGTATCTGTTGTCGAACCGGACGACGGGGCCACGACCACCGACGCCACGCGCTGATCAATTAGGTTGGTCCGGCAGCGGGGCAAGGTACGCAGGCAGGACAGGAAAGAAGGCTGAAGTCCGAGATGAACGCAGACGGCCGTACCAGGCTCAACCAGACGCCCGAGTGGACGGCACTGGCCAAGCACCGTGAGGAGCTGGGCGAGGTCGGGCTGCGCGAGCTGTTCGCCGCCGAGCCCGGCCGCGGCACCGCGTACGCCCTCCGGGTCGGCGACCTGTACGTCGACTACTCCAAGCACCTCGTCACCGATGACACGCTGCGACTGCTGCGGGAACTGGCCGCCGCCACCGACGTCTTCGGGCTCCGCGACGCCATGTTCCACGGGCAGAAGATCAACAGCACCGAGGACAGGTCCGTGCTGCACACCGCGCTGCGGGCGCCGCGGGACGCGATGATCGAGGCCGACGGCGAGAACGTGGTGCCGGCTGTGCACGCGGTGCTCGACAGGATGGAGGGCTTCGCCGACCGCGTCCGTTCCGGGGAGTGGACCGGCCACACCGGCAAGCGCATCCGCAACGTCGTCAACATCGGCATCGGCGGTTCCGACCTCGGCCCCGCGATGGCGTACGAGGTGCTGCGCGCCTACACGGACCGCTCGATGACGTTCCGCTTCGTGTCGAACGTGGACGGCTCCGACCTGCACGAGGCGGTCAGGGATCTGGACCCGGCGGAGACGCTGTTCGTCGTCGCCTCCAAGACCTTCACCACCATCGAGACGGTCACCAACGCCACGTCCGCCCGCGGATGGCTGCTGGCCGCGCTCGGTGACGAGGCCGCCGTCGCCAAGCACTTCGTCGCCCTGTCGACGAACGCCGAGAAGGTCGCCGGGTTCGGCATCGACACGGCCAACATGTTCGAGTTCTGGGACTGGGTCGGCGGGCGTTACTCGTACGACTCCGCGATCGGCCTGGCCCTGATGATCGCCATCGGGCCGGACCGCTTCCGGGAGATGCTCGACGGCTTCCGGATCGTCGACGAGCACTTCCGGACCGCGCCCGCCGAGGCCAACGCGCCGTTGCTGATGGGTCTGCTCGGTATCTGGTACGGCAACTTCCACGACGCCCAGTCGCACGCGGTGCTGCCCTACAGCCACTATCTGTCGAAGTTCACCGCCTACCTCCAGCAGCTCGACATGGAGTCCAACGGCAAGTCGGTGGACCGCGACGGGCATCCTGTCCAGTGGCAGACGGGGCCGGTGGTGTGGGGAACGCCGGGCACCAATGGGCAGCACGCCTACTACCAGCTCATCCATCAGGGCACGAAGCTGATCCCGGCGGACTTCATCGGCTTCGCACGGCCCATCGCCGAGCTGAGTGAGGAGCTCAAGGCGCAGCACGATCTGCTGATGGCCAACTTCTTCGCCCAGACGCAGGCGCTGGCCTTCGGCAAGACGCCGCAGGAGGTGCGGGCCGAGGGTGTGCCGGAGGAGCTGGTGCCGCACAAGACGTTCCAGGGCGACCACCCGACGACCACGATCCTGGCGCCCGAGTTGACCCCGTCGGTCCTCGGCCAGCTGGTCGCACTCTACGAGCACAAGGTGTTCGTGCAGGGCGCGGTATGGAACATCGACTCCTTCGACCAGTGGGGAGTGGAGCTGGGCAAGGTCCTCGCCAAGCGCGTCGAGCCCGCGCTGACCGAGGGCGCCGAGGTCGAGGGCCTGGACGCCTCCACCGAGGCCCTGGTCGCCACCTACCGGGAGCTGCGCGGCAGGGAGTGACGACCAGCCCGACGGGCACCCGCAGCGCCCGGCGGCTGACCGGGCCGCCGCCGGGCCGAGGTCAGGCCACGGCGCTCAGTGTGTCCGCCAGCCGCCGCCGTGCGGCCCTGGCCGCGGGTACGGCGGCCAGGGCCGCAGCACACAGCACCGCCGCCGCTCCCAGCAGCACCATGAGGAGGGCCGACGGGCCCTGGGCGATCCCCGCGCCGATACCGCTCGACCTGCCCTGGGCGTCGATGAGCCAGTGGGCGAGCGGCAGGCCCAGGGCGGTGGCGGCGAGCACGGCGGCCAGGGCCGTACAGCCGGTGGCCGTGACCGTGATCGCCGTGATCTGGCGGGGGGACAGGCCGATGGCCTTCAGTGCCAGCAGGTCCCGTTCGCCCTCGCGGACGGCGCCGCCGATCGCGGTCATCAGCTCGATGAGCCCGATGAGGGCGAGCACGGCGATCAGCCCGGCGACGACGGCCCGCAGCGGGGAGAGCCCGTCGGCGGGGTTGGCCACGGTGTGCACGTCCAGATGGCCGCGCCCGGCCGTGGCGAGCCGGTCGGCGACCTCCCCCGGGGCGGCGCCTGGGTCGAGGCGCAGCTCGTAGAGGGTCGGGCGGAGCCCGGGATCGTTCGCCCGGAGGGTGTCGAGGGAGGTGGAGATGACGCGGCCGGCGTTCTCCGGCTCGATGCTGCGGCCCACGATGTGCAGGATCTGCGGCTGGTCGCCGACGGTCATACGGACCCAGTCGCCGACGCGCACGTCCAGCAGGTCGAGCAGCCCCTGCCCGGCCACCGCCTCGTCGGCTCCGCGGGCGGCGCGGCCCTCGGCGAGGGTGTACGGGAAAGGGTCCTGGTGGGTGCCGAGGCCGCGCAGGGCGATGGTGGCCGTCTGGCCCGGGACCAGGGCGGCCGTCTCGACGCCGGGGTAGGCGGCGGCGACCTGCGGGTCGCGTTCCAGAAGGGTGCGGGTCTGCCGCTCGTTCAGGCCGGCGTCGGCGCGGACGCTGAGCGTGGTGGGCAGGCCGATCTGCTCCGGCTCGCTGTGGAAGCGGTCGATGGTGGTCCACGCGCTCATCGCCACGACGATCAGCAGCAGCGGCAGCGTGAGGCGGGCGACCGTGGCCAGGGAGCGGGGGCGGCGGGTGAACGCCTTGTGCCAGCCCAGCACCAGCGCGGGCGGAATCCGCAGGCCGAGCGCCCAGCGGGCCATACCGGAAAGTTGTCCGGTCCGTGCAGCCGCGGGCGGGAGCCTGAGGACGCGGCGCACACCGCTCGCAAGCCGCCTGCCCGGCCATGCGGAAGCGGGCCGCCCCGACGGGCCGGCCGATCGTGTGCCGCGGCTCCGGCCCGTCGCCCCGGACAACCGCCCGCCCAGCGCCCCCGCGGGCCTCGGCACCGGCACCGGCGGCACCCGTCCCGCCCGCCACGCGGCAAGACCGGTGGTCGCGCCGATGAACAGCACCGCGCCCACGGGGATGACGACCAGCGCCACGGTGTGCCCGGGAAGGCCCTGCCACACACCGACCGCGTCCCCGAGGCGCCCGGGGATCCGGCTGCCCAGCGCCTCGGCGAGCGCGGCGGCGGCCACGGCGCCCAGCAGGGCGTAGGCGAGATGCTGGAGCAGGAAGACGCGGACCACCTGGCCCGGGGTGAAGCCGATCGCCTTCAGGACGGACAGATCTCGCAGGTGGCCGCGGATACGGGTGCTGATCGCCCCGTGCACGGCGAGCCCGGCGGCGACCAGCGCGCCCAGCCCGAACAGGCCCAGCACCTGGCCGAGGAGCCGGTTGTCGCCCTGGGCCTCGGCGCGTGCCTGCTGCCAGGTGGACACCTCGCCGATCGCCCCGGCCCCCAGCACGGTCACGGCACGCTGCACGACGTAGGAGGTGTCGCCGGGGTCCGTCAGCCGCAGCCCGATCACCTGGCCGCCGGGATCCGGCACGGCCGACGGCAGCGCCCACACCAGGCCCGGCTGCTCACCGGGCCGGTAGCGCGGCTCGGCGCTGTCGGCGACCCCCACGACGGTCAGCTCCCGGGCGGTGCCGGGCAGGCTGAGGGGGTCTCCGGGCTCGGCCAGCAGCGCACGGGCGAGGCGGCTCTCCAGGACCACACCGTTCGGCGTCGCGGGGTCGAGCCAGTGGCCGGAGACGACCGGCGGGCGGCCGACGGAGGGCCGTTCCGGGGTACCGCGCAGTTCCACGGCGGCGCGGCTGCCCCGTGAGGAGACGGTGGCGTCGGCGGTGGGGTACGGCCCGGCGACGGAGTCGACGCCGTCCAGGCCGGCCAGCTTCCCGGTGTCGGCGGCGCTGTCGGTGTGCAGCCACACATGCGCGCCGTGCGACTGCGTGAACACACGCTGCCAGGGGTTGGTCGCGTAGCCGAACAGGGCCGTGGCCAGCAGCAGCGAGGCGACGATGCCCGCGGTGGCGAGGACGAGGAACAGCGCCTCGCCGCGGTGTGTGCGCAGATCGGAGTGCGCCCAGCGCAGGGTGGCTCGCACGGGCCTCAGCCTCTCGGCCCGGGCGTGGGGCGGCCGGGCACCCGGCCCCTCGGCTCACTCGCGGCGCAGCCGTCGTACACCCGCATCTCAGTCCTTGAGTTCCAGCACACCGGAGATGCCGGACCGGCGCGGGGGTGTGCCGCCGTCGATTTCCGCGTCGTCGGCGATCCGGCCGTCGAAGAAGCTGATCACACGGTCCGCGGCGCTCGCCAGCCGCGCGTCATGCGTGACCAGCAGGATCGTCTGGCCGCGCTGGTGGAAGCGGGACAGCAGCCGCATCACCTCGCGGGTGCCCTTGCTGTCGAGGCTGCCGGCCGGTTCGTCGGCCAGCAGCAGCGGGGGATGGTTGACCAGGGCCCGGGCCAGGGCGACCCGCTGCTGCTCACCGCCGGACAGCTCGCCCGGCATGCTGCGCTCCTTGCCCGTCAGGCCCAGCTCGGCCAGCAGCTGCTCGCGCTCGGTGCGCGCCCGCTTCGGCGAGCTCCCGGCGAGCAGGGCGGGCAGTTCCACGTTGTCGGCGACGGACAGGTTCGACACCAGGTTGAAGAACTGGAAGACGATCCCGATCCGCTTCCTGCGCTCCACCGCCCAGCGGGCCTCGCCGTAGGTGTCGGTGGACTCGCCGTCGAGCCAGAGATGGCCCGCGTCCGGCCGCTGGAGCCCGCCGAGCAGATGCAGCAGCGTGGACTTGCCGGCGCCGGACGGGCCGGTGATCGCCACGAACTCGCCCTGCCGTACGCACAGGTCGACCCCGCGCACGGCATGGGCGGGCGCACCCTCGCCGTGGTGCGTCTTCACCAGCCCCTCGGCGCGCAGCACAGGAGCGGGACGGTCGTCGCTCACTCCAGCTCCTCCAGCTCTTCCTGGCACCGCTCCAGCCAGTCGAGATCGGCCTGCAGGTGCAGCATCGCGCCCTCTATCAGGAGATGCGCGATGCGGTTGTCGCGGTCTTCGGTGGCGGCCAGCTTCGACAGCTGCCGCATGGTGTTCAGATACTGGCGCCGCTGGTGGTTGATCAGGGAGATCTGGTCGGCGAGCCCGGTCTGCGGAGCGAGCGCCAGCTTCATGAAGAAGTCGTCCCGTACCCGCGGCTCGTCCTCGGGCTCCTCGAACCAGGCGCGCAGCGCCTCCCGCCCGGCGTCGGTGAGGTGGTAGACCTTTTTATTGGGCCGGCTGGACTGCGCCACGTCCTCGCCCTCGATCAGTCCCGACTTCTCGAGGCGGCCGAGGGTCACATAGATCTGGCCGACATTCGGCTGAGGGTACGCGGAGCCCAGCAGTTGCTCAAGGTCCTGCTTGAGCTCGTAGCCATGGGCGGGGCCGCGGGCGAGGAGTGCCAGGAGGTGCAGGCGCACGCGTGCAGTCCTCCTGTCCGGTCAATGTGCTCCAGACCCTAGTATCGCCCATACCTAACAGGTATACATGGCCTCTGATTCCGGGCAAGGGAGCCCGACGCCGGTGTACAGGGAGGAACCTATGCGGTGGATCCATGCCGCGGGTAGGGGCCTTCTCGTTCTCGTCGTGGTCATGACCGGCTACGTCGCCGCCGGGGCACAGGCGGGCGAGCCGGCCGACGGCGGTCGCGGACCGCTCACCCTGGCCACCGCCGGAGACCTCACCGGCTATCTCGGCCCCCTGCTGGAGGGCTGGAACCGCACGCACCCGGGCGAGAAGGTGACCCTCGTCGAGCTGCCCGACTCGGCCGACGAGACCCAGGCGCAGATGGCCACCGACCTGCGCGACGGCGACCGCAGCCGGTTCGACGTGCTCAACATCGACGTCAACTGGACCTCGGAGTTCGCCGCCGCGGGCTGGATCAGGCCCCTGCCCCGCGACCGCTTCCCGCTCAAGACCTTCCTCCCGCCGGTCGTCGACACGGCGACCTACGACGGACAGCTGTACGCCGTCCCGTACGTCACCAACGCCGGCCTGCTCCTCTACCGCAAGGACGTCCTCGCCGAGGAGGGCGTAGCACCCCCGCGCACCTGGGCGGAGCTGGAGCGGTACGCGAAGGCCATCGCCCCGAAGCACGGCCTCGACGGCTACGCCGGGCAGTTCCTGCCGTACGAGGGCCTCACCGTCAACGCGGCGGAAGCCGTCTACTCGGCGGGCGGCTCGATCCTCGGCGACGAGGGCGAGCGCGTCACCGTCGACTCGGCGGCGGCCCGCGAGGGCATCGGCTTCCTGGCCCGCGGAGTGCGCGAGGGCTGGATCCCGAAGGAGGCGCTGGCCTACAAGGAGGAGGAGTCCAAGCAGGCCTTCCAGGACGGACGGCTGCTCTTCCTGAGGAACTGGCCGTACGCGTACGTCGGCGCCTCCGCCCCGGGCTCCCCGGTCGCCGGGAAGATCGGCGCCGTGCCGCTGCCCGGACGGGACGGTCCGGGGACGAGTGTCCTCGGCGGCTCCAACCTGGCCGTCAGCTCACATGCCCGGCATCCCGACTCGGCCGCCCGACTGCTCGCGTACCTCACCAGTGAGCGCGTCCAGCGGCAGGTCCTCACCCGTGGCGCCCTGCCGCCCGTGCGGGCCGACCTCTACAAGGACCCGCAGCTCATCCGCAGGTTCCCGTACCTGCCGACGCTGCGCGAGAGCGTGCTCGCGGCCGCGCCGCGCCCCAAGAGCCCGCGCTACGACCAGGTCAGCCTGGTCGTCCAGGCGGTCGTGCGCGACGCGATGGCCGGGCACGAGACGCCGACGGCGGCGGTGCGCCGTCTGGCACGGGAGCTCGCCGTCATCTCGCGCGGCTAGCGCCTTCCAGTGACCCGCTTCTAGTTACTTGTTAGGTAACGCGGACGTCTCATCTGGCTGAGATATGCCCGATTGATACAGCTATGCACCATGTCAACTCCTCGGTAGCTTCTGCCTTTTCATTGACACCCTCTCGACATGCCTACTTAACATGCATGCATAACCGCTGCCCTCCACAGAGACAGGTCGATGGGTTGAACAGGCACCACTGGTGGCGTGACGCAGTGATCTATCAGGTCTACGTCCGCAGCTTCCTCGACAGCACCGGCGACGGCGTCGGCGACCTCGCCGGGGTCCGGGCCGGGCTGCCGTACCTGAAGAAGCTCGGCGTCGACGGGATCTGGCTGAGCCCCTTCTATCCCTCGCCGCAGCACGACCACGGCTACGACGTGGCCGACTACTGCGACGTCGACCCGCTCTTCGGCGACCTCGCCGAGTTCGACCTGCTGGTGGGCGCCGCGCGGCGGCTCGGCGTCAAGGTGCTGCTCGACATCGTCCCGAACCACTGCTCCAGCGAGCACCCCTGGTTCCGCGAGGCCCTCGCCGCGGCTCCCGGCAGCGAGGCCCGCGCCCGCTTCCACTTCGCCGACGGCCGCGGCCCGGACGGCGACGAGCCGCCCAACAACTGGCACGCGATGTTCGGCGGCCCGGCGTGGAGCCGGGTGACCGAGGCGGACGGGCGGCCCGGCCAGTGGTACCTGCACATGTTCACGCCCGAGCAGCCCGACTGGAACTGGCGCGACCCGGAGGTCGCCGCCGAGTTCGACCGGGTGCTGCGCTTCTGGCTGGACCGGGGCGTCGACGGCTTCCGCATCGACGTCGCCGCCGGCCTCTACAAGCATCCCGAGCTGCCCGACTCCGACGACCCGGAGGTTGACGCCCGCACCCGCGACTCGGTCAACCCGCTCGCCTGGAACCAGCCCGAGGTGCACGAGGTGTGGCGCCGCTGGCGCTCCATATGCGAGGACTACACCGAGCGCGACGGCTGCGAACGCCTCCTCGTCGGCGAGGTCTCCGTCCCGACCGCCCGCGAACACGCCCGGTACGTCCGCCCGGACGAACTCCACCAGGCCTTCTTCTTCGATCTGCTCAGCGCCCCCTGGGACCCCGACGCCTTCCAGAAGGTCATCGCGGAGGCCATGCAGGACATCGCCGGGACCGGCTCGACCGTCACCTGGGTCCTCAACAACCACGACCAGGTCCGCACCGTCACCCGCTACGGCGAACCCGCCACGGAGGGCAGCGGCCTCGGTACTGCCCGGGCCCGGGCCGCCGCGCTGCTGATGCTGGCGCTGCCCGGCGCCGCCTACATCTACCAGGGCGAGGAGCTCGGCCTGCCCGAGGTCGTGGACCTGCCCGACGACGTGCTCACCGACCCGATCTTCCATCGCACGGGCAGCCGGGCCCGCATCCGCGACGGCTGCCGAGTGCCGCTGCCCTGGTCGGGGCAGGCGTCGCCCTTCGGCTTCACCTCCGGCGTGGAGAGCGCCAAGCCGTGGCTGCCGCAGCCGGAGTACTTCGCCGAGTACGCCACCGACCGCGCCCTCGCCGACACCCGCTCCTTCTGGCACCTGTACCGCGACGGCCTCCAACTGCGCGGCACCCTGCCCCAGCTGGGCGAGGGCACACTGCGCTGGCTGGACGCCCCGCCCGGCGTGCTGGCCTTCTCCCGAGGCGACGACCTGGTGTGCGCCGTCAACTTCGGCACGGCACCCACCCCCGCGCCGGTCTCCGGCACCCCCCTGCTCGCCAGCGGCCCGTGCCCCGCCGGGGTGCTGCCCGGCTCCACGGCCGCCTGGTGGATCGGTTCCTGAACTCCCCGCAAGTCAACTCCCCGAAGGGACATCAACGATGATGCGACGACGTACCACCCTGCTCACCGGCTGCACCGCACTCGTCCTGGCGCTCGGCGCGACCGCCTGCGGCGGCGGCCCCGTCACGGCCGGCGGCGGCGACAAGGCCCTCAGCGGCCAGACGGTCACCGTGGCCGGCGTCTGGTCCGGCACCGAGCAGAAGAACTTCCAGAAGGTGCTGGACGCCTTCACCGAGAAGACCGGCGCCAAGACGCAGTTCACGTCCACCGGCGACAACGTCTCCACCGTCGTCGGCAGCAAGATCGAGGGCGGCAACGCCCCCGACGTCGTGATGGTCCCGCAGGTCGGCGTGCTCAAGCAGTTCGCCGCCAAGGGCTGGCTCAAGCCGCTGTCGAAGAAGACCGAGCAGTCCGTGGACGCGGGGTACGCCCCCGTGTGGAAGGACTACGGCAGCGTCGACGGCACCCTCTACGGCCTGTACTTCAAGGCCGCCCACAAGTCGACCGTGTGGTACAGCCCCGACGCCCTCGCCCAGGCCGGTGTGAAGCCGCCGAAGTCGTACGACGAGATGCTGAAGGCCGGGCAGACCGTGTCCGACTCCGGGCTCGCCGCGTTCTCCGTCGCCGGACAGGACGGCTGGACCCTCACCGACTGGTTCGAGAACGTCTACCTCTCCCAGGCCGGACCCGAGAAGTACGACGCCCTCGCCGCGCACAAGCTGAAGTGGACGGACGCCTCGGTCGTCGACGCCCTCACCACGCTCGGCAAGCTCTTCAAGGACAAGCAGCTCATCGCGGGCGGCCAGAAGGGCGCCCTGAACACCGACTTCCCCGGCTCCGTGGAGAAGGTCTTCGGGCCGGAGCCCGAGGCCGGCATGGTCTACGAGGGCGACTTCGTCGCCGGCGTCGCCAAGGACCAGTTCGGCAAGACCGTCGGGAAGGACGCGAACTTCTTCCCGTTCCCCGCGGTCGGCGGCGGTGAGGCCCCGGTCGTCAGCGGCGGCGACGCGGCCGCGGTCCTGAAGGACGGCAAGAACCAGAAGGCCGCGCAGGCTCTCACGGAGTTCCTGGCCACCCCGGAGGCCTCGGCGGTGTGGGCCGAGGCGGGCGGCTTCCTCTCCCCGAACAAGGAGCTCGACCTCGCGAAGTACGGCGACGACGTCACCCGCGCCACCGCCAAGTCCCTCGTCCAGGCCGGGGACTCGGTCCGCTTCGACATGTCCGACCAGGCCCCGGCGGCCTTCGGCGGCACGAAGGGCGCCGGCGAGTGGAAGCTCCTCCAGGACTTCCTGCGTGACCCGTCCGACCCGAAGGGCACCGCGGCGAAGCTGGAGGCCGCGGCGGCCAAGGCGTACCAGGACTGATACGCCATGACAGCGACCCTCGTGAAAGAGACGAGTCCACCGCCGCCCGGCACGATCGCCGACCGCACGCGGCGACTGCGTCGGCGCGGCAAGCTCATCGCCCTGCTGTTCGTGCTGCCCGCGCTGCTGCTGCTCGGCGCGCTCGTCGTCTACCCCGTGCTGTTCAGCATCGGCCGCAGCTTCTTCGACGCCTCCGGGACGACCTTCGTCGGCGGCGACAACTACGCCGAGATGTTCAGCGACCCGGCGACCCTCAACGCCGTCCGCAACACGGCCATCTGGGTCGTCGTCGCACCGGCCCTGCTGACCGGCCTCGGGCTGATCCTGGCCGTCCTGGTGGAGAAGGTCCGCTGGGCGACGGCCTTCAAGCTGCTGCTCTTCATGCCGATGGCGGTCTCCTTCCTCGCCGCCGGCATCATCTTCCGGCTCGCCTACGACGAGGACCCCGACAAGGGCGTCCTCAACGCGGCGGCGGTCTCCGTCCACGACGCGTTCGAGGGCTCCTCGTCCTACCCGACGGCCCGGGCGCGTGACGGGCAGGGGCTGACGAAGGAGAAGGACGGGTCGTACCGCACGGGTGCGAACGTGTCACCCGGGGACGCGGTGACGCTCGGTCTCGTCGGGGTCCTGCCCGACGACCTGCCGGGCGGCACGCAGCCCGCGTACGCGGCGGCGGGACAGAAGGCCGCCCCGGACGAACTGCGCGGCGTCGTCTACCTGGACTTCACGCCCGGCGGGGGAGGGCAGCAGGGCAAGGTCGACCGGCGGGAGAGCGGACTGCCCGAGATGAAGGTCGAGGCGGTGCGCGACGGCAAGCCGGTCGCCACGGCGACCACCGCTTCCGACGGCTCCTTCCGCTTCGAGGGACTCGAACCGGGCTCCTACGCCGTGCAGCTGCCGTCGTCCAACTTCGCCCCGCCCTACGAGGGTGTCTCCTGGCTCGGACCGGCGCTCGTCACACCGGCGATCATCGGCGCGTACCTGTGGATCTGGACCGGCTTCTCCATGGTGCTCATCGGCGCCGGCCTGGCGACGCTCCCGCGCGACACGCTGGAGGCGGCGCGGATGGACGGCGCCAACGAGTGGCAGATCTTCCGGCGGATCACGGTGCCGCTGCTGGCGCCCGTGCTGACGGTCGTCTTCATCACCCTGGTGATCAACGTGATGAAGGTCTTCGACCTCGTCTACATCATCGCGCCCGGGCCGGTGCAGGAAGACGCGACCGTGCTCGCGACGCAGATGTGGCTGGTGTCGTTCGGCGGCGGCAACAACCAGGGCCTCGGCAGCGCGCTCGGTGTGCTGCTCCTGCTGCTGGTGGTCCCGGCCATGGTGTTCAACGTCCGCCGCTTCCGAAGGAGTCAGCGATGAACGCGGTTCGGCGCGGATTGGGCAACGGAGTCGTCCAGGCCTTCCTCGTGGTCGTCGGCCTGGTGTGGATGACGCCGCTGGCCGGGCTGTTCCTGTCCTCGATGCGGTCCGCCGAGGACACCGCGAAGGGCGGCTGGTGGACGGTGTTCACCAGCCCGGGGCAGCTGTCCTTCGACAACTACTCGGAGCTGTTGGGGAACGCCGGGATCACTACGGCGTTCTGGAACACGGTGCTGATCTCCGTGCCGACGACGGTGCTGGTCGTCGTCTTCGCGGCGCTCGCGGGCTATGCCTTCGCGTGGCTGGACTTCCCCGGGCGGGAGACGATCTTCCTGGTCGTGGTCGCGCTGCTGGTGGTGCCCGTGCAGATCGGGCTGCTGCCGGTCGCGAAACTCTTCGGGCAGCTCGGGCTGTTCGGGACGATCCCGGGTGTCGTGCTCTTCCACGTCGCCTACGGGCTGCCGTTCGCGGTGTTCCTGCTGCGGAACTACTTCTCCGAGATACCGAAGGAGATGCTGGAGGCCGCGCGCATGGACGGGGGCAGCGAGTGGCGTATCTTCACGCGGCTCGTGCTGCCCGTGGGGCGGCCGGCGATCGCCTCCCTGGCCATCTTCCAGTTCCTTTGGGTGTGGAACGACATGCTGGTGGCGCTGCTGTTCGCGGACAGTTCCTCGCAGCCGCTGACGGTGGAACTCCAGTCGCAGATACGGCAGTTCGGCAGCAACATCGATGTGCTGGCACCGGGGGCGTTCGTGTCGCTGGTGGTTCCGGTGGTCGTGTTCTTCGCGTTCCAGAAGCACTTTGTGCAGGGCGTGATGGCGGGGTCGGTCAAGTAGCCGGTGTACCAGGGGGCTTCGCCCCCTGGACCCCCGGTCCTTCGCCCCCACCACCCGATGCGGTCAGCCAGGAGGCTGGCTCGCGAGTTGCCCGATGCAAGGGCAGTTTCGGGTGGTGGGTGGGCATAGGCGGGGGTCCAGGGGGCGGAGCCTCCTGGTACATCAGGCCGACGCCGGCGGATACAAGGAACGCGGCAGCCCCGAAGCCGCGGCGGCGTCCAGCAGCCACAGCGTCCGGCTGCGCCCGTACGCCCCCGCCGCCGGGGCCTGGATCTCGCCCGCGCCCGAGAGCGCGATCGCCGCCGCCTGCGCCTTGTCCTCGCCCGCGGCCAGAAGCCACACCTCACGCGCAGCACGGATCGCCGGCAACGTCAGCGTCACCCGTGTCGGCGGCGGCTTGGGCGCGCCGTGCACGCCCACGACCGTACGGTCCGTCTCGCGCACCGCCGGCAACTCCGGGAACAGCGAGGCGACATGCGTGTCCGGGCCCACGCCGAGCATCAGCACGTCGAACGTCGGCACGGGGCCGTGGTTCTCCGGGCCGGCCGCCCGCGCCAGTTCCTCCGCGTACGCGGCCGCCGCCGCGTCCACGTCGTCGCCGTGGGGGCCGTCCGACGCGGGCATCGCGTGCACCCGCTTCGGATCGAGCGGCACCGAGTCCAGCAGCGCCTCCCTCGCCTGCGTGATGTTGCGCTCCGGGTCGCCCTCGGGCAGGAACCGCTCGTCGCCCCACCAGAGGTCGAGCCGGCTCCAGTCGACGGCGTCCCGGGCGGGCGCCGCGGCCAGGGCGGCCAGCAGGCCGTTGCCGTTGCGGCCGCCCGTGAGGACCACGGACGCCGAACCCCGGGAGGCCTGCGCGTCCACGATCTTCGTGATCAGCCGGGCCGCCGCGGCCTGCGCCATCAGCTCCTTGTCGCGGTGCACGACCAGCTGCGGTGCCGTACTCACTTCGTCGTAGCCCTCACTTCGTCGTCGTCTTCCGTACCGGTTCCAGCTTCGGCGGCTCCTGCTTCACCGGTGCCTGCGCCGTCGCTTCCGCAGCGGGTGCTTTCGCAGCCCGTTCGACCGGCGCGGGGAGGGCGAGTCGTCCGGTCCCGTCACTTTTGGGCTCGCCCCGCTCTCCTTTGGCCAGTGATTCCACCGACTCCTCGGAGCCCCGCGGCGCCGGAGCCGCCCAGGAGGACTTCAGCCTGTCCACCCCGTACCGCAGGGCCGACGCGTACGTGTCGTCCGGGTCGAGCCGCCGCAGCTCCTCCGCTATCAGCTCGGCCGTGTCCCGGCGCTTGAGCGCCACACCACGGTCCGGCTGGCCGTCGATGGAGAGCGTGGCCAGGGAGCCGTCCGCGCGGTCCAGCTTGATCGGGCCGCAGCTGGTCTCCATGCGGACCGCCGTCAGCCCGGGGCCGCCGGACAACGAGCGCTTCACGGGGACGTCCAGCCGGTCCGCGAGCCACATCGCCAGCAGCTCGCAGCTCGGGTTGAACTCCTCGCCCTCCACCTCGACGGCCCTGACCTCGCAGGTGACCTGGTCGAGAGCCGCCGCCAGCATGGAGCGCCAGGGCGTGATCCGGGTCCAGGACAGGTCCGTGTCGCCGGGGGTGTAGGTCCCCGACCGGGTCGCCAGGTCCCGTACCGGCTGCTCGGAGGCGTAGGTGTCGGTGACACGGCGCTGGCCGAGGGCGCCCAGCGGGTCCTTCGCCGGGTCGAGCGGCGCGTTCACCGGCCACCACACCACCACCGGGGCGTCCGGCAGCAGCAGCGGCAGCACCACCGACTGGGCGTGCTCGGCCACCTCGCCGTACAGGCGGAGCACCACCGTCTCGCCCGAGCCGGCGTCCGCGCCGAGGCGGACCTCCGCGTCCAGGCGGGACTGCGTACGGTCGCGGGGCGAGCGGGAGACGCGCTTGATGACCACGAGCGTGCGCGAGGGATGCTCGTGCGAGGCGTCGTTGGCCGCCTTCAGCGCGTCGTAGGCGTTCTCCTCGTCCGTCACGATGACCAGCGTGAGCACCATGCCGACCGCAGGGGTGCCGATCGCCCGGCGGCCCTGCACCAGCGCCTTGTTGATCTTGCTGGCGGTGGTGTCCGTCAGGTCTGTCTTCATGGCCGGCGCCAGCTCCGTCCGTGTCGCTCGAGCATTTCGTCCGCCTCGACGGGCCCCCAGGTACCGGCCGGGTACTGGGCGGGCTTGCCGTTCTTGTCCCAGTACTCCTCGATCGGGTCGAGGATCTTCCAGGACAGCTCGACCTCCTCGGTGCGCGGGAAGAGGTTCGAGTCACCGAGGAGGACGTCCAGGATGAGACGCTCGTACGCCTCCGGGCTGGACTCCGTGAAGGACTCGCCGTACGCGAAGTCCATGGACACGTCCCGGATCTCCATCGACGTGCCGGGGACCTTCGAGCCGAAGCGGACCGTCACGCCCTCGTCCGGCTGGACGCGGATGACGATCGCGTTGGAGCCCAGCTCCTCGGTGGCCGTCGTGTCGAAGGGGGAGTGCGGGGCCCGCTGGAAGACGACCGCGATCTCCGTCACCCGGCGGCCGAGCCGCTTGCCGGTGCGCAGATAGAAGGGGACACCCGCCCAGCGGCGGTTGTCGATCTCCAGCTTGATCGCGGCGTAGGTGTCGGTCTTCGACGAGGCGTTGATGCCGTCCTCGTCCAGATAGCCGATCACCTTCTCGCCGCCCTGCCAGCCGGCCGAGTACTGGCCGCGCACGGTGTCCCGGCCCATGTCCTTCGGCAGCCGCACGGCGCCGAGCACCTTGGTCTTCTCGGCGGCCAGCGCGTCCGCGTCGAACGAGGCCGGCTCCTCCATGGCGGTGAGCGCCAGCAGCTGGAGCAGGTGGTTCTGGATGACGTCACGGGCGGCGCCGATGCCGTCGTAGTACCCGGCCCGGCCGCCGATGCCGATGTCCTCGGCCATGGTGATCTGCACATGGTCCACGAGGGACCGGTTCCAGATCGGCTCGAACATCGTGTTGGCGAAGCGCAGCGCCAGGATGTTCTGGACGGTCTCCTTGCCGAGGTAGTGGTCGATCCGGAAGACCTGCTCCGGGGCGAACACCTCGTGCACGACCTTGTTGAGCTCCTCGGCCGACTTCAGGTCGTGACCGAAGGGCTTCTCGATGACCGCGCGCCGCCAGGAGCCGCCCTGCTGGTCGGCCAGCTGGTGCTTCTTGAGCTGCTGGATGACCACCGGGAAGGACTTCGGCGGCACGGAGAGGTAGAAGGCGAAGTTGCCGCCCGTGCCCTGCGCCTTGTCCAGCTCCTCGATCGTGGAGCGCAGCCGCTCGAACGCGTCGTCGTCGTCGAACGTGCCCTGCACGAAGCGCATGCCCTGGATGAGCTGCTGCCAGACCTCCTCGCGGAAGGGCGTGCGGGCATGCTCCTTGACCGCGTCGTGGACCTCCTGCGCGAAGTCCTCGTGCGCCCACTCACGGCGCGCGAAGCCCACCAGCGAGAAGCCCGGCGGCAGCAGACCCCGGTTGGCGAGGTCGTACACGGCGGGCATGAGCTTCTTGCGTGAGAGGTCGCCCGTGACGCCGAAGATGACCAGGCCCGACGGCCCCGCGATACGCGGGAGCCGTCGGTCCGCGGGGTCACGCAGCGGATTGCTGCTCGACACCTGTTCAGCCCTCCGAGGGGGCGAGGCGCTTGAGCTCGGCCTCGGTCGACTTCAGCAGGTCGGTCCAGGACGCCTCGAACTTCTCGACGCCCTCGTCCTCCAGCAGCTGGACCACGTCGTCGTACTTGATCCCGAGCTGCTCGACCGCGTCGAGGTCGGCGCGGGCCTGCTCGTACGTGCCGGCGAGGGTGTTGCCGGTGATCTCGCCGTGCTCCTCGGTGGCGTACAGGGTCGCCTCCGGCATGGTGTTGACCGTGTTCGGCGCGACCAGCTCGTCGACGTACAGGGTGGACTTGTACGCCTTGTCCTTGACGCCGGTGGAGGCCCACAGCGGACGCTGCTTGTTGGCGCCCGCACGCTCCAGGGCGCTCCAGCGCTCGCTCGAGAAGACCTCCTCGTACGCCTGGTAGGCGAGCCGGGCGTTGGCGATGGCGGACTTGCCGCGCAGCGCCTTGGCCTCGGGGGTGCCCAGGGCGTCGATCCGCTTGTCGATCTCGGTGTCGACGCGCGAGACGAAGAAGGACGCCACCGAATGGATCTTGGACAGGTCCAGGCCCTTGGCCTTCGCCTTCTCCAGACCGGTCAGGTAGGCGTCCATCACCTCGCGGTAGCGCTCCAGCGAGAAGATCAGCGTGACGTTGACGCTGATGCCGTTGCCGATCGTCTCGGTGATGCCCGGCAGGCCCGCCTTGGTGGCCGGGATCTTGATCAGCGTGTTGGGGCGGTCCACCAGCCAGGCCAGCTGGCGGGCCTCGGCGACCGTCGCCTTGGTGTTGTGGGCGAGGCGCGGGTCGACCTCGATGGAGACCCGGCCGTCCTGGCCGCCGGTGGCGTCGAAGACCGGGCGCAGGATGTCGGCGGCGTCGCGGACGTCCGCCGTGGTGATCATGCGGATGGCCTCTTCGACGGTTACCTTGCGGGCGGCGAGGTCCGACAGCTGCTGGTCGTAGCCGTCACCCTCGGAGATCGCCTTCTGGAAGATCGTCGGGTTGGTGGTGACGCCCACGACGTGCTGCTGGTCGATCAGCTCGGCGAGGTTGCCGGACGTGATGCGCTTGCGCGACAGGTCGTCCAGCCAGATCGCTACGCCTTCCTCGGAGAGGCGCTTGAGTGCGTCTGTCATGGAAATTCCATCTCCTACGTGTCGTATATGAGCGTCAGCGCTGAGCTGCGGCGATCGATTCCCGGGCGGCGGCGGCCACGTTCTCGGCAGTGAAGCCGAACTCGCGGAAAAGGACCTTGCCGTCGGCCGAAGCACCGAAGTGCTCCAGGGAAACGATGCGGCCGGCGTCCCCGACGTACTTGTGCCAGGTCAGTCCGATACCGGCCTCGACCGCGACGCGAGCCTTCACGGCCGGCGGCAGGACGCTGTCCCGGTACCCCTGGTCCTGCTGCTCGAACCACTCCACCGACGGCATGGACACCACGCGCGTGGGCACGCCGGCGCCCTGGAGCTGCTCGCGCGCCTCGACAGCGACGTGCACCTCCGAGCCGGTGGCGATGAGAAGGACCTCGGGCTCGCCGCCCTCGGCCTCGAACAGGACGTAACCGCCCTTGGCGGCATCCTCGTTGGGCTCGTACGTCGGCACACCCTGACGCGTCAGCGCCAGACCGTGCGGCTGGCCCTTGCCGAACTCCTTCGTCCAGCGCTTGAGGATCTCGCGCCAGGCGATCGCGGTCTCGTTGGCGTCCGCCGGGCGCACGAGGTTGAGACCCGGGATCGCCCGCAGCGACGCCAGGTGCTCGATCGGCTGGTGGGTCGGGCCGTCCTCGCCCAGGCCGATGGAGTCGTGCGTCCACACGTACGTCACCGGCAGGTGCATCAGCGCCGACAGCCGCACCGCGTTGCGCATGTAGTCGGAGAACACCAGGAACGTGCCGCCGTAGATCCTGGTGTTGCCGTGCAGCGCGATGCCGTTCATCTCGGCGGCCATCGCGTGCTCACGGATACCGAAGTGGATCGTGCGGCCGTACGGGTCAGCCTCTTCCAGCGGGTTGTCCGCCGGGAGGAACGACGACGTCTTGTCGATCGTGGTGTTGTTCGAGCCGGCCAGGTCGGCCGAGCCGCCCCACAGCTCGGGGATGACCCCGCCGAGGGCCTGCAGCACCTTGCCGGAGGCGGCACGCGTGGCCACGCCCTTGCCGACCTCGAAGACCGGGATCTTCTCCTCCCAGCCCTTGGGCAGCTCGCCCTTGGCGATCCGGTCGTACTCGGCGGCGCGCTCGGGGTTGTTGTCCCGCCACTGCTGGTACGCCTTCTCCCACACGGCGCGGGCCGCCTGGCCCCGCTCCAGCGCCTTGCGGGTGTGCGTGATGACCTCGTCCGAGACCTCGAAGCTCTGCTCCGGGTCGAAGCCGAGCACGCGCTTGGTCGCGGCCACCTCGTCGTCGCCCAGCGCCGAGCCGTGTGCCGCCTCGGTGTTCTGCGCGTTCGGGGCGGGCCAGGCGATGATCGAGCGCATCGCGATGAACGACGGCCGGTCGGTGACCGCCTTGGCCGCCTCGATCGCGTCGTAGAGCGCGTTCGGGTCCAGGTCGCCGTCCGGCTTGGGCGCCACGCGCTGCACGTGCCAGCCGTACGCCTCGTACCTCTTCACGGTGTCCTCGGACACGGCGGTCTCGGTGTCGCCCTCGATCGAGATGTGGTTGTCGTCCCACAGCAGGACCAGGTTGCCGAGCTTCTGGTGGCCGGCCATCGAGGACGCCTCGGCGGAGATGCCCTCCTGGAGGCAGCCGTCACCGGCGATGCAGTAGATGAAGTGGTCGAACGGCGACTCGCCCTCGGCGGCCTCCGGGTCGAACAGGCCGCGCTCGTAGCGGGCGGCCATCGCCATGCCCACCGCGTTCGCGACACCCTGTCCGAGGGGCCCGGTCGTGGTCTCCACACCGGTGGTGTGGCCGTACTCCGGGTGACCGGGGGTCTTCGAACCCCAGGTGCGGAAGGACTTCAGGTCGTCCAGTTCCAGGCCGAAACCGGCCAGGTACAGCTGGGTGTAGAGGGTCAGCGACGAGTGGCCGGCGGACAGCACGAAGCGGTCCCGCCCGACCCAGTCGGCGTCCGCCGGGTCGTGCCGCATCACCTTCTGGAAGAGGGTGTAGGCGGCAGGCGCCAGGCTCATCGCCGTACCCGGATGGCCGTTACCGACCTTCTGTACGGCATCGGCGGCCAGGACACGCGCGGTGTCGACGGACCGCTGATCCAACTCGGTCCACTCGAGGTCTGTTGTGGTCGGCTTGGTGCTCACCCTGGGTCAGGGCTCCTCTCCACATGTTCGGATACCGGTGTATCGGGGCGCCCACCGGCCGCAGTCGAGCCTACCCCCGTGGGACATGCGTTCTGCCAGGTCGTTCCAGAGTGCCGGGACTCCTCCCGATCCGCCTCCTGACTGGGCCGAACCGCATTAGGCATGTGAATACGCAGCCGCTCATCCGGGTGCTCAATCGAGCTTCCAGGCGCCCGTCGGAACCCTCCCCACAACACGACCCGACCCCCGCGAATGTCCGACTCTGGGCAACGTCTAAAGTGGCGTGGTACGCGCGAGCCTTTACCGGGACTTCACACGGCTGAGGCTTGCTGGGATGTCTCTGTAGGGGTGTGCGTGACGGCCGTTGAATCCCGTCCAGCGGGGATGACCGGGACGGACCAGAGCCCGGCCCACCGGCCGCTCGGGGCCCGTGTCATGGCGTTCGTGGCTCTCACCAAGCCGCGGATCATCGAGCTGCTGCTGATCACCACGGTTCCGGTGATGTTCCTGGCGCAGCAGGGTGTGCCCGATCTGACGCTGGTGCTGCTGACCTGTGTCGGCGGATATCTGTCCGCCGGCGGCGCCAACGCGCTCAACATGTACATCGACCGCGACATCGACGCGCTGATGGACCGCACCTCGCAGCGCCCGCTGGTCACCGGCATGGTCAGCCCGCGCGAGTGCCTGGCCTTCGGCATCACCCTGGCCGTGGTCTCGACGCTGCTGTTCGGCCTCACGGTCAACTGGCTCTCGGCCTGGCTCTCCCTCGGCGCGCTCCTCTTCTACGTCGTCGTCTACACGATGATCCTCAAGCGCCGTACCTCGCAGAACATCGTGTGGGGCGGCATCGCGGGCTGTCTGCCCGTGCTGATCGGCTGGTCCTCGGTCACGAACTCCATGTCGTGGGCGCCGATCATCCTGTTCCTCGTCATGTTCTTCTGGACGCCGCCGCACTACTGGCCGCTGTCGATGAAGGTGAAAGAGGACTACGCGCGCGTGGGGGTGCCGATGCTGCCGGTGGTCGCCTCCAACAAGGTGGTCGCCAAGCAGATCGTGATCTACAGCTGGGTCATGGTCGGCGTCTCGCTCCTGCTGACCCCGCTCGGCTACACGGGCTGGTTCTACACGGCGGTCGCCCTGCTGGCAGGCGGGTTCTGGCTGTGGGAGGCCCACGGCCTGCAGAACCGCGCCAAGGCCGAGGTGACGGGCGCCAAGCTCAAGGAGATGCGGCTCTTCCACTGGTCGATCACCTACGTGTCGATCCTGTTCGTGGCCGTCGCGGTCGACCCGTTCCTGCGCTGACGTACGTCACAGCGCCCTGCCCTCGCCAGTCGATCTACTCGTGAGTAGCATCCTGACCATGGCAGACACGCAGCAGGTTGACCCGAAGGCCGAGCGCAAGGTCGCCCGGCTCGCCAAGCAGATCACCTCCTTCTCCAAGGACCACGGCGGCGCCGAGGGCCAGATCGCCTACCTCGGCGAACGCGGCGCCCGCATCGTCCTGGTCGGCGAGGACGGCAACTGGGGCGACCTGGTGGCCCCCTCGCACGAGATCGCCGAGCAGGCGGTGGAGAAGGCGGGCATCACCCGCCACGAGTCCTTCGACGGCGAATTCGCGGCCAAGGTGAAGACGGGCCGCTACGAGTGGTCGCGCATGGCGGGCATCCAGGTGGGCGGCCCGTCCAACGGCTGAGCCGCCGGCCTTTCTGGCTTGGGGGCGCGGGGAACCGCGCGAGCAACCACATCCAGCCCGCACCCGCCGAACAAACCCCGCCCCCGCCCCCGGGACCGCGACCTCAAACCCGGTTCACCCGTTAGGACCCTGAAAGCAACAGGGTCCACACCGGGAGGCCCGGATGATCGAAACACCCTCACTGGTGGACCAGTACTGCCACGGAGTACTCCGCACAGAGCTGGGCCTCGGCACCTTCGAGGCCCACCTCTCCCGCACCGAGGGCCCACCCGCCCCGGGCACCACCCTCTTCGACACCCAGACCGGCTTCGCCGTACGCCGCTGGTGCCCGCCCCTGCTCGGCCTGGAACCCCACTGCGCCCCGGCCCACTACCTGGCCCGCCGCCGTGAACTGGGCGTCCTGGAGTCCGGCCGCCGCCTCCTGCGCGGCAGCGGCATCACGACCTACCTCGTCGACACCGGCCTCCCCGGAGACCTCACCGAACCCCGCGAGCTGGCCTCCGCCGGTGCCGCCGAGGCCCATGAGATCGTGCGCCTGGAACTCCTCGCCGAGCAGGTAGCCGACACCTCCGGGACCGTCGACTCCTTCCTCGCCAACCTCGCCGAGTCCGTGCACGCCGCCGCCGCGCACGCCGTCGCCTTCACCTCGGTCGCGGGCGTAAGGCACGGCCTCGCGCTGGCTCCCGAGCCGCCCGGGCCCGGAGAGGTGCGGGGGGCTGTGGGCCGCTGGTTCGCGAGGCGCGGGGTCGGCGGGGAGCTGAGCGACCCCGTGCTCCTGCGGCATCTGCTGTGGAGCGCCGTCGCCTCGGGCCGGCCGCTCCAGCTGCACGCGGGGCTCGGCGCGCCGGGCCTGCGCATCGACCGTACGGACCCGGTGCTGCTGACGGACTTCGTACGGGCCACGGCCGGGCTCGGCACGGACCTCGTGCTGCTGCACGGCTACCCGTACCACCGGCACGCCGCCCATCTCGCCGGCGTCTTCCCGCATGTCTACGTCGACTGCGGCGCCGCCCTGGTCCGCACCGGCGCCCGCGCCGCGACCGTCCTCGCGGAGATCCTGGAGCTGGCCCCGTTCGGCAAGATCCTCTTCTCCAGCGGCGCCCAGGGGCTGCCCGAACTGCACGTGGTGGCCGCCCGGCTGTTCCGCGAGGCACTCGGCCGGGTGCTCGGCACCTGGGTCGCCGAGGGCGCGTGGTCCCTGACCGACGCGCAGCGGGTGGCGGGGATGCTGGCGTCGGGGAACGCGCGCAGGGTGTACGGGCTCGACTAGGCCTTCGTCAGGGTGGCCTCGGCGGCCGGACCGGGCAGGTCCACGGCCTCCTCCGGCCGCTCGCGCAGCGACAGCGCCACCCGCAGCACCCAGATCCACATCACGGCCGAGCCGAACATGTGCAGGCCGACCAGGACCTCGGGCAGGTCCGTGAAGTACTGGACGTATCCGATGACGCCCTGCGCGAGCAGGATCAGGAACAGTTCGCGGGTGCGCTTCAGCGGGTCCTTCGGCGCGTCGACCGCCTTGAGGACGAACCACAGGGCGAACGTCAGCGTCACCACGATCCACGCCAGCACGGCGTGCAGCTTGCTCACCGTCTCCCAGTCGACCGGCATCCGCTCGACCTCGCTGGAGTCGCCAGCGTGCGGGCCCGCGCCGGTGACCACCGTGCCGACCAGGATGAGCAGGACGGCCGCCGCCGTCAGGAACCACACGAGCTGCCGCACGGCCTTGCCGACCAGCGGGCGCGGTGCGGTGTCGCCCTCACGGGTGCGCTGCCACATCACCGTGGCCACCGCGATGAGCGCGGACGTCGCCACGAAGTGGGCCGCTACCGTGTACGGGTTGAGACCGACCAGCACCACGATGCCGCCGAGCACCGCGTTGCTCATCACGATCCAGAACTGCGCCCAGCCCAGCCGGACCAGGCCCCGCCGGTACGGCTTCTGCGAGCGCGCGGCGATGATCGCCCAGCCCACGGCCGCGCACAGCACGTAGGTCAGCATGCGGTTGCCGAACTCGATGACGCCGTGGACGCCCATCTCGCTGGTCGCGGTGAGCGAGTTGTCGGTGCACTTGGGCCAGGTCGGGCAGCCCAGGCCCGAGCCGGTCAGCCGCACGGCACCGCCGGTGACCACGATGAGCACCGACATCACGATGGCGGACATGGCGGCCCGCTGGACGGTCCGGGGTTCCGGGGTCCAGCGTGCGGCGATGAAGGCGAGCGGGTTGCGCAGGGCGGCCATGGCGTCGGCGCGGGTCACTTTTGGCACGCGACCCATCGTAGGGCGCCGCTTGTGCACGCTTTCACGAGGGTCCCTCATGGCCTTACTCCCAGCGGAAGAACCGTCCGGCCGCGACCAGCCCGGCCACGGCCCAGACCGCCAGGATCCCCAGGTCCGCCCAGGGCGTCCCGGCCCCGTGCTGGAGCACGTCCCGCAGCCCGTCGGACAGCGCCGAGATGGGCAGCAGGCCGAGTACGTCCTGCGCGCCTTCGGGGAACTTGTCCAGCGGGACGACGACCCCGCCGCCGACGAGCAGCAGCAGGAACACCAGGTTGGCGGCGGCCAGGGTCGCCTCGGCCTTCAGCGTCCCGGCCATCAGCAGGCCGAGGCCCGAGAAGGCCGCCGTACCGAGGACCAGGAGCAGCAGGACGGCGAACGGGTTGCCCTGCGGCGACCAGCCGAGCGCGAAGGCGATCACCGTCAGCAGGATCACCTGGAGCACCTCGGTGACCAGCACGGACAGCGTCTTCGCCGTCATCAGCCCCCAGCGCGGCAGGGGCGAGGAGGCGAGCCGCTTCAGCACGCCGTAGCGCCGCTCGAAGCCGGTCGCGATCGCCTGGCCGGTGAACGCGGTCGACATCACCGCGAGCGCGAGGACGCCGGGGGCGAGGAAGTCGACGGTCTTCCCCTCGCCCGTGTCGACGATGTCCACGGTGCTGAAGAGGACGAGCAGCAGGGTCGGGATCACGACCGTCAGCAGCAGCTGCTCGCCGTTGCGCAGCAGCATCTTCGTCTCGAGCGCGGCCTGGGCCGCGATCATGCGGGGGAGGGGCGCGGCCCCCGGCTTCGGCGCATAGGTGCCGGTGGCGGTCACGAACGCAGCTCCTTACCCGTGAGCTCCAAGAACACGTCTTCAAGGGAGTGCCGCTCCACCGAGATCTTCTCCGGCATCACGCCGTGCTGGGCGCACCAGGAGGTGACCGTCGCGAGCAGCTGCGGGTCGATCTTGCCGACGACCCGGTAGGAACCCGGCGTGAGCTCGGCGGCCGAGGAGTCGGCGGGCAGGGCCTTGAGCAGCGAGCCCACGTCCAGGCCGGGACGGCCGGTGAAGCGGAGGGTGTTCTCCGCGCCGCCCTTGCACAGCTCCTCCGGGGAGCCCTGCGCGATGACCCGGCCCGCGTCGATGATCGCCACGTCGTCGGCGAGCTGCTCGGCCTCGTCCATGTAGTGGGTGGTGAGGATCACCGAGACGCCGTCGGCGCGCAGGTCCCGGACCAGGTCCCAGGTGGCGCGGCGGGCCTGCGGGTCGAGACCGGCGGTCGGCTCGTCCAGGAACACCAGCTCGGGGCGCCCGACCACGGCCATCGCCAGCGCGAGCCGCTGCTGCTGCCCGCCGGACAGCCGCCGGTAGGTCGTACGCCCGCAGGAGCCGAGCCCGAGACGCTCGATGAGCGCGTCCACGTCCAGCGGATGAGCGTGCAGCCTGGCGACGTGGCGGAGCATCTCGTCGGCCCTGGAGCCCGAGTACACGCCGCCGGACTGGAGCATCACGCCGATGCGGGGCCGCAGCCGCCCGGACTGCCTCACCGGGTCGAGGCCCAGGACGCGCACCGTGCCGGCGTCCGGCCTCCGGTACCCCTCGCAGGTCTCGACCGTGGTCGTCTTGCCCGCCCCGTTGGGGCCGAGCACGGCGGTCACACCCTCCCGGGCCACCAGGTCGAGCCCGTCCACCGCGGTCTTCGGGCCGTACCGCTTCACCAGGGCCTGGACCTGGACCACGGGCTCACTTCGCATGGGTCCAGAGTCTAGGTACGCCGAACGGGGCTCAGACCTGGGGGTGCGGGAACTCGTCCTCGCGCGGCCGGTGCACCGCCAGCCACCGTTCGGCGTAGGCCACCGCGTCCGCCACCGGGAACAGCCGGGCCTCGGCCGCCCCCACCTTCCCGCGTACGACGGGTCGGTCCCGTTCGAAGTCGTAGCCCAGCTCGTCGAAGCGGTCCGAGCTGATCGACACCTCGGTCACGGTCTCCCAGCCTCGCGGACCGGGCCGCCCCACGGCGACGCGCGGGGACGGTATCCGGTACTCGGCGAGGTGGAAGCTGGTGCAGGAGGCGTAGCCGGCACCGAGCAGCAGGACCCGGGCGCCGGTCGCCTCCAGCTTCGCGAGCGGGCTGCGCTCGCCGAGCCTGCAGTCGGGTGCGTGTCCCTCGGTCAGCTCCGCCGCGCGCGGCCCGACCGCCGCGAACGAGGTCTGCGGATGGGCGCTGCGCAGGGCACCGGGCCAGGTCCGTACGGTCTCCGGGACGACGCCGACCCCGCGGCTGGGCGTGATCCGGGGGTCGTAGGCGGGCATCGTGGCCCGGATGGCCGCCCACCATTCCGGGGGAACGGGCGGATCGCGCCACAGGACCGGGTCGGAGAGCTCGCCCGTCTGCGTGGGAACCACCAGGGTGCCCTCCGGGCCGAGCGCGTCGAGAAGTCCCCGCACCACCGCGACGGCGCCGCCGTTGACCCAGCCCAGGGCGCTGAGCGAGGAGTGCGCGAGGAGGGTCTCGCCGGGCCGTACGCCCAGTTCGCCCAACTGCGTCCGCAGTGTGTCCCGGGTGACAAGAGGGCCGGTCGGAGGGGGTGTGGGCATGGTTCCGGAGTGTCCCTGAAGGGGCTGCCGGATGCCAGCGGTTTGATCGATCAAAGATCGTTTCCGCAGGTCAGGTTAGCTTTACCTAAGTGACGTAAGGCACCGTCGGGCGGGTCGGGCACGGCTTGCCCGGCCCTGAAGAATTACGCAACAATGGCGTTGTGAAAAACGTCGGCGAGGCTCGGGAGGCTCCCATGGGTGCCCCACAGGAGGAACTCGCGACCGGTGAGCGGTCCACCCGCAACCGTGTCGCGCGGTCCATCCTGGACCACGGCCCGTCGACCGTCGCCGAACTCGCCGAGCGGCTGCGCCTCACCCAGGCGGCCGTACGCCGGCACCTCGACGCCCTCGCGGGCGACGGTGTCGTGGAAGCACGCGAGCAGCGGGTCTACGGCGCGCGCACCCGCGGCCGCCCCGCCAAGGCGTTCGCCCTGACGGACTGCGGCCGGGACGCCTTCGACCAGTCCTACGACAAGCTCGCGGCGGACGCGCTGCGCTGGATCGCCGACCGCGAGGGCGGCAGCGAGGCGATCGCCGCCTTCGCCCGCGCCAGGATCGCCGCACAGGCGGGCGCGTACCGCCAGGCGGTCGAGGCGGCGTCACCCGAGAAGCGGACCGAAGCGCTGGCCAAGGCCCTGAGCGCGGACGGGTACGCTGCTACGGCGCGCAGTGCGCCCCACCCGCAGAAGGGTGAGCAGCTCTGCCAGCACCACTGCCCGGTCGCCCACGTCGCCGAGCAGTTCCCCCAGTTGTGCGAGGCGGAGACGGAATTTTTCGCGGAGCTGCTCGGTACGCACGTACAGCGGCTCGCCACCATCGCGCACGGCGACGGCGTCTGCACGACGTTCATCCCCAAGATTTCCCACACCACTGACAACGCATCCGCAAGCACGGCCGGGAGGAACCCCGCATGACTCTCCCCACGGAGACTGCCCACCCTGAGCTCGAGGGCCTGGGCAAGTACGAATACGGCTGGGCCGACTCCGACACGGCCGGCGCCTCTGCCAAGCGCGGCATCAACGAGGACGTCGTCCGCGACATCTCCGACAAGAAGAGCGAGCCGGAGTGGATGACCAAGCTCCGTCTCAAGGGCCTGCGCCTGTTCGAGAAGAAGCCCATGCCGAACTGGGGCTCGGACCTGTCGGGCATCGACTTCGACAACATCAAGTACTTCGTGCGCTCCACGGAGAAGCAGGCGGAGTCCTGGGAGGACCTGCCCGAGGACATCAAGGCCACGTACGACAAGCTCGGCATCCCCGAGGCGGAGAAGCAGCGCCTCGTCGCCGGTGTCGCCGCCCAGTACGAGTCCGAGGTCGTCTACCACCAGATCCGCGAGGACCTGGAGGAGCAGGGCGTCATCTTCCTCGACACCGACACGGCCCTGAAGGAGCACCCGGAGCTCTTCAAGGAGTACTTCGGGACCGTCATCCCCGTCGGTGACAACAAGTTCGCGTCGCTGAACTCCGCCGTGTGGTCGGGCGGCTCCTTCATCTACGTGCCGCCGGGCGTCCACGTGGAGATCCCGCTCCAGGCCTACTTCCGTATCAACACGGAGAACATGGGCCAGTTCGAGCGGACCCTGATCATCGTCGACGAGGGTGCCTACGTGCACTACGTCGAGGGCTGCACCGCCCCGATCTACAAGTCGGACTCGCTGCACTCCGCGGTCGTCGAGATCATCGTCAAGAAGAACGCCCGCTGCCGCTACACGACCATCCAGAACTGGTCGAACAACGTCTACAACCTGGTCACCAAGCGTGCCGTGGCCTACGAGGGCGCGACCATGGAGTGGGTCGACGGCAACATCGGCTCCAAGGTGACGATGAAGTACCCGGCCGTCTACCTGATGGGCGAGCACGCCAAGGGCGAGACCCTGTCCATCGCCTTCGCCGGCGAGGGGCAGCACCAGGACGCGGGCGCCAAGATGGTCCACATGGCGCCGAACACCTCGTCCAACATCGTCTCGAAGTCCGTCGCGCGCGGCGGTGGCCGCACCTCCTACCGCGGTCTCATCGAGATCGGCGAGGGCGCCCCGGGCTCGAAGTCGAACGTGCTCTGCGACGCGCTGCTGGTCGACACGATCTCCCGCTCGGACACCTACCCCTACGTGGACGTCCGCGAGGACGACGTGTCCATGGGCCACGAGGCGACCGTCTCCAAGGTCTCCGAGGACCAGCTCTTCTACCTGATGAGCCGCGGTCTGTCGGAGGACGAGGCCATGGCGATGATCGTGCGCGGCTTCGTCGAGCCCATCGCCAAGGAGCTCCCCATGGAGTACGCGCTCGAGCTCAACCGGCTGATCGAGCTGCAGATGGAAGGCGCGGTCGGCTAGTCCCGGTCCGCAGCCCCATCAAGCCCCTTACGTAACGGAAAGCGAGCACTACGACAGCCATGGCTGAGGCTCAGAACATCCCCGTGGGCGCCACCACCACGGGCTCGATCGCGGTGGCGGCCGAGTCGACCGTCGCCACGCGCATGAGCGCGCCCCCCTCCTTCGACGTGGCGGACTTCCCCGTCCCGCACGGCCGGGAGGAGGAATGGCGGTTCACCCCGCTGGAGCGCCTGCGCGGCCTGCACGACGGCACCGCCGTCGCGAACGGCAACGGCGTGAAGGTCGACGTGCAGGCCCCCGAGGGCGTCACCGTCGAGGCCGTCGGCCGAGACGACGCCCGGCTCCGCAAGGCGGGCACCCCGGTGGACCGCGTCGCCGCCCAGGCCTACTCCGCGTTCGAGAAGGCCTCGGTCGTGACCGTCCCCAAGGAGACGGTCCTCACCGAACCGATCCGCATCGCGGTGCACGGCGAGGGCGGCACCGCCTTCGGCCACCAGGTGATCGAGCTGGGCGCCTTCGCCGAGGCCGTCGTGGTCATCGACCACACCGGTGACGCGGTGCTCGCCGCCAACGTCGACTACCTCCTGGGCGACGGCGCCAAGCTGACCGTCGTCTCCGTCCAGGACTGGGACGAGAAGGCCGTCCACGTCGCCCAGCACAACGCGCTCGTCGGCCGCGACGCCTCCTTCAAGTCCGTCGTCGTCACCTTCGGCGGCGACGTCGTCCGGCTGCACCCGCGCGTGAGCTACGCCGGCCCCGGCGGCGAGGCCGAGCTGTTCGGCCTCTACTTCACCGACCAGGGCCAGCACCAGGAGCACCGCCTCCTGGTCGACCACAACGTCCCGCACTGCAAGTCGAACGTCGTCTACAAGGGCGCGCTCCAGGGCGAGGACGCGCACGCGGTCTGGATCGGCGACGTCCTCATCGAGGCCAAGGCCGAGGGCACCGACACGTACGAGATGAACCGCAACCTGGTCCTCACGGACGGGGCGCGCGTGGACTCCGTACCCAACCTCGAGATCGAGACCGGCGAGATCGTCGGCGCCGGCCACGCCTCGGCGACCGGCCGCTTCGACGACGAGCAGCTCTTCTACCTCATGGCCCGCGGCATCCCGGAGCACGAGGCCCGCCGTCTCGTGGTCCGCGGCTTCTTCGCCGAGCTGGTCCAGCAGATCGGCCTCCCCGACATCGAGGAGCGCCTGATCGCCAAGATCGAGGAAGAGCTGGAGGCGTCGGTGGCATGAGCCTCGCATTCGTACGCGTCTGTGGCCTGAGCGAGCTGGAGGACGACACCCCGAAGCGGGTGGAACTCGACGGCACGCCCATGTCCATCGTGCAGACCGAGGGCGAGGTGTTCGCGGTGTACGACATCTGCTCGCACGCGAACGTCTCCCTCTCGGAGGGCGAGGTCGACGACTGTCACATCGAGTGCTGGCTGCACGGCTCGCGCTTCGACCTCCGTTCCGGCAAGCCCGACGCCCTTCCGGCGACGCGCCCCGTCCCCGTATACCCCGTAAAGATCGAAGGGGACGACGTGCTCGTCTCCCTCACCCAGGAGTCCTGAGGCACCCATGGCAACGCTTGAAATCCGAGACCTGCACGTCACCGTCGAGGCCGACAACGCCACGAAGGAGATCCTCAAGGGCGTCGACCTCACCGTGAAGCAGGGCGAGACGCACGCCATCATGGGCCCGAACGGCTCCGGCAAGTCGACCCTCGCCTACTCCCTCGCGGGTCACCCGAAGTACACGATCACCGGCGGCACCGTCACCCTCGACGGCGAGGACGTCCTGGAGATGTCCGTCGACGAGCGGGCCCGCGCCGGCCTCTTCCTCGCCATGCAGTACCCGGTCGAGGTCCCCGGTGTCTCCGTCTCCAACTTCCTGCGCACCTCCGCCACCGCCATCCGCGGCGAGGCCCCCAAGCTGCGCACCTGGGTGAAGGAGGTCAAGGAGGCCATGCAGCGCCTCAACATCGACCCCGCCTTCGCCGAGCGCAACGTCAACGAGGGCTTCTCCGGCGGTGAGAAGAAGCGCCACGAGATCCTCCAGCTGGAGCTGCTCAAGCCGAAGGTCGCGGTCCTCGACGAGACCGACTCCGGCCTGGACGTCGACGCCCTGCGCGTGGTTTCCGAGGGCGTCAACCGCGTCCGTGAGACGGGCGAGGTCGGCACCCTGCTGATCACCCACTACACGCGCATCCTCCGCTACATCAAGCCCGACCACGTGCACGTCTTCTCCGGCGGCCGCATCGTCGAGTCCGGCGGCGCCGAGCTCGCCGACAAGCTGGAGAACGAGGGCTACGAGGCATACACGAAGGGTGGCGCATCCGCGTGACACAGCTGCCGGGCCTCCTCGACACCGAGGCGCTCCGCAAGGACTTCCCGATCCTGGACCGGCAGGTCCATGACGGCCAGAAGCTCGTGTACCTGGACAACGCGGCGACCAGCCAGAAGCCGCGCCAGGTGCTGGACGCACTCAGTGAGTACTACGAGCGCTACAACGCCAACGTCCACCGTGGCGTGCACGTCCTCGCCGAGGAGGCCACGGCGCTGTACGAGGGCGCGCGCGACAAGGTCGCGGAGTTCATCAACGCGCCCTCGCGCAACGAGGTGATCTTCACCAAGAACGCCTCGGAGTCGCTCAACCTCGTGGCGAACATGCTGGGCTGGGCCGACGAGCCCTACCGCGTGGACTCCGAGACCGAGATCGTCATCACGGAGATGGAGCACCACTCCAACATCGTGCCGTGGCAGCTGCTCGCGCAGCGCACGGGCGCGAAGCTGAAGTGGTTCGGCCTCACCGACGACGGCCGCCTCGACCTGTCCAACATCGACCAGGTCATCACGGAGAAGACGAAGATCGTCTCCTTCGTGCTGGTCTCCAACATCCTGGGCACCCAGAACCCGGTCGAGGCGATCGTGCGCCGCGCCCAGGAGGTCGGTGCGCTGGTGTGCGTCGACGCCTCCCAGGCCGCGCCGCACATGCCGCTGGACGTACAGGCCCTCCAGGCCGACTTCGTGGCCTTCACCGGCCACAAGATGTGCGGCCCGACCGGCATCGGCGTCCTGTGGGGACGGCAGGAACTCCTGGAGGACCTGCCCCCGTTCCTCGGCGGCGGCGAGATGATCGAGACGGTGTCGATGCACTCCTCGACCTACGCCCCGGCGCCCCACAAGTTCGAGGCGGGCACGCCCCCGATCGCCCAGGCGGTCGGGCTCGGCGCGGCGATCGACTATCTCAACTCGATCGGCATGGACAAGATCTTCGCCCACGAGCACGCGCTCACCGAGTACGCGGTGAAGCGGCTCCTGGAGGTCCCCGACCTCCGGATCATCGGCCCCACCACGGCCGAGGAGCGGGGCGCGGCGATCTCCTTCACCCTCGGGGACATCCACCCGCACGACGTGGGCCAGGTCCTCGACGAGCAGGGCATCGCGGTCCGGGTCGGCCACCACTGCGCGCGGCCGGTCTGCCTGCGCTACGGAATTCCCGCGACCACGCGAGCGTCGTTCTATCTGTACTCCACGCCGGCCGAGATCGACGCACTGGTCGACGGCCTGGAGCACGTACGGAACTTCTTCGGCTGAGAGGCGTGCGGAAACCGTGAAGCTGGATTCGATGTACCAGGAAGTCATCCTGGACCACTACAAGAACCCGCACGGGCGTGGTCTGAGGGATGGCGACGCCGAGGTGCACCACGTGAACCCGACGTGCGGCGACGAGATCACGCTCCGTGTGAAGTACGACGGCACGACGATCGAGGACGTCTCGTACGAGGGTCAGGGCTGTTCCATCAGCCAGGCGAGCGCGTCCGTACTGAACGAACTCCTCGTCGGCAAGGACCTCTCCGACGCGCGGAAGATCCAGGAGACCTTCCTGGAGCTGATGCAGTCCAAGGGGAAGCTCGAGCCCGACGACGCCATGGAGGAGGTCCTGGAGGACGCGGTCGCGTTCGCCGGGGTCTCCAAATACCCGGCCCGGGTCAAGTGCGCCCTGCTGAGCTGGATGGCCTGGAAGGACGCTACGGCCCAGGCCCTGGGCGAGCCCGAAGCCGAAAGGAAGACGACGGCATGAGCGAGACCATCGAGATGAAGCCGGCCTCGGAGGACGAGGTCCGTGAGGCCCTGTACGACGTCGTCGACCCCGAGCTGGGCATCGACGTCGTCAACCTCGGGCTGATCTACGGCATTCACATCGACGACGCGAACATCGCGACGATCGACATGACCCTGACGTCGGCGGCCTGCCCGCTCACCGACGTCATCGAGGACCAGGCGAAGTCCGCCACGGACGGCATCGTCAACGAACTGCGCATCAACTGGGTCTGGATGCCCCCGTGGGGCCCCGACAAGATCACGGACGACGGCCGGGAGCAGCTTCGGGCGCTCGGGTTCAACGTCTGAGACGTCTGAGACGTCTGAGATCCAGGTCTGAGATTCACGTACGACGAAGGGGCGGCACCATCCGGTGCCGCCCCTTCGCATGCTCAGTCCAGCCCGGCCACCAGCCGGAACGACGCGTCCGAGCGGAAGTCGCCGTAGTGCTGGTACGGGTCGAGGCGGAGCTGGAAATTGCGGTGGCGCAGGAAGCGGCCCGGGTAGTTCACCGACTCCAGCATGACCGCGCCCGAGGGGTACACGGGGCGGGGGCAGAAGGTGGCGTCCTTGCGGAACAGGTCCGACCCGTCGTCGCTGTCCCTGACGAGGACGAAGCTGCGATGGCGGAGGTAGCGGCCGTCCGCGGTGGTGAAGGAGTAGCAGGAGGAGTCGGCGAGGCCGCCGACACGCCGGAACGTGGCGTCCTCGCGCTGCTCGGAACCGGAGCCGATCGAGTCCAGGCGCACATAGCCGTCACGCACACGCCAGTAGCGGTCCGGGTAGTTGACCGAGCGTATGGATATCCCGTTGGACTTCGGGGGCTTCGGGGCCGGTGAAGTCCGGTCGGACTCCGAGGGCTTCGGTGCCTTCGGGCGCGGCTTCGGCGAGGCGCTCGGGCTGGTGGACGCGCTCGTCGTGGGGGTCGGCGACGGGCGGCGTTCGCGGTCCTTGCCGGGCGTCTGGGTGGCGCTCCCGGAGGGCGTCGCGAAGGAGATCAGGCCGCCCGGGGCCGAACTGCTGAGTGTCGTCGGCTCCGCCGACTCGGGCGCGGGCTCGCCGGCCTGACTGTCCATCACGGCGATCGCCGTCACGCACGCGGTGACCGTGGCCAGGGCGAGGGCGCCCGCCAGCCAGAGCCGTCGCGTTCCCGGTGCCCGGGTGGTGTCCGGGGCCCAACCGTTCTCCCACGGACGGTCCTGTGGCGGCCGGGACTTGTCTTTAGTCATGCGCTGGTTCCTCCATCGGGACACCCTTGACGGCGGCGCAGTTGTGGTGGCCCGGTGTGTGATCGGTGACACCGTAGTGGACGTCCGGGATCACCGGGGGCGTTTGGGAGAGCGGTTTCCGTCCTGTGATGTGTACGGGCGTACAGATGGTGTGTACGCTTGTACATATGGGATATCTGCTGCTGGCCGCGGCCATAGCCGCCGAAGTGGGTGCGACGACCGCCATGAAGTACAGCGACGGCTTCAGCAGGCTCGGACCCTCGCTGCTCACGCTCCTCGGCTACCTCGTCTCCTTCGCGCTGCTCGCGCAGACGCTGAGGACGGTCTCCGTCGGCACGGCCTACGCGATCTGGGCAGGCGTCGGAACCGCGGCCATCGCCACCATCGGTGTCCTCTTCCTCGGGGAAGGCCTGACCGCCGCCAAGGCCGCCGGTATCGCGCTGATCATCGTCGGGGTCGTGGTGCTGAACCTGGGCGGCGGTCACTGATGCCCCGGCGCTACGACCCCGAGCGGCGGCAGCGGATCATCGACGCGGCGATCCGGGTCGTCGGGACGAAGGGCATCGCGGGGCTGAGCCACCGCAGTGCCGCCGCCGAGGCGGATGTGCCGCTCGGCTCCACGACGTATCACTTCAAGACCCTCGACGAACTGCTGGTCGCCGCCCTGCGGCAGGCCAACGAAGGGTTCGCCAAGGTGGTCGCGGGGCGCGGCGGACTGCGGGATCCCCGGACCGATCTGGCGGCGGAGCTCGCGGCATGGGTGGGGGAGTGGCTCGCGGGCGACCGTACCGGCGTCGAGCTGGAGTACGAGCTGTACCTGGCCGCCCTGCGCCGGCCCGCCCTGCGGCCTGTCGCCGCCGAGTGGGCCGAGGGGGTCGCCGAGTTGCTGTCCCGGCGTACGGATCCCGTGACGGCTCGGGCGCTGGTGGCGGTGGTCGACGGGATCTGTCTTCAGGTGCTGCTGACGGGGGCGGCGTATGACGAGGCGTATGCGCGGGAGGTGCTGGGGCGGGTCGTGGCGGGGGCGGATCCTCGCGAGGCGCGGAAGGAGTGAGGTCGGCGGGGGCGGCCGTCCCCGCCGCCGACCAGCACGGAGACGTACCGCCCGGCACGTGAGACGGCCCCGTACCGGTTCGCATCGAGTGCCGTCCGCCGGTTAGGTTGCCCTTATGACCGACACGACTGCTCCTCGCACCACCGGCGCCGTGGCCGCCGGCCTCGCCACGATCGCCGCCGACGGCACCGTCCTCGACACCTGGTTCCCCGCGCCCGAGCTGTCCGCCGAGCCCGGCCCGTCCGGCACCGAGCGGCTGTCCGCCGAGCGTGCCGCGGAGCTGCTCGGCGACGGCGCGACCGCTGCCGTCGGCCCCGACGCCCGCCGCGGCGTCGAGGTCGTCGCGGTCCGTACGGTCATCGCCTCGCTCGACGAGAAGCCGGTCGACGCGCACGACGTCTACCTGCGCCTGCACCTGCTCTCCCACCGCCTGGTCAAGCCGCACGGCCAGAGCCTCGACGGCATCTTCGGCCACCTCGCGAACGTCGCCTGGACCTCGCTGGGCCCGGTCGCGGTCGACGACCTGGAGAAGGTCCGCCTGAACGCGCGCGCCGAGGGTCTGCACCTCCAGGTGACGAGCGTCGACAAGTTCCCGCGCATGACGGACTACGTGGCCCCCAAGGGCGTCCGCATCGCCGACGCCGACCGGGTCCGCCTCGGTGCGCACCTCTCCGAGGGCACCACCGTCATGCACGAGGGCTTCGTCAACTTCAACGCCGGCACGCTCGGCACGTCGATGGTCGAGGGCCGTATCTCCGCGGGCGTCCTGATCGGCGACGGCTCGGACATCGGCGGCGGTGCCTCCACCATGGGCACGCTGTCCGGCGGCGGCAACGTCATCATCTCCATCGGGGAGCGCTGCCTGATCGGCGCCGAGGCGGGAGTGGGCATCGCCCTCGGCGACGAGTGCGTCGTCGAGGCCGGCCTCTACGTCACCGCCGGCACCCGCGTCACCATGCCCGACGGCCAGATCGTCAAGGCCCGCGAGCTGTCCGGCGCCTCCAACATCCTGTTCCGCCGCAACTCGGTCACCGGCACGGTCGAGGCCCGGCCGAACAACGCGGTGTGGGGCGGACTGAACGAGATCCTGCACAGCCACAACTGATCCGCTTCGGTCATCGCCGAGCGCCCTCCCGGACCCGAGAACGGCCCGGGAGGGCGCTCGTGTGTCCGGGGCCGTTCCGCCGCCTTGACCTCAAGCAAAGTCGAGGTCCTAGCCTGCCGGGCAAGTGATCGATATCTGGGGGCAGGAGCGGGCGGCGATGATTCTTGTGACCGGTGCGACCGGGAACATCGGAAGGGCTCTGCTGGGGGAGTCGGGCTTGAGGGGTTCCGTGCCTGTGCGGGCTCTGACGAGGGATGCGGGACGGGTCTCGTTTCCCGAGGGGGTCGACGTCGTCGAGGGCGATCTCGCGCGGGCGGATTCCCTGAAGAGCGCGCTGGAGGGGGTGCGTTCGCTGTTCCTCCTGTCGGGGACGGGGGCTGAGGAGGAGGTTCTCGCGGCCGCCCGGCGAGCGGGTGTGGAGCATGTGGTGCTCGTGTCGTCGATCACCGTGCAGACCCATCCGCACCTGCCCGCGGCAGGCGAGAACCTGGCCGTCGAGCGGTTGCTCGAGGACAGCGGTATGGCCTGGACGATCCTGCGGCCGACGCAGTTCGCCTCGAACACGCTGTGGTGGGCGCCGTCGATCCGCGCGGAGGGCGTGGTGCGGGCGCCGTATGCGGACGTCGGGCTTCCCGCCGTGCACCCCGCGGACATCGCCGCGGTCGCCCGGGCGGCTCTGACCGAGCCGGCGCATCGAGGTCGGACGTACGCACTGACCGGGCCGGCACGCGTCACCGTGCGGCAGCAGGTCGCTGCCGTGGCGGCGGCTCTGGGGCGGGCGGTGACCCTCGTCGAGATCAGCCCGGAGGAGGCGCATCGGCAGATGGCGTCGTTCCTGGGGGACGAGACCGCACACGCTGTGCTCGATCTCATGGGCAGGGACGTCAACGACGAGTTGCTGGCGGTGCGCGACACGATCGCGCAGGTCACCGGTTCCTCGGCCAGGTCGTTCCGGCAGTGGGCGGCGGAGAACGGTGACGCCTTCCGCTGAGCCGGGACATATGCGGACGCATGAGCGGGCGTGACCTCGTGACGGGCCAGGCAGATGAACCGGTGGACGCAGTGTCCGATCTGACGCCGAACCGATGAAACGAGGACCGGGTATGAGGAACGACCGGGGTATGAGGAACGAGCGCGAGTGGGTTGTGGCACGTCGTCTGGCCGGGGCGGTCGCCGTACTGACGGTGTGCTGGCTTCCGGCGGGGGCCGCGCACGCCGACGAGACCAACACGAACTCGCACAACGGCCACCGGTTCGGTCTGGTCAACGTCAGCACCGGCCAGGTCGACGACCCGGCGGAGGACGTGCTGGAGCACACGCTGCTGTTCGGTGACGGGTACGCCTGGAACTGAGCCGGTTTGTCAGGTGCGGGTGGTGGTCACGGTTCTGTGGAGCGACAGCAGTCCGTCGGTCGTGGCACGGTCGGCGGGGCGCAGGGGAGCGCGGACCGGGCCTGCGGGGAGGTTCAGTTCGGTGAGGAGCGCCTTTGTCGTGACGGTGCCCGGCAGGCCTGCTGACATGATCGCCTCGATGAGGGGGGTGGCCCGCTGCTGGAGGCGGGCCGCCTGTGTGGTGGCGCCCGCGTCGAACGCGTCCAGGACCGCTCGCAGCTGGCCCGGGATCACGTTCGCGACCGTGCTGACGTAGCCCGTCCCGCCTACGGCGTACAGCGCCAGATTGTGCTCGTCGCAGCCCGCGTAGTACGCCAGGTCCGTGCGGGCCAGAACCTTCTGGGCGGCCAGGAAGTCGTACGAGCAGTCCTTGACCGCGACGATCCTGGGGTGCTCGGCGAGGCGGAGGATCGTGTCGGGTTCGACGCGGGTGCCGGTGCGGATCGGGATGTCGTAGAGCATGAGCGGGAGTTCGGTGGCGTCCGCGATCTCGCGGAAGTGTGCCTCGATCGCGTCCTGCGGGGGTCTGCTGTAGTACGGCGGGATCACCAGCAGGCCGTCCGCGCCCGCCTTCTCGGCCTCCCGGGCCAGGTCGGCGGTGTGCCTGGTGTCGGCTGTGCCGATGCCCGCGACGATCGACGCCCTGTCGGTCACGGCCTCGCGGACGGCGGTGATCAGGGCGGACTTCTCGGCGTCCGTGGTGGTGGGGGATTCGCCTGTCGTGCCGGAGAGTACGAGGCCGTCGCAGCCGTGCGCGACGAGGTGGGCGGCGAGGTGCTGGGCTCCGTCGAGGTCCAGGGTTCCCGTCTCGGTGAGCGGGGTGATCATGGCGCAGAGGGTGCGGCCGAACGGTGGCGTCGTCGTCATCTCAGTAGTGTCGGCGCGATGATTATGTAGCTCCACTTAAATTTACTACCAGGTGTTGGTTAGATTTACTTCGAGGTTGTGTGAGGGTGGTGAGGGTACTCGGGGGTTCCTACTTCGAGAGGAGGCGGAACGCTGTGACCGGGACCATGGAACGTCGGGTAGTGCACGACGAGCACCACTCCGTGGGGGAACTCGTCGGACAGGCCGCAGAGCAGCTCTCCCTGCTCGTGCGGCAGGAAGTGGCTCTCGCCAAGGAGGAGCTGGCCGAGAAGGGGCGACGTGCGGGGCGCGGCGGTGGGCTGCTCGGTGCGGCGGGGGCGGTCGCCTATGCCGGGTTCCTCGCGCTGGCCGGGACGGGGATTGCCGCGCTCTCGCTGGTGCTGTCCGTGTGGGCCTCGGCGCTCATCGTGACGGGGGTGCTGTTCGCTCTCGCCGCTGTCCTGGGTGTCGTGGGCCGGGGGCAGTTGCGGCGGGCCACGCCTCCCACGCCTGAGGAGGCCCTCGGCAGTGTGAAGGCGGACGTGGAGGAGATCAAGGAAAGGGCGCATCGATGACGGACGCGACGAGTGGGGCCAAGGGGCCCGATGAGCTGCGGCGGCAGATCGAGCGGACTCGCAGTGAACTCGGCAACACCGTGGAGGAGTTGGCGGGGAAGGCGGATGTGAAGGGGCGTGCGCGGGCGCGGGCGGCTGATCTCCGGGACAAGGCCGGGGCGATGACGGTGCAGTTGCGCAGCAGTGCGGTGGAGGCTGGGCATACGGTGCAGGACAGGGCGACGCATACGGGGCCTCGGCCGGTGCGGAACGCTGTTCAGGCCGGGTTGCGGCATCCGCGGCCGGTGCTGGTGGTGGGGGCGGCCGCGGGGGCGGTGGTGGCTGTCGGGGTGTTGCGGCGGAGGCATCATCACGGGCATCGGTGATCGTCGCGTAGCGGCTGGCCGTCGAGTGGGGGGTCGGGGCCGTGTCGGGGGGTGTCCGTCCTCGGAACGTCGCGAGGGGGTCTCACGCCGACTGACTGTTCGTTGACGCGACAACCGCTGCGGGCGGACACCCCCCGAC
>NZ_JBIBHN010000036.1:0-77968 GCF_042957035.1 Streptomyces sp. NPDC008137 | reverse complement strand
CCCGGGGGGCCCCCCCCTCGCGGGCGCCCCCCCCCCCCCCACCCCCCACCCCCCCCCCCCCACACGGGGGGGGGGGGGGGGGCCCCCCGCGGCCCCCCCCCCCCCCCCCCGGCGGCGTTCTGGGGGCCTGACGGCCTCCGGTCGCAGGAGGGAATGCCGGAGGGCCCGCAGCGAGCTTGCTGCGGGCCCTCCGGCATTCCGTCTGTCTCAGTCCTCGTCGCGGCGGAGCGAGGGCTTGAGGTCCTTCAGCCGACCGAGCAGGCCGTTCACGAACGAGGGCGACTCGTCCGTCGAGAACTCCTTGGCCAGCTGCACCATCTCGTCCAGGACGACGGCGTCCGGGGTCTCGTCGACCCAGATCAGCTCGTAGGCGCCGAGCCGCAGAATGTTGCGGTCGACGACCGGCATCCGGTCGAGCGTCCAGCCGACCGAGTACTGGGCGATCAGCTCGTCGATGCGCTTCGCGCGCTGCGCGTAGCCCTCGACCAGCTCCATCGTGTACTCGCTCACCGGCGGCTGCCGGGTGTCGGCCCGGGAGAGCCGGACCCAGTCGGCGAGGACCGTCAGGACCTCGGCGCCGCGCTGGTCGCCCTCGAAGAGGATCTGGAAGGCGCGCTTGCGGGCCGTGTTGCGGGCAGCCACGGTTAGCTGTTCACCCGGCCGAGGTAGTCGCTGGTGCGGGTGTCGACCTTGATCTTCTCACCGGTGGTGATGAAGAGGGGCACCTGGATCTGGTGGCCGGTCTCCAGCGTGGCGGGCTTGGTGCCGCCGGTGGAGCGGTCGCCCTGGACGCCCGGCTCGGTCTCCTGGATGACGAGCTCGACGGCGGCGGGCAGCTCGACGAAGAGCACCTCGCCCTCGTGCTGCGCGACGGTGGCGGTGAAGCCCTCGATCAGGAAGTTCGCGGCGTCGCCGACGGCCTTCCGGTCGACGTGCAGCTGGTCGTAGGTCTCCATGTCCATGAAGACGAAGTACTCGCCGTCCATGTAGGAGAACTGCATGTCCCGCTTGTCGACGGTGGCCGTTTCGACCTTGACGCCGGCGTTGAAGGTCTTGTCGACGACCTTGCCGGAGAGCACGTTCTTGAGCTTGGTGCGCACGAAGGCCGGGCCCTTGCCGGGCTTGACGTGCTGGAACTCGACGACGGACCAGAGCTGGCCGCCTTCGAGCTTGAGCACCATGCCGTTCTTGAGGTCGTTCGTGGAAGCCACGGTTGCGGAATCTCCTGGACTGACGTACGACCCCGGGGCACGCACCTGCCTGGCTACAGGGCGAGCAGCTCCTTGGTCGTGATGGTGAGTAGCTCGGGTCCGCCGTCCGCCTCGGGGCGGACGACGAGCGTGTCATCGATCCGGACACCGCCCCGGCCCGGGAGGTGGACCCCCGGTTCGACGGTGACCGGCACGCAAGCGTCCAGTTTACCCATGGCCGCGGGACTCAACTGAGGGTCCTCGTCGATTTCGAGCCCGACCCCGTGTCCGGTCAGGGCCGTGAGGCCCTCCGTGTACCCCGCGGAGTCCAGCACCTGGCGTGCGGCCCGGTCGACGTCCCGGCAGGCGGCGCCGGGTACCAGGCTCTCACGTCCGGCGCGCTGGGCGGCGAAGACCAGGTCGTACAGCTCGATCTGCCAGTCCGCGGGAGCCGTGCCGATGACGAAGGTACGGCCGATCTCACAGCGGTAGCCGCGATACGTCGCGCCGAGGCAGACGGAGAGGAAGTCCCCTTCTTCCACGCGGCGGTCGGTGGGCCGGTGAGCGGGGCGGCCCGCGTTGGGCCCGGTGGCGACGGAGGTCGGGAAGGCCGGTCCGTCGGCCCCGTGGTCGACGAGTCGTCTTTCGAGCTCCAGGGCGAGATGCCGCTCGGTCCGGCCTACGAGGATGGACTCCAGCAGTTCGCCCAGAGCCTGGTCGGCGATCTCGGCGCCGATGCGCAGGCAGGAGATCTCCTCCTCGTCCTTGACCACCCTGAGCTGTTCCACGGCGCAGCCGAGGCCGGCCAGGCGCAGCCGGGGCGCGACCGAGCCGAGGGCGCGGTGCCGGGCCACGGTGAGGTGGTGCTCCTCCACGGCGAGGGAGTCGGCACCCTGGCCCGCGGCGAGGTCGGCGGCCGCGACGGCAGGGTCACCGCCGCCGGATCCGGGCAGGTTCTGGACACGCAGGGCCGCGTCGGGGCGCTCCTGCGCGGAGCGGCCCTCGATCGGGCCGGCGCACACCAGGAGGTCCTCGGTCCTGCCCAGCAGCAGAACGGCGCCGCGCGGGGCGGGGCCCGCGAGATAGCGCACGTTGGCGGGGCGCGTGACCAGCGCCGCCGCGCTGCCGCCCGCGTTGCAGTAATCCCTCAGACGCGTCCGGCGGGCCGCGTACACCTCTGACATGACCCGAGCGTATGAGCTCCGCGGGGTTGGCGCCGGTTGAGGGCGTCTGAGTGGGGTGCCTGTATGTGTCCGGGTGGGTCGGGTGCTGTTCGGGAGAGGGCGTGCCGCGCGGGGTTGTGTGCCGTCCGCAGGTGAGTGGGGGCTTGTCGCGCAGTTCCCCGCGCCCCTATGGGGCGAGGCCCCTGAGGGCGGGGGCTACCACTGGGGCGGGCTGGCGATGGAGCGGGACAGGACGTCGTTCAGGACCTGGGCCGTCTGCGGGATGTCGAGCTGGGAGTTGTCGATGATCGGGAGGCCCGAGCCGTACCAGCCGGCCATGCGGCCGTGGATGCGGGCGACCTCGTCGTCGCTGAGGCGGCGGTTGCCGGAGCGCTCGGCGTTGCGCTCCAGGACGATCTCCAGGCCCGGCAGCAGGACGACCGGCAGCAGGCCCGGCCCGACGTGCCGCTTCCACCCTCCGAGGCCCACGACGGGCCGGTCGGGGAAGACGGCGTCGTCGAGGATGCAGGAGATGCCGTTGGCCAGGAAGTTCCGCGCGGCGAAGCCGCAGGTGCGGCGGGCGAGGCGGTACTGGGCCTCGGAGTTGTCGTTCCACCCGGACTGGGGGTCGGCGAAGCCCGAGCGGACCCATTCGCGTACGTCGTCGAGGCTGATGTGGGCCGTGGGGATCCGGCGATGGTCCGCCCAGTACTTGGCGACGCTGGTCTTCCCGGCACCCGCGGGGCCGATGAGCAGGACCGCGAGCGTCGTGCCCGCCAGGTCGGGGCCCGCCGCGGCGGGCGGCGCGCTGGGCATGGCGACCGGACCGCCCGGCGGCAGCGGCACGTGACCGGTGGTGTCCGGCGCGGCGGGAGCGGAGGCCTGAGGCGGGGGCGCGGCCGGCCCGGGCGGGGGCGCGGGGTATCCCGGTGCCGGGGGCGGCGGGGGCACGGGGGCGGAGCCCTGGTGCGCGCCCGGGTGGTGCGACCCCGGGTGGTGTGCGGCCGGCGACCAGCCGGCGGCCGGTCCCTGCCCCGGCTGGTGGGGCGGCGGCAGCGGAGAACCCACTGCGTGCTGCATCCGGTGCCACTCCGTCTCGTACAGGCGATGGGCGCTGACAGCGGGGGCGGAACCCGCTGCTACCGAACGGTACCGCCCCCGGCGATCGTTGTGTGAACGGCCGGCGACGGCCCGAAGTGCCCGGCGCCGTAAGGCTGTTTCGGGCGTAAGGAGCGTGGGAGGACTTACTGCCCCACTTCGCCGTACGCGGCGAGCAGCACGGCCGGGTCGGGTCCCTCCAGGACGGTGGGCTTGGCCAGACCGTCGAGGACGATGAACCGCAGCAGGTCGCCGCGGGACTTCTTGTCGACCTTCATGGTCTCCAGCAGCTTGGGCCACTGGTCGTGGCGGTAGTACAGCGGGAGGCCGACCGCTTCGAGGACGGTGCGGTGGCGGTCGGCCGTGGCGTCGTCCAGCCGGCCCGCCAGGCGGCCGAGTTCGGCGGCGAAGTGCATCCCCACGGAGACGGCGGCACCGTGGCGCCACTTGTAGCGCTCGTTCTTCTCGATGGCGTGGCCGAGCGTGTGGCCGTAGTTGAGGATCTCGCGCAGGCCCGACTCCTTCAGGTCGGAGGACACCACGTCGGCCTTGACCCGGATGGAGCGCTCGATGAGCTCGGCGGTGTGCGGGCCGGCCGGGGTGCGGGCGGCCTCGGGGTCGGACTCGATGAGGTCGAGGATCACCGGGTCGGCGATGAAGCCGGCCTTGATGACCTCGGCGAGTCCGGAGACGTAGTCGTTGACCGGCAGGGAGTCCAGCGCGGCCAGGTCGCAGAGCACACCGGCGGGCGGATGGAAGGCGCCCACCAGGTTCTTGCCCTCGGCGGTGTTGATGCCGGTCTTGCCGCCGACGGCCGCGTCGACCATGGCCAGCACGGTGGTCGGGATCGCGATCCAGCGCACCCCGCGCAGCCAGGTGGCGGCCACGAATCCGGCCAGGTCCGTGGTGGCGCCGCCGCCGACACCGACGATGACGTCCGTGCGCGTGAACCCGGACTGGCCGAGCGCCTTCCAGCAGTAGGCGGCGACCTCTGCGGTCTTGGCCTCCTCCGCGTTGGGCACCTGGATGGCGACCACCTCGTAGCCCTGCTCGGCCAGGTCGGCGCGGAGCGCGTCACCGGTCTCGGCCAGGGCCTCGGGGTGGACGATCGCGACCCGTTTGGCCCTGCCGCCGATCAACCCGGCCAGTTCGCCCAGGAGTTGCCGGCCCACCAGGACCTCGTAGGGCTCGGTGCCCGCCGTGCCGCCGATCTGGATCCGCGTCACTGCCTCGCTCATGCTTCCTTCAACTCCAGTGCGTCCAGGGCGACTTCGGTGACCTCTTCGGCCGTACGTCCATCGGTGGCGACGACGGCCGTGGCGACCTCCTCATACAGGTGCCGACGGGCCTCCATCAGCTCGCGCCACTGCTTGCGCGGGTTGATGGCGAGCAGCGGCCGGGCCGCGTTGAGGCCGGTGCGCTTGACCGCCTCCTCGACGTCCATCGACAGGTACACCACCCGCTGCCCGGCGAGCAGCGCGCGGGTGTCCTGGTCGAGGACGGCACCGCCGCCCAGGGCCAGCACACCGTCGTGCCCGGCCAGCGCCTCGCGCACGGCCTGCTTCTCGATGGCGCGGAAGGCGGCCTCGCCCTCCTCCACGAAGATCTCGGCGATCGTCCGGCCCTGGGCTGCGACGATGTCGTCGTCGGTGTCCCGGTACCCGGTCCCGAGCCGCTCGGCCAGCAGCTGCCCGACCGTGGACTTGCCCACGCCCATCGGGCCGACCAGCACGATCAGCGGGGTCACCGGATGGCCAGGTTGTCGAGGTAGGACCGGACATTGCGGCCGGTCTCGGTCACGCTGTCGCCGCCGAACTTCTCGGCCACCGCGTCCGCGAGCACGAGGGCGACCATGGCCTCGGCGACGATGCCGGCGGCCGGCACGGCGCACACGTCGGAGCGCTGGTGGTGGGCGGCCGTCGCCTCGCCGGTGACGACGTCCACGGTCTTGAGCGCCCGCGGCACGGTCGCGATCGGCTTCATGGCCGCCCGTACCCGCAGCAGCTCACCGGTGGTCAGCCCGCCCTCGGTGCCGCCGGAGCGGCCGGAGGTGCGCCGGATGCCCTCGTCGGTGGTCACGATCTCGTCGTGGGCCTTGGAGCCGGGCACCCGTGCCAGGTCGAAGCCGTCGCCGACCTCCACGCCCTTGATGGCCTGGATGCCCATGAGGGCGGCGGCCAGCCGGGCGTCGAGACGCCGGTCCCAGTGCACATGCGAACCGAGGCCGACGGGCACGTCGTAGGCCAGCACCTCGACCACACCGCCGAGGGTGTCGCCGTCCTTGTGGGCCTGGTCGATCTCGGCGACCATGGCCTTCGACGCGTCGGCGTCCAGGCAGCGCACCGGGTCCTCGTCCAGCTTCTGCACGTCCGCCGGCGTCGGGTACACGCCGTACGGCGCCTTCGCGGCCGCCAACTCCACCACATGGGAGACGATCTCGATGCCGGCCGTCTCCTTCAGGTACGACCGGGCCACCGCGCCAAGGGCTACCCGGGCCGCGGTCTCACGCGCCGAGGCACGCTCCAGGATCGGCCGGGCCTCGTCGAAACCGTACTTCTGCATGCCGGCGAGGTCGGCGTGGCCGGGCCGCGGGCGGGTCAGCGGGGCGTTGCGGGCGAGCCCGTCGAGGATCTCCGGGTCGACCGGGTCGGCGGCCATGACCTGTTCCCACTTCGGCCACTCGGTGTTGCCCACCATGATCGCGACCGGGGAGCCGAGGGTGCGGCCGTGCCGGACGCCGCCGATGAAGGTGATCTCGTCGCGCTCGAACTTCATCCGGGCGCCGCGCCCATAGCCCAGGCGCCGCCTCGCGAGATGGTCCGCCACCATGTCCGTGGTGATCGGCACGCCGGCGGGCAGACCCTCCAGCGTCGCGACGAGTGCGGGACCGTGGGACTCCCCAGCGGTCAGCCAGCGCAACCTGCTCAACGGTGCTCCTCAGTGCTCGCGCCCGTACTGCCCTGCGTACGCGCGTCATCTCGTACGGCGACGGCCTGACCGGGTGCGCGGCCCCGGTCCGCCATCTACGATCCTCCCACGTCCGGAGCGCGGACCCGGCCGCCGGTCCATCAGGCGGACGAGGCCGGACCGCCGGTCTGCCGCTGCGGCGCGTACGAGCCGAGGAAGTCAGCGCCGCTCGGCTGCCGGGCGGGCTGCGTCTGCGACGCCTGCTCAGGTGCGTAGGCGCCCAGGTAGTCGGCTCCACTGCCCTGCTGCGGCGCCTGCTGAGGTGCGTACTCCCCCAGGTAGTCCGCTCCGCGCCCCTGCCCGTACTGGGCCGCCGCGTGGACGGGCTGTCCGCTCCGCGCGGCCCGCCGGTAGGCGATCTTGCGCTTGATCTTGACCGCCCAGGACACGAGGATCGCGAGCACGATCAAGGCGAGCACGGTGATCTGCACCCAGTCGGGCAGGAACCCCAGCAGCGACTCGAATATCTGGGACTTCACGGACGCCTGAGGCATGCCTGTGGACATGGTTCGCTATCCCCTCCCCTGTTCCGCCCCCTGCGGAACCGAGAGCGGATCTTAGCGGGCGGCCAGAGCCCGTTCGCCCGCTTTTCGCATGGCTTCCAGGGGCGCGGGGGCCAGCCCCGTCATCTGCTCGACCTGCAGCACGGCCTGGTGCACCAGCAGGTCGAGGCCACTGACGACCGCACCGCCGTACCCCGACCAGCGGGCGGCGAGGTCGGTCGGCCAGGGGTCGTAGAGGACGTCGAAGAGGGCCGCCGGCCGCTCCGGCACGGACCGGGCGAGGGCGTCGGTGACACCGGCCGGCGTGGTGCTGATCACCAGCGGGGCGCGCAGGGCCTGCTCGGCGTCCGCCCAGTCGGCGATGCGCACCGGCACCTCCAGCCGCTCGGCCCACTGCCGCATCTCGGCGGCCCGGGCCTCGCTGCGGACGTACACGGCGATCTCGCCGGGGCAGATCCGCGCCAGCGCCGCCAGCGCGGACGAGGCGGTGGCACCCGCGCCGAGGACCGCGGCGGCCTCTACCTTGTCGATGCCGTGCTCGCGCAGAGCCGCGACCATGCCGGGGATGTCGGTGTTGTCGCCAGTGCGGCGTCCGTCAGGGGTGCAGACCACCGTGTTGACCGCGTCGACCGAGGCCGCGGTCTCGCTGATCCCGTCGAGCAGCGGGATCACGGCCCGCTTCAGCGGCATGGTCAGCGAGAGCCCCGCCCACTCGGCACCGAGCGTCTCGAAGAACCCGGGCAGGGCGGCCTCGTCGACCTCGAACCTGTCGTACGTCCAGCCGCTCAGCCCCAACTCCTGGTAGGCCGCGCGGTGCAGGACCGGGGAGAGCGAGTGGGCGATCGGGGAGCCGAGTACGGCGGCCCGGCGTGGTGCGGCCATCAGGGGGTTCCTCAGTTGTTCCGCGAGGCGTTGAACTTGTCGACCAGCTTCTGGTGCTCGGCGTTGGTCTTGGTGAACTCACTGGTCTTGCCGTCCAGCGAGATGAAGTAGTACCAGCCGTCGGCCGTCGGGTTGAGGGCGCCCTTGATCGCGTCCTCGCCGGGGTTGTCGATCGGCCCGGGCGTCAGGCCCTTGTGGAAGTACGTGTTGTACGGGTTGTCGTAGGACCGCAGCTCGCTCAGGCTCAGGTCGATCTTGCTCTGGTTCTTGATGTAGTTGTACGTGGAGTCGAACTCCAGCAAACCGTTGGTCTGCGGGTTGCCGGGCTTCATCCGGTTGTAGACGACCTCGGCCATCTTGCGGAAGTCGGCGTGGCTCGTGCCCTCGGCCTGAACCATGCTCGCGACCGTGATCAGCTGCCAGGGGTCTTCGAGTCCGAGGCTCGCGGCCTTCTTCTCCACCCCGAGCTTCTCGTAGGTCTCGGTGGCCCGCGTGACCATCTGCTTCAGCACGTCTTCGGACTTCTGCCCCTTGCCGATGCCGTAGCTGGAGGGATAGAGGAACCCTTCCAGCGGGTCCTTGACGTTCGGGTGGTTCAGCGCCCAGGCGGGCAGGCCGAGCTTCTTGTAGTCCTTCTTGGCGACCGCGGCGGTGGTGCCCTCCTTGACCTCCAGCCGCTTGTCGATGAGGCGGTAGATGTCGGCGTTGCGCTTGCCCTCGGCGATGATCAGGTTGTCGCGGCTCTCCGGACTGAGCATCAGTTCGACCGCGCTGTCGGCCGACATTTGCTTCTGCAGCGTGTACACGCCGTCCTGGAGCTTCTGGCCGTCGGGGTTGTTCGCCTGTGCCGTGACGAAGGCGTCGACGCTCTTGACGACGCCGGCGTCCTTCAGCACCTGCCCGATCTCGTAGCCGCCCGCTCCCCTGGGGATCTCGACGGTGACCTGTTGGCCGCTGCCGTCGCCCGCGAAGTCCGGGGCGTCGCCGAAACGATCCTGGTAGAACTGGTAGCCGAAGTAGCTGACACCGGCGAGGCCGCCGCCGAGGATCACGACGACCAGCAGGCAGGCCATTCCGCTGCGGCGCTTCTTGGGCTTGCCGCCGCGTTCGCGTTTGTCGTCGCGCCCGCGACGATTCCTCGGCTCCTCGCCGTCGTCATCGTCGTCGCCGCCCGCGAAGAAGGCGTGCTCGCCCTGGTCGGGTCCCGGGTCCCAGTCGGTCTCCGGCTCCGGCGGCGGCTCGGTGCGACGCCGGCCGGGCGGCTCCGGCGGCGGATAGGCGTCGGGCGTGCCGTAGTAGTCGGACTCGCCTCCGCCGTAGGCGCCGGGCTGCTGCTGCTGCCCGTACGGGTCCCCGGGGTCGCCGGGGTACGACACCTGCTGGTGCCCGCCGGTGGCCCAGCCGCCGTTGTCGTACGGCTGCTGGTGGTACCCCTGGTCCTGCGGGTGACCGTGGTCCCCCTGCCCGGGGTACTGCTGATGGCCGTGGGTCTGGGCCGCGTACTGCTGCTGGTCATACGGGTAGTGCTGCTGCGCCTGACCGTATCCGGCCTGCTCACCGGTGCCCCAGTCGCCGTACTGCGACTGCTGCGGCTGCTCTGGATAGTGCTGCGGCTGGCCGTCGTAGGGGGACTGCTGACCCGGGTGGGCCTGCTGTCCGCCCCATCCGCCGTCCCCGTACAACGGGTCCTCCGGATGCCACGGTTCGGAGCCTTGGCCCCGGCCATACTCAGTCATCGATCCCCTAGAGCCGCGAGGCGGCGGTCGCTCGGCTTCCGGCCGGGCTCCCGTCCGCCTCTCTCTGGTGCGTCAGCTGTTCGAACACCGGCGCATCGCGCGGAACGTTACCGTATCGCGATCAGATGACCACTTCGACGCCTTCGCCGGGTGCTTTACCTGACACCCGTTCGGATTCAAGCGCCTGCTGGAGGATGACCACCGCGGCTGCCTGGTCGATCACGGAACGGCCCTTCTTGGATTTCACACCGGAAGCGCGTAGTCCCTGACTGGCCGTCACCGTGGTCATGCGTTCATCGATGAGTCTGACCGGAACCGGGGCGATCATGCGGGCCAGTTCCTGGACGAAGGCACGGACCTTGACCGCTGCCGGGCCCTCGCCCCCCTTGAGGGAGCGCGGGAGCCCGACGACGACCTCGAGCGGCTCGTACTCCTCGACGAGTTGCTTCAACCGCCGCTGAGCTGCGGGGATGTCACGCCCCGGGACCGTCTCCACCGGGGTGGCGAGGATCCCGTCGGGGTCGCACGAGGCGACCCCGATCCGGGCGTCCCCGACGTCGATCGCGAGTCGACGTCCTCTGCGCATGTGTCCTGACCCGTCTCTTACTTGGCCGTCTCGGCGACCAGGCGCTCCACGGCGTCCACGGCGTCACCGACCGCGGCCGGGTTCTGGCCGCCGCCCTGGGCGACGTCCGGCTTGCCGCCACCGCCGCCGCCGAGCGTCTTGGCGGCCGTACGGACGAGGTCGCCGGCCTTGAGGCCACGCTCGCGCGCGGCCTCGTTGGTGGCGATGACCGTCAGCGGCTTGCCGTTCGCCACCGTGAAGAGCGCGACCACGGCGGCCCGTCCGCCCTGGATGCGTCCGCGCACGTCGAGCACGAGCTTACGCAGGTCGTCGGCGGTGGTGCCGTCCGGGACCTGACCGGTCACGACAGCAATGCCGTTGACGTCCTTGGCAGACTCGGCGAGACCGGCGGCGGCCTGGAGGACCTTCTCTGCGCGGAACTTCTCGATCTCCTTCTCGGCGTCCTTCAGCTTGCCGAGCATGGCGGAGACCTTCTCCGGGAGCTCCTCAGGACGGCCCTTGATCAGCTCCTGGAGCTGGGCGACGACCGTGTGCTCACGGGCGAGGAAGTTGTAGGCGTCGACACCGACCAGGGCCTCGATGCGACGGACTCCCGAACCGATGGACGATTCGCCGAGCAGCTTCACCAGGCCCAGCTGGGCGGTGTTGTGCACATGCGTGCCGCCGCACAGCTCCTTGGAGAAGTCGCCGATGGTCACGACGCGCACACGGTCGCCGTACTTCTCGCCGAACTCGGCGATGGCGCCCTGCTTCTTGGCCTCGTCGATGCCCATGACCTCGGCCTGGACGTCGAGGTCGCGGGAGAGGACCTCGTTGATGCGCTGCTCGACGTCGGTCATCACGGCCGTGGGAACGGCGGACGGCGAGCCGAAGTCGAAGCGGAAGCGGCCGGGCTGGTTCTCGGAACCGGCCTGGGCTGCCGTCGGGCCGAGGGCGTCGCGCAGCGCCTGGTGGGTGAGGTGCGTGGCCGAGTGGGCGCGGGCGATGGCCGTGCGGCGGCGGGAGTCGATCGAGGCGTGGGCCGTGGCGCCGACGGTGACCTCGCCGACCTGGACGACGCCCTTGTGGACGTACACGCCCGGGACCGGCTTCTGGCAGTCGCGGATCTCGATGACGGCACCGGTGTCGACCTTGATCCGGCCGGTGTCGCCGATCTGGCCGCCGCCCTCGGCGTAGAACGGGGTGCGGTCGAGGACGATCTCGACCTCGTCGCCCTCGGTGGCGGCCGGGGAGGAGGCGCCGTCGACGAGGATGCCGACGATCCTCGACTCGCCCTCGGTGGCGGTGTAGCCGATGAAGTCGGTTGCACCCGCCTGGTCGGCGATCTCGCGGTAGGCGCCGGTGCCGGCGTGGCCGGTCTTCTTGGCCTGGGCGTCGGCCTTGGCGCGCTCCCGCTGCTCCTTCATCAGGCGGCGGAAGCCGTCCTCGTCCACGGAGAGCCCCTGCTCGGCGGCCATCTCCAGGGTGAGGTCGATCGGGAAGCCCCAGGTGTCGTGGAGCAGGAACGCCTTGTCGCCGGGCAGGACGGTGGAGCCGGAGGCCTTGGTGTCGGTGACGGCCGTGTCGAGGATGTTGGTGCCGGCCTTCAGCGTCTTGAGGAAGGCGTTCTCCTCGGCGAGGGCGACCTTCTCGATGCGCTCGCGGTCGGTGATGAGCTCGGGGTACTGCTGGCCCATCATGCCGATCACGGTGTCGATCAGGTCCTTGACGACCGGACCCGTGGCACCGAGCAGGCGCATGTTGCGGATGGCGCGGCGCATGATGCGGCGCAGGACGTAACCGCGGCCCTCGTTGCCGGGGGTCACGCCGTCGCCGATGAGCATCACGGAGGTGCGCATGTGGTCGGTGACCACGCGCAGGGACACGTCCGAGTCGTGGGCGTCGCCGTAACGGACGCCGGTCAGCTCGGTGGCCTTCTCGATGACAGCCATCGAGGTGTCGATCTCGTACATGTTCTGCACGCCCTGCAGAATCATGGCGAGGCGCTCGAGGCCGAGGCCGGTGTCGATGTTCTTGCTCGGCAACTCGCCGAGGATCTCGAAGTTGTCCTTGCCGATGCCCTCGCCACGCTCGTACTGCATGAAGACGAGGTTCCAGATCTCCACGTACCGCTCGTCGTTGACGGCGGGGCCGCCCTCGACGCCGAACTCGGGGCCGCGGTCGTAGTTGATCTCGGAACAGGGGCCGCACGGACCGGGCACGCCCATGGACCAGTAGTTGTCCTTCATGCCGAGGCGCTGGATGCGCTCCTTCGGCACGCCGACGACGTCGTGCCAGATGCGCTCGGCCTCGTCGTCGTCCTTGTAGACGGTGATCCACAGGCGCTCGGGGTCGAGGCCGTAACCGCCCTTGTCCTGGGGGCTGGTGAGCAGCTCCCAGGCGTACTTGATGGCGCCTTCCTTGAAGTAGTCGCCGAAGGAGAAGTTGCCGCACATCTGGAAGAACGTGCCGTGCCGGGTGGTCTTGCCGACCTCTTCGATGTCCGGCGTGCGCACGCACTTCTGCACGCTGGTGGCGCGGTCGAAGGGCGGCTTGACCTCGCCCAGGAAGTAGGGCTTGAAGGGCACCATGCCGGCCGGGACGAGGAGCAGAGTCGGGTCGTCCGCGATGAGCGACGCCGAAGGGACGACGGTGTGACCGCGCTCCTCGAAGAAGCTCAACCAGCGGCGGCGAATCTCAGCCGACTCCATCAGTGGTCCTCATTCCGGTTGTACGAATACGTCGTCCTGTCGCTGTCGACGGACTTCGGGGTGCTGCGGTTCTCGATGGCGGTGTACCGCCGAGGTGCGGGGAGTTCGGGGTCGCTGTTGATACCGAGGACGTCCCCCAGCTCTTCCTCCCGCTGGGCCATGTTGTCCCGGACGTCGAGCGCGAAGTCGACCGCGCGGTCCTTGAGCCGGTGGCCGGCCTCGATCGCCTTGTTTCCCGCGGTTCTGGCGAGGCTCTCGGGCGTCAGCTGCTTCAGCTTGCGGTTGACCTTGGTGGTGGCCCACACGCCGGCGGCGACGCCCGTGGTGAACCAGAAGGTACGGCGGAACATCGCTTGCTCTCAGTCCCTCTTCCCTCGGGCGCGCCGGGAGACCGTGCGGCCCACGATCACGGTACGCCTGGACGCCTTGGCGGGCACGTCCTCCTTGCGGCCGCCGAGGGCCCGGCGCACGCCGTAGCCGAAGGCGGCGACCTTGACCAGGGGGCCGCCGAAGGTGGAGGCGACGGTGGTCGAGAGCGCCGAGGCGTTCGACGTCACCTCCTGGACGTCGGAGGCGATCGAGTCGACCCGGTCGATCTGGGTCTGCGCGGAGCGCACCGCCGAGGAGGCGTCGGCCAGCAGCGGGACGGCCTGGTCGGTCACGTCCGCCACGAGCTTGGTGGTCGCCTTGAGCGTCTGGGCCAGCCTCGCCAGCGCGACGGCGAGGAAGGAGACCAGGATCGCCCAGAAGACGGCCACCAGGATTCCGGCCACCTCTCCACCGGACACTGTGTGCACCCGCTCCCTGAAACGTGCCTGAACATCTGCCTGAATACGAGAAAGTCGTGCCACGAGCCTATCGCGCCGGGGGTGCGGCTCCGTACCGGATTGCCGCCCGGCGACGGCGGATTCGCGACAGCCCGCCGCCTCGCCCGACCGGAAGGGACGGGGAGACGGCGGGCTGTTGTACCGCGTGCCTGCCGAGGATCAGCGGGCGTAGTACTCGACGACGAGCTGCTCGTCGCAGATCACCGGGATCTCCTTGCGGTTCGGCTCACGGTCCAGGCGGAACGCCAGGGCCTTGAGGTTCACCTGGAGGTAGCGCGGGGTCTCGCCGTCGGGGGCGAAGCCACCCTCACGGGCGATCGTGAAGAGCGTCTTCTCCTTGGAGCGCTCGCGCACCTGCACGACGTCGTCCGGACGGACACGGAAGGAGGGCTTGTCGACCTTCTTGCCGTTGACCGCGATGTGACCGTGGACGACCATCTGGCGGGCCTGGTAGATCGTGCGGGCGATGCCCGAACGCAGGACCAGCGCGTCGAGACGGCGCTCGAGCTCGATGATCAGGGCCTCACCGGTCTTGCCCTGGACCTTGGAGGCACGGTCGTAGGCGCGGACGAGCTGACGCTCGGACACGTCGTACTGCGCGCGCAGACGCTGCTTCTCGAGCAGACGGACCTTGTAGTCCGAGTTCTGCTTGCGGCCGCGGCCGTGCTCACCCGGGGGGTAGGGACGGGCCTCGAAGTACTTGACGGCCTTCGGGGTCAGCGCGATGCCGAGGGCACGCGACTTCTTGACCTTGGGGCGGGACTGGTTCGCCACTGTCTTTTTCTCTTTCCTGGTTTCCGGCTTGTCAGGGTTGAGGGAGGTCGCATCCGCAGCCGGGGAAACCCGCCTCGTCCGTGCGGACGGGGTGGGCAGCCGCTCCCTGGTCTGGGCACATACGTGCAGCACGCGAGTGGCCCACCGGCCGCTCTCGTCATGCGACGAGTGGTGGTGGGCTGCCCGCGACACCGTTCGACGGTGCGCGACGCTCCTGGGGCCGATCCCGGAGGATCCGCTCCGGCCGACTGTCCCGTTCTGACTGCACGGGACGCGGCACTCCGGCCGAGTTTACAGGGTGCTCAGGACCGCTTTCGACCGAGGTTCTTCCGGGTCCATTCGACCGCGTCCGCGTAGCGGGCCTCCGCGCCGTGCCGGGTCGGCGCGTAGTACTCGCGGTCCTTGAGCGCGTCGGGGGCGTACTGCTGGGCGGCGATGCCCTCGGTGAGGTCGTGCGGATAGACGTAGCCCTGGCCGTGGCCGATCTTGGTCGCGCCCTTGTAGTGGCTGTCGCGCAGGTGCGCGGGCACGGACCCGGCGAGGCCCTTGCGTACGTCCTCCAGGGCTGCGCCGATCGCGGTGGTCGCGGCGTTGGACTTGGGCGCCAGGGCGAGGGCGATCGTGGCGTGGCTGAGGGTGAGGGCGGCCTCGGGGAAGCCGATCATGGCGACGGCCTGGGCGGCGGCGACCGTGATCTGCAGGGCGTTCGGATCGGCGAGGCCGATGTCCTCGCTGGCGGAGATCATCAGGCGGCGGGCGATGAAACGGGGGTCCTCGCCGGCCTCGATCATCCGGGCCAGATAGTGCAGGGCGGCGTCGACGTCGGAGCCGCGGATGGACTTGATCAGGGCGCTGGCCACGTCGTAGTGCTGGTCGCCGTCGCGGTCGTACTTCACGGCGGCCCGGTCGACCGTCTCCTCCAGGGTGGTCAGGCCGATCTCCGTCTCGCCCTTGTCCAGGGCGGCTCCGGCGGCCGCCTCCAGGGCGGTGAGAGCGCGGCGGGCGTCACCGCCGGCGATGCGCAGGAGGTGGCTCTCGGTCTCCTCGGGAAGGGCGACGGCGCCCTTGAGGCCGCGCTCGTCCGTAAGGGCGCGCCGGACGAGGTCCTTGATGTCGTCGTCGGTGAGCGGCTCGAGGGTGAGCAGCAGAGAGCGGGACAGCAGGGGCGAGATCACCGAGAAGTACGGGTTCTCCGTCGTCGCCGCGATCAGCGTCACCCAGCGGTTCTCGACGGCCGGGAGCAGGGAGTCCTGCTGGGCCTTGCTGAAGCGGTGGATCTCGTCGAGGAAGAGGACGGTCTCCTTGCCGTAGCCGCCGGAGGCGCGGCGGGCACCGTCGATGACCGCGCGGACCTCCTTGACGCCCGCGGTGATCGCCGACAGTTCGACGAAGCGGGCGTCGGTGGCCTTGGAGACGACATACGCCAGGGTGGTCTTGCCGGTGCCGGGCGGGCCCCAGAGGATCACGGAGGAGGCGCCGGCGGGGCCGGAGGCCTCGCCGACCAGTCTGCGCAGGGGCGAGCCCGGCTTCAGCAGATGCTGCTGCCCCACGACCTCGTCGAGGGTGCGCGGGCGCATCCGCACCGCCAGGGGGCTGCTGGACGGCTCCTTCTCCTGGCGTTCTTCTGCTGCGGCGGTGAACAGGTCGGGCTCCACGTCAGAAACCCTAAATCACGGCACTGACAATCCGGCCGGGCCCCTGAGCACCCGGCTCAGCTGGTCCAGAAGTCCCACCAGCGGGTCAGGATCAGCATGCCGATGATGCCGATGTGCAGCACGGGCATGACCCAGGTGAACTCGCCGAAGAAGCTCTTGAGCCAGTTCGGGGCGGGGAGGAAGTCCTTGCGGATGTTGAACGACGTCACGTACCAGAACATGATGATCGTCGCGACCCAGGCCAGGCAGCACCACAGGCACAGCGCGTTGATCCGGTACAGGGACTGGAACATCAGCCAGGCGCAGAAGACCACGCCGAACAGGCAGCCGGCGTTGAAGGTGAGCCAGTACCAGCGCGGGAAGCGGGCGCGGGCGAGCAGGGCCATGCCGACGCCGATGACGATGCCGTAGGTGACGAGGCCGAGCATCGGGTTCGGGAAGCCGAAGACGGCGGCCTGCTTGCTCTCCATGACGCTGCCGCAGGAGACGACGGGGTTGAGGCTGCAGCCGGGTGTGAACGACTTGCCCTCGACCTTGGCCTCGAGGAGCTTGAACTTGTCGATCGTGATGACCCAGGCGGCGAGCAGTCCGGCCGCGCCGGTAATCACCAGCAGCAGGGCGAGGGCCCGGCTGCCGCCCTCGGTGCGGGGCGCGGTCTCGGCGCGCTCCGTCTCGGGCTCCATGGAGACGTCCTTGACTGTCGTCTTGCTCATCACGCCGATTCCGTCGCTTGAGGCCTGACCATCTTCGGGCACGGCCATTGTGCCGCACACGGAGGTCAGTCCACCGTTCAGTGGACATAAGCATGTCCGCACGGTCGGCGCTGAGCGTTCGGTTCCGGCCGATGATCGTGGCATGACAGCACACGGGTACGACCTCGCCGTGGACGTGCGGGGGTTGCGCGAGCGCTACGGGGACGTGACCGCTGTCGACGGCGTCTATCTGGGCATCCGGCGCGGCGAGGTGTTCGGCCTGCTCGGACCCAACGGCGCGGGCAAGAGCACCATGGTGGAGATCCTCCAGGGCAATCGGGACCGGGACGCCGGCGAGGTCTCCGTGCTCGGGTCGGACGCGGCGACCGCCACGCGCGCGTGGCGCTCACGCGTCGGAATCGTCCGGCAGGACGAATCCGCGCCCGCCGAGTTGACGGTCCGGGAGATCGTTCGGCACTTCGCCCGCTACTACCCGCGGCCGCGCGACCCCGAGGAGGTCATCGGCCTGGCCGGTCTGGAGGCGAAGGCGGACAGCCGGATCAAGACGCTGTCGGGCGGTCAGCGCCGACGCCTGGACGTGGCGCTCGGCGTGATCGGCGGCCCGGACCTGCTGCTCCTGGACGAGCCGACGACCGGGTTCGACCCGGCGGCCAGGCGTCAGTTCTGGTCGCTGGTCCGCGCCCTGGCCGACGACGGCACGATGATCCTGCTGACCACCCATTACCGTGCCAGGGACTGCGCGGGGTGTTCCTGCCGGAGTCGGCGCAGGTGCTGGATCAGGCGGGGAGCTGGGGCCCGGACGCGTGGCTCTGGTGCTCGCCGCGTGGTGCGCCGAAGGATTGGCGCTGTGCCTGCTGACGTTCCGCTGGAAGGACCGGCGCGAGGGATGAGCGATGCGGATGCCGGCGGCACCTACACCTGGGAGCGCTCGTTCCGGCTCCGGGACACCTACTTCGCGCTCATCCCGTCGTACGGGAGGGGCTGCGGGTGATGCTCAGTGCCGAGTCGGACCTGAAGGTCGTCGCCGACGCGTCCAGCGGTGCGAAGGCGGAGGCGCTGGCGGTGGAGTTGCGGCCGGACATCGTGCTGATGGATCTGCGGATGCCGGGTGGCGGCGGTGTGGATTCCATCGTGCGGATGGCGCGGGCCGGGCTGCCGTGCCGGGTGGTGGTGCTGACGGCGTACGAGACCGACCGGGACATCCTGTGGGCGGTTGCGGCCGGGGCGGCGGGCTACCCGCTGAACGACCTGCCGCGTGCCGAACTCGCGGAGGCCGTACGGGCGGCGGCCCGGGGTGAGACGGTGCTGGCGCCGTCCGTCGCGGCCCGGCTGGTCGACCAGTTGCGGACGAAGCCGGAGCGGCCGCGGCTGTCGGAGCGTGAGACGGCCGTGCTGCGGCTGGTCGGCGAGGGGTGCACGAACGCGGACATCGGGCGGCGGCTGTTCATCGGCGAGTCGACGGTGAAGACGTATCTGCCGCGGATCTTCGGCAAGCTGGGGGTGGACGACCGGACGGCTGCGGTGACGAGCGCGATGCGGTTCGGGCTGCTGGAGCAGTGAGGAAGGCGCCGGGGTCTCCGGCGCCTTCGCGCTCACGTCAGCCCAGCCGGGCCTCCAGCTCCGCCACGATCTCGTTCACGCCCACCGCCGTCTGCTCGCCCGACTCCATGTCCTTGAGCTGGACCACGCCCTCGGCGAGGTCCCTCTCCCCCGCCACGACCGTGTAGCGGGCGCCACTGCGGTTGGCGTTCTTCATGGCGCCCTTGAGGCCCTTGGAGCCGTACGAGAAGTCGGCTGCGATGCCGTTCTTGCGGAGCTCCGTGACCTTGGCGAACAGGACGCGGCGGGCCTCCTCGCCGAGCGGGACGGCGAACACGCTGGTGGTGGCGGGGAGTTCGAGCTCTACGCCCTCCGCCTCCAGGGCGAGGACCGTGCGGTCTACGCCGAGGGCCCAGCCGACGGACGGCAGGGCCGGGCCGCCGATCATCTCGGAGAGACCGTCGTAGCGGCCGCCGCCGCCCACCGCGGACTGGGAGCCGAGGCCGTCGTGGACGAACTCGAAGGTGGTGCGGGTGTAGTAGTCCAGGCCGCGGACCAGCTTCACGTCGTCCTCGAAGGCGACGCCCGCCGCCGTGATCAGCTCGCGGACCTCCTCGTGGTACGCCTTGCACGCGTCGCAGAGGTAGTCGCGAAGGAGCGGGGCGTCGCCCAGCTGCTTCTGGACCGCCTCACGCTTGTCGTCGAGGACGCGCAAGGGATTGATCTCCGCACGGCGCAGGGTGTCCTCGTCCAGGTCCAGGCCGCGCAGGAAGTCCTGCAGTGCCGTCCGGTACACCGGGCGGCACTCCTGGTCACCCAGGCTGTTGAGCAGGATCCGGAAGTCGCTCAGGCCCAGCGAGCGGTACGCCTGGTCGGCCAGGATGATCAGCTCGGCGTCCAGCGCCGGATCCTCCGCGCCGATCGCCTCGGCACCGACCTGGGAGAAGTGGCGGTAACGGCCCTTCTGGGGGCGCTCGTAGCGGTAGTACGAGCCGGAGTACCAGAGCTTGACCGGGAGGTTGCCCGCCTTGTGCAGGTTGGCCTCCAGCGCGGCACGGAGGACGGACGCCGTGCCCTCGGGGCGCAGGGCCAGCCTGTCGCCGCCCTTGGTCTCGAAGGCGTACATCTCCTTCGTCACGATGTCCGTCGACTCGCCGACACCGCGTGCGAAGAGCTCGACGTTCTCGAAGCCCGGCGTCTCGATGTAGCCGTATCCGGAGTCCCGCAGCGGAGCGGCGATCGCCTCACGGACCGCCAGGTACTTCGCGGAGTCCGGCGGGATCAGGTCGTACGTGCCCTTGGGGGCCTTGAAGGTGCTCACGGAAGGTCTCGTCACATTCCTCGTCGGGGAGCGGGCTGAGCTCCCTGGCCGGCGGCCACCTGCCGCAGATACGGGTTGGTGGCGCGCTCCTGGCCGATGGTCGTCTGGGGGCCGTGGCCGGACAGCACCACGGTCGAGTCGTCGAGCGGCAGGCACACGCGGCCCAGCGAGTCGAGCATCTCGGCCATGTCACCGCCGGGCAGGTCGGTGCGTCCGATGGAGCCGGCGAACAGCAGGTCACCCGAGAACAGGATCGGCGGGATGTCCGCCGCCTCGGGCATCCCGAAGGTCACCGACCCCTTGGTATGGCCCGGCGCGTGTGCGACGGACAACTCCAGGCCCGCCAGCTCCAGCTTGGCCCCGTCGGCCAGCTCCTTGACGTCGTCCGGCTCCCCGACGGTCAGCTCGCCCAGGAGCGGCATCCCGATGGAACGGCCGATCCCCTTCTCGGGGTCGTTCATCATGTACCGGTCGTCGGGATGGATCCAGGCCGGCACGTCGTGCGCGCCGCACACCGGGACGACCGAGGCCACGTGGTCGATGTGACCGTGGGTGAGGACGACGGCGACGGGCTTGAGCCGATGCTTTCTGACCGCTTCCTCGACGCCGTCGGCGGCCTGATGGCCAGGGTCGATGATCACGCACTCCTCACCGGCGGCGGGGGCGACGAGATAGCAGTTCGTCCCCCAGGCCCCGGCGGGGAACCCGGCAATGAGCACGATCGTCCTTCGTTGTGTCGATACGGGAGGCTGCGGCTGGTGACAGAGCCTACCGGCGCTGCCGATTCCTCAGCGAACCCATATACGGTACGGGGCACACGCAGGCGCTCGGCACACAGGACGCACGCGTACCGGTCGACGCATCAGACTCATGAGGAGAGAACCCGGTGGTCAGCCAGGAACAGCGGCGGCGTCAGCTCGCCCGGGAGAAGTTCTTGCGGCAGCAGCAGCGACGCACGGACGCTCGACGCAAAGCCCGTATCCGCAACTCCGTGATCGCCTCGGTTCTCGGCGTGGTCGTGGTGCTCTCCGTGACGGTCTTCCTGACCAAGCCGTTCGAGGACGACGGCAAGACGGAGAACGCGAACGCGGACGTCACGCCCAGCGCCACTCCCAGCAAGGCCCCGGACCCGTGCGAGAAGCCCGCCGCGGGCAAGGTCGAGTCGCAGACCTGGAAGAAGGAACCTGCGATGTCGATCGACAAGTCGGCGAAGTACACGATGAAGCTGGACACCACGTGCGGTGAGATAGACGTCGCGCTGAAGGCGTCGGCGGCGCCGCACACCGTCAACTCGTTCAACTACCTTCTCGGCAAGGGGTACTTGGACCACAGCAAGTGCCACCGGCTCACCAGCCAGCAAATCTACGTCCTGCAGTGCGGTGACCCGCAGGGCACCGGCATGGGCGGACCCGGCTACACGATCCCGGACGAGAACCTCAAGGACAAGAGCCTCAAGGGCGGGGTGTACCCGGCGGGCACGGTCGCGATGGCGAACCAGTACAACGCCCAGACGAAGCAGGGGCGGGACAGCGGCGGCAGCCAGTTCTTCCTCGTCTACCAGGACAGCCAGCTTCCGCCCGACTACACACCGTTCGGTACGGTGTCCGAGGCGGGCATGAAGGTCCTGGCGAAGATCGCCAAGGCCGGAGCGCAGGCTCCCGACCCTCAGACGGGCAACACGGCGCCCAACGCGACGGTCGTGATCAACAAGGCCACGATCACCGAATCCTGACCCTCAACTGCGAAATTTCGGTCGCGCGGGATGCGGACACGCCCCCCGCCGGTCGCCTATGTTGGCCGTGACGAAACTGTGGACGATGCCCGGGGGTGCTGAGGCCCCTCGCAGGCATCATGTGGAGGAGGCGCTGTGAGCAGCGACCCGTGGGGCCGCGTCGACGAGACGGGGACCGTGTACGTGCGTACGGCCGACGGCGAGCAGGTTGTCGGCTCTTGGCAGGCAGGCACTCCCGAAGAGGCGCTGGCCTATTTCGAGCGCAAGTACGAGGGCCTGGTTGTCGAGATCGGCCTCCTCGAGAAGCGAGTGAAGACCACCGACCTGTCGGCGAAGGACGCCCAGGTCGCCATCGACCACATCCGGGAGCAGGTCGACGCGCACCACGTGGTGGGCGACCTGGACGCCCTGCGGGTCCGGCTGGACAAGCTCGTGGAGCAGGTGGAGGCGCGCCGCGAGGAGCGCAAGGCGCAGCGGGCGAAGCAGTCCGACGAGGCGCGCAAGTCCAAGGAGGCGCTGGTCGCCGAGGCGGAGGAGCTGTCCCAGTCCGACCAGTGGCGGGCGGCCGGTGAGCGGCTGCGGGCCCTGGTGGACACCTGGAAGGGCCTGCCCCGCCTGGACCGCAAGTCCGACGACGACCTGTGGCACCGGTTCTCGCACGCGCGGTCGGCGTTCTCCAAGCGGCGCAAGCAGCACTTCGCGCAGCTGGACGCCCAGCGCGAGGAGGCCCGGCGGACCAAGGAGCGGCTGGTCTCCGAGGCCGAGGCGCTGTCGAACTCGACGGACTGGGGTGTGACGGCAGCGCGCTACCGCGAGCTGATGGCCGAGTGGAAGGCCGCGGGCCGCGCTCAGCGTGAGCACGAGGACGACCTGTGGAACCGCTTCCGCGGCGCCCAGGACGTCTTCTTCGCGGCCCGCAGCTCGGTCTTCGCCGAGCGGGACGCCGAGCAGGCGGAGAACCTGAAGCTCAAGGAGGAGCTGGCCGAGGAGGCCGAGAAGCTCCTGCCGGTCACGGACCTGAAGGCGGCCCGGGCCGCGTTCCGTTCCGTCAACGAGCGCTGGGAGGCCATCGGCCATGTGCCGCGCGACGCGCGGCCCAAGGTCGAGGGCCGGATGCACGCCGTCGAGCGGGCCCTCCAGGAGTCCGAGGAGGCCGAGTGGCGCCGGACGAACCCGGAGGCACGCGCGCGTGCCGAGGGCCTGACCGGCCAGCTCCAGTCCGCCGTGGACAAGCTGCGGGGCCAGATCGAGCAGGCCCGCGCGCAGGGCAACAACGCCAGGGCCGACAAGCTGGAGCGCGAGCTCGAGGGCCGTCAGGCGCTGCTGGACCAGGCGCAGAAGGGCCTGCAGGAGTTCGGCGGCTGATCGGCTGAGACCAAGAGGGCCCCGTACGTGCCGTACGGGGCCCTCTTTCACGTGATCTTTCGGGTGGTCGTCACGACCTGCTGCGCGCCGACGTCACCCGGTACACGTCATAGACGCCCTCCACGCCCCGGACCGCCTTCAGCACATGGCCGAGATGCTTCGGGTCGCCCATCTCGAAGGTGAAGCGGGAGGTGGCGACGCGGTCGCGGGAGGTCTGGACGGCCGCGGAGAGGATGTTGACGTGCTGATCGGAGAGCACGCGTGTGACGTCCGACAGCAGCCGGGAGCGGTCCAGCGCCTCGACCTGGATGGCGACCAGGAAGACCGAGGACTGGGTGGGCGCCCACTCGACCTCGAGGATGCGCTCGGGCTCGCGGGAGAGTGACTCCACGTTCACGCAGTCGTTGCGGTGAACCGATACGCCACTGCCCCGGGTGACGAAGCCGATGATGGGGTCGCCGGGTACCGGCGTACAGCAGCGGGCCAGCTTGACCCACACGTCCTCGACGCCCTTGACGACGACGCCAGGGTCGGCGCTGGAGCGGCGTTTGCGGCTGCGTCCGTGGGCCGGCGGGACGGACTCGTCGATCTCCTCGGTGGCGGCCTCCTCGCCGCCGAGGGCCTGGACGAGTTTCTGCACGATGTTCTGCGCGGAGACATGGCCCTCGCCGATCGCCGCGTACAGCGCGGAGATGTCCGCGTAGCGCATCTCGTGCGCGAGGGTCACCAGGGAGTCGCCGGTCAGGATGCGCTGGATCGGCAGGTTCTGCTTGCGCATCGCGCGGACGATGGCGTCCTTGCCCTGCTCGATCGCCTCGTCGCGGCGCTCCTTGGAGAACCAGGCCCGGATCTTGTTGCGGGCGCGCGGTGACTTGACGAAGCCGAGCCAGTCGCGGGAGGGGCCGGCGCCTGCCGCCTTGGAGGTGAAGACCTCGACCAGGTCGCCGTTGTCGAGGGTGGATTCGAGCGGGACCAGGCGGCCGTTGACGCGGGCGCCGATCGTGCGGTGCCCGACCTCCGTGTGGACGGCGTACGCGAAGTCGACCGGGGTGGCACTGGCGGGGAGCGCTATGACGTCGCCCTTGGGGGTGAACACGAAGACTTCGTTGCGGGAGAGGTCGAAGCGCAGGGACTCGAGGAACTCGCCCGGGTCCTCGGTCTCCTTCTGCCAGTCCAGCAGCTGGCGCAGCCAGGCCATGTCGTTGAGGTGGTCGTCCTTGCTCTTGCCGGACGACTTGGGGGCGTCGGTGCGTACCTTCGAGGCGCCGGCGACGGCCTCCTGCTTGTACTTCCAGTGCGCGGCGATGCCGTACTCGGCGCGGCGGTGCATGTCGAAGGTGCGGATCTGCAGTTCGACGGGCTTGCCGCCGGGGCCGATCACCGTCGTGTGCAGCGACTGGTACATGTTGAACTTGGGCATCGCGATGTAGTCCTTGAACCGGCCGGGGACCGGGTTCCATCGCGCGTGCACCGTGCCGAGGGCCGCGTAGCAGTCGCGGACGGTGTCCACGAGGACGCGGATGCCCACCAGGTCGTAGATCTCCGCGAAGTCCCGGCCGCGGACGATCATCTTCTGGTAGACGCTGTAGTAGTGCTTGGGGCGGCCGGTGACGGTCGCCTTGATACGGGCCGCACGCAGGTCCTGCTGGACCTCGTCGGTGACGATGGCCAGGTACTCGTCACGCTTCGGTGCCCGCTCGGCCACCAGCCGTACGATCTCGTCGTACATCTTGGGGTAGAGGATCGCGAAGGCGAGGTCCTCCAGCTCCCACTTGATGGTGTTCATGCCGAGGCGATGGGCGAGCGGCGCGTAGATCTCCAGGGTCTCGCGCGCCTTCTTCTCCTGCTTCTCGCGCTTGAGGTAGCGCATGGTGCGCATGTTGTGCAGGCGGTCGGCGAGCTTGATGACCAGGACGCGGGGGTCCTTGGCCATGGCGACGACCATCTTGCGCACGGTCTCGGCCTGGGCCGCCTCGCCGAACTTGACCTTGTCCAGCTTGGTGACGCCGTCGACGAGCAGGGTGACGACGTCGCCGAAGTCGCGGCGCAGGTCGTCGAGGCCGTACTCGGTGTCCTCGACCGTGTCGTGCAGCAGGCCGGCCATCAGCGTGGCCGGATCCATGCCCAGCTCGGCGAGGATGGTGGTCACGGCGAGGGGGTGCGTGATGTACGGGTCGCCGCTCTTGCGCTTCTGGCCGCGGTGCCAGCGCTCGGCGACCTGGTAGGCCTTCTCGATCTGGCGGAGCGTGGCGGTCTCGATCTTCGGGTCGTTGCCGCGCACTATCCGGAGCAGCGGCTCCAGCACCGGGTTGTACGGGTTGGCGCGCTGGACGCCGAGGCGGGCGAGGCGGGCGCGGACGCGGTTGGAGGAGCCGGTGCGGGCGGGCTGGCCGCCGGCCTGGCGCACCGCGGGAGGGGCCGGCTTGGGGCGCGACTGCTCGGCGGGCTTGTCGACGGCCGCCGGCTGGACGTGCTCGACCGGCCCGCGGGTGTCGTTCTTCGCGTGCGGCGCGTTCGGCGCGGGCTTGGCCGCTGCCGAGGCGGACTCGGGCTTGGCGGCGGTCAGGTGCTGGGCCTCGTCTGACAAGAGGGCTCCTCGTGCGCGTTCCGGGTCCCCCGGTCAGGCTCCGGAGACCCCATGGTAGCCATCCTGTGCCCCAGGATCGCCTTCAGGCCAATGTGAGGACCGTCTACCCCGGGAACGCGAGAGGCGGGCACCGGATTCCTCCGGGCCCGCCTCCGCGGTGACGTGCCGGTGTCCACCGGGGTGCGGTGGGCTTGTCAGACCGTGAGAAGCGCCTCCAGAGGGGCGCCGCGCAGAGCCGGCTCCAGCCGGGCCCGGCCGCTGAGGAACCCGAGCTCCATGAGGACGGCGAGACCGGCTACCTCGGCGCCGGCCCGGCGGATGAGCTGGACCGAGGCCTCGGCGGTGCCGCCGGTGGCGAGGACGTCGTCGACGATCAGGACGCGGTCGTCTGCGACCAGGTCCTCGGCGTGCACCTCGATCTCGGCCGAGCCGTACTCCAGGTCGTAGGCCTGGCCGAGGGTGGCTCCGGGGAGCTTGCCCGCCTTGCGTACAGGGATGAAACCGAGGCCGGCGCGGACGGCGACCGGGGCGCCGAGGATGAAGCCGCGGGCCTCAAGCCCGACGATCTTGGTGGCCCCGGCACTTACGGCGATCTCGGCGACGGCGTCGGTGAGCGCGGTGAACGCCGCCGGGTCCGCCAGGAGCGGGGTGATGTCCTTGAACATCACGCCCGGCTCCGGGTAGTCGGCCACGTCCCTGATACGGCTGAGCAGCAGTTCCTTGATGTCGGTCATCGGCGCTTCCCCGAGGGGCGGCCCCGGCCGCGCGTGCGGGACGCGGGCTGGTTGCGCGGACCGACGACAGCCGGAGCGACGTCCTCGGGTTCGTCGGTGTAGGCCTCGTCCCCGGTCTCCGCGTCGGGCGTCTCACCCTTGGCCCGCTTGGCCAGGACGCGCTTCTTCAGGGCCTTCATCTGCGGCTCGCGCTCCTTGAGGTCGGCGACGAGCGGCGTGGCGATGAAGATCGAGGAGTACGCACCGGCGGCGAGACCGACGAACAGCGACAGCGAGATGTCGTTCAGCATGCCGGCGCCGAGGACACCGCCACCGATGAACAGCAGGCCCGCGACGGGCAGCAGCGCGACCACCGTGGTGTTGATGGAGCGGACCAGGGTGCTGTTGATCGAGCGGTTGGCGACGTCGCTGTAGGTCCAGCGGGTCTGCTTGGTGATGTCCCTGGTCTGTTCCTTGAGGCTGTCGAAGACCACGACCGTGTCGTAGAGCGAGTAGCCCAGGATCGTGAGCAGACCGATCACCGTGCCGGGTGTGACCTCGAAGCCGACCAGGGCGTAGATGCCGACCGTGATGGTGATGTCGTGGATCAGTGCGACGAAGGCCGCGATGGCCATGCGCCACTCGAAGGCGATCGCCAGATAGATCACCACGAGGACCAGGAAGATACCGAGGCCCTGCCAGGCCTTGTTGGCGATCTGCTCACCCCAGCTGGGGCCGACCAGTTCGGCGTTGATCTGCTCCGTGTCGATCTTGAAATCGTCGGCGAGCGTGTTCTTGATCTTGTTCGCGGCGTCGGTGTCGATACCGGCGACCTGGATACGAAGAGTGCCGTCGCCGAGCTTCTGGACGATCGCGTCGTGGCCGGAGGCCTCCTCCGCGTACGTCTCGGCCTGGGACACCGAGGCGCTGGTGTTCTTCGGCGTGGTGAAGACCGCGCCACCCTGGAACTCGATGCCCATGTTCAGGCCGCGCACCGCCAGGCCCGCGACGGCCAGAATGGTGATCAGGATCGAGACGCCGTACCAGATCTTGCGGTTCTTGACGAAGTCGTAGCCGACCTCGCCGCGGTGCAGTCGGGCGCCGAGGTTGCCGAGTTTCGACATCTCAGGCCTCCTTCGGGTCGGCGGGGGCGGCGGGGCGGCGGGTACGGCGCAGCGGCGGCTGGGCGCCCAGGCTCTTGGGGTCGAGACCGGACCACTTGTGGCCGTTCGCGAAGAACGGGCGGCGGGCCATCAGGGTCAGCAGCGGCTTGGTGAAGAGGAACACGACGACCACGTCGAGCAGGGTCGTCAGACCGAGCGTGAACGCGAAGCCCTGGACCTTGCCGACAGTGACGGCGAAGAGCACCGCGGCGGCGAGGAACGACACGAAGTCGGAGACGAGGATGGTGCGCCGGGCGCGCGGCCAGGCCCGCTCGACGGCGGGGCGCAGGCTGCGGCCCTCCCGGATCTCGTCGCGGACACGTTCGAAGTACACGATGAACGAGTCCGCTGTGATGCCGATCGCGACGATGGCGCCGCACACCGCCGGCAGGTTCAGCGCGAAGCCGATGGCCGGGCCCAGCAGGGCCATGAGCGTGTAGGTGAGGGCGGCGGAGACCAGCAGCGAGAGGATCGCGATGAACGACAGACCGCGGTAGTAGGCCAGCAGATAGATGACGACCAGCGCGAGACCGATCGCGCCGGCGATCAGCCCGGCCTGCAACTGGTCACCGCCCAGCGCGGCGGTCACGGTCGTCATGCTGTCCACCTTGAAGGTCAGTGGCAGCGCACCGTAGCTCAGCATGTTGGACAGGTCCTGCGCGGACTGCTGGGTGAAGTTGCCGGAGATCTCGGCGTTGCCGCCGGTCAGGGCCTGCCTGACGGATGGGTCGGAGACCACTTCGCCGTCCAGGACGATCGCGAACTGGTTCTGCGGCTGCTGGTTCTGCGCCAGCTTGCCGGTGATGTCGCCGAACTTCTTGGCGCCCGCGTCGGTGAAGTCCATCTGGACCGTCCAGCCGGCGCCGGTCTGGGTGTTCAGGGTCGCCTGGGCCTTGTCGACGTCGGTGCCGTCGACCGCGGCGGGGCCGAGAATGTACTTCTGCCACTGGCCCCCCGAGTTCTGGCCGCAGGCCAGGGTCATCTCGGAGGCCTTGACGCCGTCACCGACCGTGGCGCGGGTCTTCTCGTTGGTGCAGTCGAGTGCCGCGTACTGCGCCTGGAGCTTGCTCTGGTCGTCGCCGGAGGTTTTGCCGGTGGCGGACGGGGAGGGGCTGGCCTTCGCCTTGTCCGAGGCGCCGGCGGACGGCGTCGCGTCGGCCTTCAGCGCGTCGGTGACGGCGCGGCCCTGCGTGGTCGGGCTCGCCGACGGGGAGGCGGAGTTCTTCTCGGTGGCCTCGGGCTTGTCGGTGGCCTTGCCGGACGGCTTGTCCGACGGACTTCCGGAGGGGTTCGGCGAAGGGCTGGCCTTGCCGGCGCCGCCGGAGACCTCGGTGGTGAGGACCGGGCGGAAGTACAGCTTGGCGGTGGTGCCGACCTGCTTGCGGGCCTGTTCCGAGTTGGTGCCCTTGGGAATGTTGACGATGATGTTTTCCCGGCCCTGCGTCTGGACCTCGGACTCGGAGACGCCCAGACCATTGACACGGCGCTCCATGATGGAGACCGCCGTGTTCATGTTGGTCTGATTGATCGCCGACTCGTTGCCGGCCTCGGGGACCGCGCGGAGCGTGATGCTCGTACCGCCCGCCAGGTCGATACCGAGACGCGGTTTCGTGTGCCCCGAGGCGAACATCCCACCGGTGAGCGCCGCGATGGCGATCAGGATCAGGACCAGCGAGCGCCCCGGCTTGCTCTTGGCGCTCGCGCTCCGGCCCTTTTTAGGTGTGGCCACCTTCTCGTACTCCCTCTCGGGCCACCTCGCTCCGGATCGGCGGACGGGCGGCCATGACATGGTGTCGGGACTCCGTGCGAGCTGGGCGTGTGCCCGGGGGGGGGGGGGGGGGGCGCGCCCCCCCCCCCCCCCCCCCCCCCCCCCCCCCCCCCCCCGGGGGGGGGGTTGGGGGCGGGGGGGGGGGGGGCGCGGGCGGGGGGGGGGGGGGGGGGGCGTGGGGGGGGGGGGGGGGGGGGGGGGGGGGGGGGGGGGCCCCCCCCCCCCCCGGGCCCACGACTACTTCGCCTCGGAGCCGCCGTCGGTCTTCTTCGGCTCTGCGTCCGTCTTCGCCTCGGCGGCCGGGGTGTCAGCGGCCGGGGCGTCGTCACCGGCCGGCTCGTCGGCCGCGTCCTTCTTGCCGAGGTCGACGGACTTGTCGTCAGCGCCTGCGTCGGCGGCGGAGTCGTCGGTCTCGGTGAGGGAGGAGGCGTCGTCCGGGACGATGTCGGCGTCGGACTTCAGGTCGTGCTCGACGCCGTGGACGATGCGGTTGTACTCGTCGTCCGTGAGGACGGCGCCGATGGCGTTCTTGGCGAAGAGGAGCTCGACACCCGGACCGGCGTCGACGAGGACGGTGTCCTCGTGCACCTCCTTGACCGTGGCGTACACGCCCCCGATGGTGCGGACACCGCTGCCGGGCTGCATTTGGTTCCGCATGTCCACGGCCTGCTGCTGCTTCTTCTTGGCCGACCGGGTCATGAGGAACATGGCCCCGATCAGCACGATGAACGGGAGGAGGGTCAGGAGACTCACGGGTCGGTACTTCCTTCACACGACCGCGCTGTGAGCGGCCAGATGGTTGGGGGTATGTACGCCGCCGACGAAGACGGCATCGGCGGAGTCTAAGCGAGTCCGCGCGCATGGAACAACGCTCAGCATGGCACCGGGGTTCCTGCCGCGGCCACTGGCCTCGCCGTCCCGGAACGGTGACGGCGCCGTCACGCCCCGAACAAGTCCTGTTGTCCCTTTCCACCGGTTTGGGAGCGGGGCGGGGTGAGGCCGAGATGTGCCCATGCGGCGGGCGTGGCGACCCGGCCGCGCGGGGTGCGGGCCAGCAGGCCCTCCCGTACCAGGAAGGGCTCGGCGACCTCCTCCACCGTCTCACGCTCCTCCCCCACCGCGACAGCGAGCGTGGACAGGCCGACGGGGCCGCCGCCGAACAGCTTGAGCAGGGCTTCCAGGACACCTCGGTCGAGGCGGTCGAGGCCGCGCTCGTCCACCTCGTAGACGGCGAGGGCGGCCGCCGCGATGTCCTGGGTGATCAGCCCGTCGGCCTTGACCTGGGCGTAGTCCCGGACGCGGCGCAGCAGGCGGTTGGCGATGCGGGGGGTGCCGCGGGAGCGGCCGGCGATCTCGGCGGCGCCCTCGGGCTCGACTTCGACCTCCAGGAGGCTCGCCGAGCGGTGGATGACCCGCTCCAGTTCGGCCGGTTCGTAGAACTCCATGTGGGCGGTGAAGCCGAAGCGGTCGCGCAGCGGGGGCGGCAGCAGCCCCGCGCGCGTGGTGGCTCCGACCAGGGTGAAGGGGGGCAGCTCCAGTGGGATGGCGGTGGCGCCCGGGCCCTTGCCGACGATGACGTCGACGCGGAAGTCCTCCATCGCCATGTACAGCATCTCCTCGGCGGGCCGGGACATGCGGTGGATCTCGTCGAGGAAGAGGACCTCGCCCTCCTGGAGGGAGGAGAGGATGGCCGCGAGGTCGCCGGCGTGCTGGATGGCGGGGCCCGAGGTGATGCGGATGGGGGCTTCCATCTCGGCCGCGATGATCATCGACAGGGTGGTCTTGCCCAGGCCGGGGGCGCCGGAGAGCAGCACGTGGTCGGCGGTGGCACCACGCGCGCGTGCGGCGCGCAGGACGAGGTCGAGCTGCTCGCGGACCTTCTCCTGGCCGATGAACTCGCCCAGGTCCTTCGGGCGCAGGGCGGCCTCGACAGCCTGGTCCTCACGGTCGGCGGACGCGCCGACGAGCCGCTCGGCAGCAGAGGTGCCGGTCGTGTCGGTCGTGTCGTCCCAGTTCATGATGTGCCTCGGTGTGTGGGGTTCAGCGGGCGCGGTTCAGGGTCTGGAGGGCGGCCTTCAGCAGCTGGCCGACCTGCGGAGCGCCCTCGGCGGCCTCGGCCTGCGGAGCGACGGCGGTCACGGCCTCGTCGGCCTCCCGGGTCGCGTACCCGAGGCCGATCAGGGCAGCGTGCAGCTGGTCGCGCCAGCCGGTGCTGACGGGCGCGCCGACCGCCGGGGCGCCGAGCGGCTCGCCGAGCCGGTCCTTGAGCTCCAGGAGCAGCTTCTGGGCGCCCTTCTTTCCGATGCCGGTAACGGCCGTGAGCGCCTTCTCGTCGGCGGTGGCGACCGCCCGGCGCAGGGCGTCCGGGGTGTGGACGGCCAGCATGGCCTGGGCCAGTCTCGGTCCCACGCCGCTCGCCGTCTGGAGCAGCTCGAAGGTCTGCCGTTCGTCGTCGTCCGCGAAGCCGTACAGGGTCAGCGAGTCCTCCCGTACGACAAGGGAGGTGTGCAGCTTGGCGGGCCGGCCCAAGCGGAGCGTGGACAGGGTGTTCGGCGTGCACTGCACGGCCATGCCGACGCCGCCGACCTCGACGACCGCGGCATCGGGGGCGAGCGCGGCGACCGTGCCGCTGACGAAGGCGATCATGTCGTACGGCCTTTCGATGCCTTGGCTGTGTGCAGGGCGACGGCCTGCTGGAGTCGGTTCTGCGCGGGGGCGCGCCAGATGTGGCAGATGGCGAGGGCGAGGGCGTCGGCCGCGTCGGCGGGCTTGGGCGGTGCGCTGAGCCGGAGCAGGCGGGTCACCATCGCGCCCACCTGGGCCTTGTCGGCCCGGCCGCTGCCGGTGACGGCGGCCTTGACCTCGCTCGGGGTGTGCAGTGCCACGGGGATCCCGCGGCGCGAGGCGCACAGAATGGCGACGGCGCTGGCCTGGGCGGTGCCCATCACCGTGCGGACGTTGTGCTGGCTGAAGACGCGCTCGACGGCGACGAACTCCGGCCGGTGCTCGTCCAGCCACTGTTCGATGCCCTGCTCGACGGCGACGAGGCGGTGGCCGAGGTCGGCGTCCGACGGTGTGCGGACGACGCCGACGCCGATCATCGTGAGCGGCCGGCCCGCGACCCCCTCGACGACGCCCACGCCGCAACGTGTCAGTCCGGGGTCCACCCCGAGTACCCGCACGCGCCCCTCCCCTTGGTGATCTTTGACTTCTCGCCAGGCTATCGGCTGCCACCGACAACGGCGGCGGGCCGGTGGGACGTGTCCCACCGGCCCGCCGGAAACCGTTCAGCCCGCGGCAGCGCTACGCGTCGACCTTCTCCATGATCTCGTCGCTGACGTCGAAGTTGGCGAAGACGTTCTGCACGTCGTCGCTGTCCTCGAGCGCGTCGATCAGCTTGAAGATCTTCTTGGCGCCTTCCTCGTCCAACTCGACCTGGACGGACGGCACGAAGCTGGAGTCGGCGGAGTCGTAGTCGATGCCGGCCTCCTGGAGGGCGGTGCGGACCGCGACCAGGTCGGTGGCCTCGCTGATGACCTCGAAGGACTCGCCGAGGTCGTTGACCTCCTCGGCGCCCGCGTCCAGGACGGCACCGAGGACGTCGTCCTCGCCCAGCTCGCCCTTGGGGACGATGACGACGCCCTTGCGGCTGAACATGTACGACACCGAGCCCGGGTCGGCCATCGAGCCGCCGTTGCGGGTCATGGCGACGCGGACGTCGGAGGCGGCGCGATTGCGGTTGTCGGTGAGGCACTCGATGAGCACCGCGACGCCGTTCGGGCCGTAGCCCTCGTACATGATCGTCTCGTAGTCGGCGCCGCCGGCTTCGAGACCGCCACCGCGCTTGATCGCGGAGTCGATGTTCTTGTTCGGAACCGACTGCTTCTTCGCCTTCTGGACGGCGTCGTAGAGGGTCGGGTTTCCTTCGAGGTCGACGCCGCCCATGCGCGCCGCGACCTCGATGTTCTTGATCAGCTTCGCGAAGAGCTTGCCACGCTTGGCATCGATGACGGCCTTCTTGTGCTTGGTCGTGGCCCATTTAGAGTGGCCGGACATCTGCCTGTCTCCTTCGCGTAACCCATCTCAGCAACGAACGCAGGAATCCTACAAGGACTCGGCTGTACGGTTCGCGCGCACCATGTCCACGAACAGGCCGTGCACACGGTGGTCGCCGGTCAGTTCCGGGTGGAACGACGTGGCCAGAGCCACGCCCTGGCGGACCGCGACGATATGGCCGTCGTGCTCGGCGAGCACCTCGGCCTCGGCGCCGACGGACTCCACCCAGGGGGCGCGGATGAAGACGCCCTCCACCGGGGCGCCCTCGACGCCCTCGACATCGACGGCCGCCTCGAAGGACTCGTTCTGCCGGCCGAAGGCGTTGCGGCGCACGATCATGTCGATGCCGCCGATGGTCTCCTGGCCCGAACGCGGGTCGAGGATCTTGTCGGCGAGCATGATCATGCCGGCGCAGGTGCCGTAGACGGGCAGGCCGTCCCGCACGCGCGCGCGGAGCGGTTCCATCAGGCCGAACAGGACGGCCAGCTTCGAGATGGTGGTGGACTCACCGCCGGGGATGACGAGGCCGTCCACCTCGGCGAGCTCTTCGGGGCGCCGCACCGGCCTGGCCACGGCATCGGCCGCGGCCAGGGCGACGAGGTGCTCCCGTACGTCGCCCTGGAGGGCCAGGACGCCTATGACGGGGGTGTCGCTCATGGGTTCCTGTGCCTTACCAGCCGCGGTTGGCGTAGCGCTCGGTCTCGGGGAGGGTGTCGCAGTTGATGCCGACCATGGCCTCGCCGAGGTTGCGGGACGCGTCGGCGACGATCTTCGGGTCGTCGTAGAAGGTGGTGGCCTTCACGATGGCGGCGGCGCGCTTGGCCGGGTCGCCGGACTTGAAGATGCCGGAGCCGACGAAGACGCCCTCGGCACCCAGCTGGCGCATCAGGGCCGCGTCGGCCGGGGTGGCGACTCCGCCGGCGGAGAACAGCACGACCGGCAGCTTGCCCAGCTCGGAGACCTCCTTGACCAGCTCGTACGGGGCGCGCAGGTCCTTGGCGGCGGCGTACAGCTCGTTGTTGTCGTAGCCGCGCAGGCGGGCGATCTCGTTCTTGATCTGGCGCAGGTGGCGGACGGCCTCGACGACATTGCCGGTGCCGGCCTCACCCTTGGAGCGGATCATCGCGGCGCCCTCGGCGATGCGGCGCAGGGCCTCGCCCAGGTTGGTGGCACCGCAGACGAAGGGGGTGGTGAAGGCGAACTTGTCGCTGTGGTTGACCTCGTCGGCCGGGGTGAGGACCTCGGACTCGTCGATGTAGTCGACGCCGAGGGACTGCAGGACCTGGGCCTCGACGAAGTGGCCGATGCGGGACTTGGCCATGACCGGGATGGAGACGGCGTCGATGATGCCCTCGATCATGTCCGGGTCGGACATGCGGGCCACGCCGCCGTCCTTGCGGATGTCGGCCGGGACCCGCTCCAGTGCCATGACGGCGACGGCGCCCGCGTCCTCGGCGATCTTCGCCTGCTCCGGCGTGACGACGTCCATGATGACGCCGCCCTTGAGCTGCTCGGCCATGCCGCGCTTCACACGGGCGGTGCCGGTCTCGGGAGCCTGGTTTTCGGAGTTGGACACGGGTGACCTCGCTGCTGGGAAAGAGGGGTTTGTGCAGCACCGAGGAAACGTGAGGGAACCAGGCCACAGCAAGGGCCAATGGGAAGCCGGTGGATTTTTTTCGGTCCCACGGGCGCGAGATCGACGGTGACCAGGGGCAGAGCGGCGGCTGTGGATCGTCCGCAGGGCCAGTGGGTCTGTGGTGGCCTGCCGGCGCATGCGGTCGCCACGCCAAGGGCCGGTCGCCTCGGCGTGACGACCTTCGGGTCGGTGCGCGGAAGGCGCCGCCGGACGTTGTCAGTCCAGCGGGGCCTCCCCCTGGGCGGTCACCACGACAGGGAACGGCCGGGTGTCAGTATGGACGGACGGGAGAGAGCAGGGTCAGGCCGGCCCCGATCTCCTCACTCCTCAGCTCCTGCGACGACCTCAGGAGCCTTTCCGTGAGCGGTTCGCGCGCGAGCACCCGGTCCGGAAAGGTCGGCAGCCTCTCTCCCCCGGAGAGCACAGCCGAGTCCCAGTCGTCGGGGTCCCCTTTCCCCCGCCGATCGACGATCGCGGCGCGGGTCGGCGTCGGAAGTCCCGTCACCGCCGCGACGACTGCTGCCTCGACCGTGTCGGCCTCCTCCAAGGTGAGGCCGTCCAGCCAGAGCGTCTGGATCTCGCAACCGAAGGGTTGGTACGCGTACTCGTCGATCACGTTGGTGTCCGCGGAGAACCACCAGTCCATCGTGATAGATGCGAAGCGCAGGTCCAGAAGACGGCCGAGCTCCTCCGGGCGCATGAGGACATGTTCTCCCTCGATGTCGATGACCACGGCTGCGCCCTTGGCCGGGTGCACGAGCTCGATGCCGTGTGCCTCGAAGATCTTCACCTGTTCTCCGAAGACTGACGTGGCTCCCGACTCCCTGTACCAGCGGATGAACCCGTCAGCCATGGCTAGCAGTCCGGCAGCGTGAAGATGTGCACATTCTCTTCTCCAAACACCTTTTTGGCCTGATCTATAGCCGTTTGCGGCGTGTTGTCGGCCAAGTAGTAGATCGCCTTCACGCCGGCCTGGTCGGCTGCGTACTTGTTGATTTTGAGGGCGGTGCCGAACTTGGATGGCTTACTAGCCTTGGCGCCACCGCCGACAAAGATGTATTCGCCGTTCGGTCCGATGACATCGAGGCCACTCGATCCCACGTCGGGCATGACGATCTTGATGTCCTGCCCATTTTCGCCCTTGGCCACCTTTCCGCCGACGAGCTTAGCGATGTACTCCTCACGCGCGAGGCCCAGATCTTCTGCGCCGCTGCTGCCCATCACCACGAACGAGCGCTGCGCACCGTAGACCGACTGCGAGGACCCCTCCGCCCTGGCACCGTTCTTCTTCTTGCCGGTCACACAGGCCGGAAGCTTTTTCCAGGCGTCGTCGAGGATCTCCTCGCTCTTGTCGACCAGCTTCTTCGCCTTGGCTGACTTATCGAGGAAGTCGTTGATGCCCCAGATGACCTTGCCGATCTTCGGGAGCTTGCCGACGAGCTTGGCGGCCTTGGCCCAGGGCAGGTTGGTGACGACCGCCCACAGGCAGGTCGGGATGTCGGGGTCGTCCCAGCACTCCTTGATCTCCTCGGCGGCGAGTTCGACGAGGAGTTCGGCGCCGTTCTCTTTCAGATAGTCCAGCAGGTCTTTCTGGGCGAGAGCTCGGGCCGCCTCGTACTCCGCCTCGCTGATGCCGGCGGCTTCGAGCGCCTTGCGCTCGCCTTCCTCCAGGGAGTATGCGTCGCCCTTCTCCTTGCTCCGGGCGGCCTCCCCGCGTTCCTTGCGCTCCAGTTCGCGCTGGTACTCCTCGGCCTTCTTGGCCGCCTCGTCGGCCTCCTTGGCGTAGGTGCCGGCGTTCTTGGCGGCGGTCTCCGCCGACTTGGCGTGTTCCTCGGCGGAGGTGGCGAGCTTGGCGGCGTCGGCGGCGTCCTTCTCCGCCTGGGTGGCCGCGCTCTGGGCGACGCTCGCCTCCTTCTCGGCCAAGGAGGCGGCGCTGCCGGCGGCCGCGGCCTGGTTCTCCGCGTCGGTGGCGGCTCCACGGGCGCGTGCGGCCTCGGCCTCGGCCTGGGTGGCGGCGTTGCGGGCCGCTGCCGCGTCCGCGAACGCCTGGTTGGCGGCCGAACGGGCGAGTTTCGCGTCGGCCTGCGCCTGGGCGTCGGCCTCGTTGGCCCGTGCCGCCGCGGCCCGGGCCTTGGCTCCGTCCTCGGCGGCCTGGGCCGCGGACTTCATCGCGGCCACGGAGGAACGTGCCGCGTCCGCGGAGGAACGCGCCGCTGCTGCCGCCGCCTTGAAAGCGGGGCCCACCTCGGCGTTGGCACGTGCGGCGGCGGCTTCGGCCGCTTCGGCGGCCTTGACCGCCTCCGCCGCTCTGGCCTCGGCCTTGGTCACCTCCGCCTGGCCCATCGACTGGGCGGCCCGGGCGACCTCTGCGGCGAAGTCGGCGTCCACGTCCGTGCCGATGAACGGCGCGGTGAGCTGGATGGCCGTGTTGGCGGGGTCCGCGATACCGGAGGCGGTGGTACGGGCGGAGGTGGCTGCCTGGACGGCGATGGTGGACTGCAGGCGGGCCATCGCCGCTTCCCTGGTGGCGCCGTCGGCTTCCTCCCGAGTGCGGTTGGCCGCCTGGAGGGACTGGTTGGCGTGGATGGCGGCCAGCCCGGCGAGCCGCGAGGCCTCGTGGGCGGCGATGCCGGCCCGGGCCTCCTGCGCGGTGGCCTCGGCCGCCTTGGCATTGGCCCGCTGCGCCGCGGCGCGCGTGGCCGCGGCCTCGGATTCCGCCTTGCTCGCCGCCGCGTTCGCCGCGAACGCGGCGGCTTCGGCCTTGTTGGCCGCGGCGTTGGCCCGTGCGGCGTGCGCGGTGGCTTCGCCGGCCGCCGCCCGCGCCCGCGCGGCCGCACCGGCGGCTTCGATGGCTGCCGAACGCGAACGCACCGCCGCCGCGGACGCCTGATCGGCCGCGCCACGGGCCGAACCGGCAGCCGTACCTGCCGCGTTCGCGGCAGATCGTGCCTCGGTGGCCGCCGTGCGCGCGGTCTCGGCGTGCTCGGTTCCCTTCGCCTTTGCGGCCAGCGCTTCGGTCGCCCTGGCCCGGGCCTCTTCCGCCCTGTGGGCGCGTTCGGCCTCCACCGCCTTGTTCCGGGCGTTGCGGGCCTTGCTCTCCTCGCCCCCGGCCAGCTGGTCGGCCTTGGCGGCGATGCCCTCCTGGGTCTGCGCGGTGGCCCGCTTCTGGGCCGCCACGGCCGCGGCGGCCTGCGCGTCGGCCCGCTCGGCCGAGGCAGTCCGTGCTTCGGCCTCGGCACGCGCGCGTGCCTGAGCGGCCACATCGCGTTCTCGTTCGGCCCGCGCCCGTGCTGCCGCCGCCAGATCGCGCTCGCGTTCGGCGATCGCCCGTTGCTCGGATGCGATCTTGGCCTGGCGCTGCGCCTCTACCCGCGCCGCCCGCGTCTTCCGGGCGTGGTCCCACGCTTGCTTCTCGGCCTGCTCGGCCTCGATCCTGGCCTGGCGGGACTTGGCCGCCGCGTCCGCCGCGATCTTCGCCTGCTTGGCCGCCGCCGCGGCGAGCCGGGCCGCCGCCTTCGCGTGCTCCTCGGCGTTCTCCCGCCACTTGGCGGCCTGCCGAGCGTGTAGCTCGGCCTGGTTCTTGGAGTTCAGCCCGGCGGCGTCGGCGGCCGTCGCGTCCACCGCTTGCTGCGCGGTGGCCGTCGCCTTGGCCGCCGCGTCCGCCGCGGCCTCGATACCGGAGGCGACCTCCGACCACTGGACGCCGTGGGTGAGCCCCGTCTCGACCAGAACCCCGGCCTGTACCTTGGCCTGACCGGCCGCCACCTGCGCCTGCTTGGCCGCGTCCTCGGCGATGCCGACCTGCCGGGCGATCTCGGTCTTGACCGGCCCGTAGTCGGACAGGCGCTTGCCGGCCCGGTCGGCGGCGAGCATCCGGTCGGCCTCGCGGGACTGCGAGGCCGCCGAGCTCATCGCGTTCGACGCGGTCTTGAGCGCCTTGACCGCGTTGCCGTGGGCGGCGATCAGCTTGGTGCGGGCTTCGGCGGCCGTGGCCGTTCTCTCGGCCAGCTCGCGCAGCCGCTCCGACGCCTCGAGCGCCTCCTTCTGCGCCTTCTCGTGCGCGGCCCGGTCGTCCGCGTCCTTCTGCGCGGCGACCAGATAGCCCTTGTCCAGGAACTCTGCGATCGCCTTGTCGTCATCCGTGGCCAAGGCGGCCTGTGCGGCCCGCTTCACCTCCGGACCGCCGACCGCGACGAGCATTTCGACCCGCTTGCGGTTCTCCGCCGCGCGTTCCTTGTCGTTCTGCTCCGTCGCCTTGTCCCGCTGCCGCGCGATCTCGGCGCCGAAGGCCAGGAAGTCGGCGCGGTCGCGGGCCGTGCCCTTGAGGACCCGCTCGACCTCCGCGTTGAAGAACGGGCCCTCCGTGCCGCGCATCGCCTCGATCTGGCGACGGTTGGCGACGTCCGCAGTGTCCCTCTTGTCCTTGGCGCGCTGCCGCGCCTCGGCTTCTCCCCGCTCCAGGAAGTCCCGGATCGCGTTCGGATCCGTGCTCTCCAACGCCTTCCTGGCGGCCTCGCGGACTTCCTCCTCCTCGTCGAATTCCGCGAAGTCCTCCACCAATTGCCGATCGCGGTCCTCGGTGGCCTCGTCCAGAGCGGAACGCGCCGGGGCCGGGTCGGTCGCCGGCTTCGGTAACTCGGCCAGGATCCGAGTCAGCTCGATCTTGCCGCCCGGCCTCTCCGTTGTGCCCGCACTGGCTTCTCCGGTCACACCGGAGAGGACGGCCAGGGCCATGACGATCGACACCGCTCTGCCCACCAGGGCAGGCCCGCGTCTGCGTAACTTTCCGGATCTCGGCCGTAATCTTCCCTTCACGGGAACTCCTTCAATAGGTCGACAGGCCAAAGGAATTCGGCAAAAAAAATCCCCGCCCTCAATACACGGGCAGGGGTGAGCGGGGCCTCGGCCGCGAAGCCCGGCAGCGGTACGGAGCCGCCGTGCGGCCGTCGGCCCGGTGGACCGGCCCGGCGCGGTGTGCGCCGGGCCGACGGCGTCAGCCCTGGACGCGGTTCTCGCTGTCCCGGGCCCGGTCTGCCATGTCCTTCCAGAAGGCGGCCGTCAGGGCGGCCTCCTCCCGCTCCGAGGCCCAGTCGCTCCGCCGGGCCTCGGCCGGCGCGGTGATCTTCTCCCAGATGGCGTCCGCGCTCTCCCTGGACAGCCGGGCGATGTTCTGCCAGCTCTCGGCCTGCGCCCTGGCCGCCTCCTGCTCGGCCAGCCAGGCCTTCTCCGCGCCGTCCGCGTGATCGGCGACCGCACGCCAGGCCAGCTCGGCCTCGGCGCGCGACTTGGCCGCGTCGGCCGAGGACTTCAACGCCTCCTCGGCGGCCACCGCATGCGCGACCAGCAACGACAGCGCGTGCTGGCGCCGCACCTCCCCGTCCGCCACCCGGAGCCGGTACGCCTCCACGTCCAGCGCCGCGCCCGTAGCCCAGCCGTAGCCGAAGAACTCCGCGACGTCCGCGTCCGTGGAGCCGGGCCGCAGCGCCCACCGCGCCGCCACCCGAACCTGTTCGCCCGGATCGCCCTCCGCGACCGACCGCACGAACGCACGGTCCTTCTCGGCCACCTCAAGACGGCGCTGCGCATCAGCCTCCCGCATCACGCGGTCACGCTGCTCCGCCTCGGCGTAACCGGTCTTCACGAACGCGGCCCGGTCGGCGTCGGTGCCCTTCAGCGCCCGCTCGGCGGCCGACCGCACCTCCGGGGAGAAGGCCACCGGATGCGTGCTCACCACCCGCTCGCAGAACGCCCGGTTGCGTGAGCGCGCGTCACGCAGGCGCTGCTTCGCCGCGTCGTAACCGCCCCCGGGGGCCAGCCAGTCCGCGATCGCCGCATCTCCCCGCGTACTGCGCAGCGCGTTCCACGCAGACGTACGGATCTCCGCGGGCAGACCCGACTTGGCCAGCCGCAGTACGCGTGCCCGCGCCTCGTCCGCCGCGGCGGCCACCAGCGACGACGGGTCGGCCGGGTCGGCGGCCACCGCCGGGGTGTAAGCCCCGGCGGGCGCCGCGTGCACCAGTGCGCCGCCACCGGCCAGCACCACGACCGCCAGCGCGGACACGGCCCATCTCTGACGTCTGACGCCGTGACCGGCGGAATGTGCCACCACTGCTGCCCTCTCCCCTTGGCGGGTACGTGCACGGTCGTTCGTCGTTGTGGGTCGGTTCGCGCGCGATGCCGGCGTGGGCGCACGCCGGCGGCATTCACGTTGGCGCCTCGTCAGGGCGCCAACGGAGCGGTGACTTGCCAATCAGCCGTGCGTGTCTTCATAGGGTCCCAAGGACCGGGCGGAATGAACGCGCGGGAAGAGCGGGCGTACACCTCCGTCGTCGTGGGCCCAAGCCAGTTCACCTCACTACCGGCGGCCTGCGTGAATGACAGAGTCGTGGGCAGCCCATCGGTCGGCCGGGTGCACCACGTGGCGCTCTTCCGAAACGCTGCGCTCCGGTCGTCCGCGGCGACCTCCACGCGCAGTCCGTCCTGCTCGGCCTTGCCGCTCCTGATGTAGTAGCCGGGCTTGCGCACGGACTCGAAGGAGTAGCAGCCGGGCTGGCTGGCGAGGGACGGCACGATGACCCAGGTGGCGTCCTCGCGGTCGGCCAATGCACTGCTGCTCTTGAGCGTGTCGTTGAGGACGACCTTGCCGCGGTCCGCGCTGGACTGGCGCGCGTACTCACCGCCTCTCCACACCTTGAGAGACTGGCGCTTGAGCCGGTACTGGGTGTCCGCCTTCAGGAAGACGGCGACGTCTTCGTCGCTGCCGGCCAGGGCCTTCTTGGCCGCGGCGACCAGGTTGGGGTTGACCCGGCCGTTCTCGGCGGCGGCCTGGATCTGGAGGGCGAGCTTGCGGTTCGCCTCGGCGAGCTTCTTGCGGCGGTTCTCGTCGTCGCGCTTGTACGCGGCGTCGGCACCGGTGTGGATGTACGCCTTCCACACGGCCGGGTCGGAGCTGCGGGTGGCGCGCTGCCCCTCGGCGTACAGCTCGGTGCCGTGCAGGTCGGCGGCGGCCAGGCGCAGCAGCTCGCGGATGAAGTTGTCGTCGCTCAGCCCGAGCATGGCCTCGGAGGGAGTGATACGGAACAGGGCCGCGGCGTTCTTGCGCGCGGCGAGTTCCTTGCGGCGCTCGGCCTCCAAGCGGTCCTTCTCGGCCAGGTCCTCGAGTTCCTTCGCCACGTCCCGCTTGTGCGCCTCGCGGGCGCCGTTGACGATGAACTCCCGCCAGTCCGCCGGCTCGCCGACCAGCGCCTGCAGCGCCGCGGCCCGCACCTCGGGACCGGACGCCTCGTGCTTGGCGACGGCCCGGATGAAGTTGTCGTCGCCGAGGGCCAGCAGTTCGGGGGTGCTGGGAATGCCGATGGTGAGCAGGACCTGGGACTTGGCCAACCGAGCCGCCCGCTCGGCCTCAGCCTTCTCCCGCTCCCGCTGCTGGTCGAGCCGGTACGCCTCGTGAACGCCGGTCACGATGAAGCGCACATGGTCCTCGGCGACCGTGCTGGACATCGCCTGCTCGGCGGCGGTGCGCACCGCGTCCAGCTTCTCGCCCGCGTCACTGGCCTTCTGCCATAACGCGTGGATGAAGTCGTAGTCGCTGAGCAGGAGGACTTCGGCAGTCGGGTCGAGGCGGACCACTGCTGCGGCTTCGACGCGCTGGGCATCGGTCGTTCCTATGCTCGCCGCACTGGCCACGACGTTCGATGCCGCGATGTCCGGAGAGCTGTCGGCGACCGCTGCCGGCGCGACGGCGCCGGCGACGGCCGCGAGGGCGGTTGCGGTCACGAGGCCGCCCGTCGCGATCCGTCCCACACGTGCGGAAGCGATGTACTTGCTGTTCATAGATGAAAAGGAACCTTTCTGCCGCCACGCATGGGCAGCTCGTCACATGAGCAGGGAGACACATGAGCAGGGGAAAAGGGGGAGCGGCTGCCGACTTTCGGCGGGCGTGCGGCAGTCACGGCGAAGCACGCCAGGGGGGACGGGGTGCGTCACCGGTCGTCGCTGCACCCGCACCGTCAAGCCGCCGATCGGCGGAACGCAGGCGCGAAGCCGTGAATCAGGCTTGTGGCTTGGAGAACCGCGAATGCGAAGAAGTAAGAAAATGGCCAGTCCGAGAAACGCTCAAGCGTCACGGAGAAAGGCGCGCGCCTACCGGGCCATGGGGCGAAGACGCACTCGGTAGCGCAGCAGTACAGACGTCCGCAATTTGATTTCCCCCACGCATCAGAGTATTGGGGAGCGCCCGAGTCCTTCGAAGCATCACTGCCTCGATGGTCCCCTCCGGCACGCTGCCCGGCCATGCTGGTCAGGCTGGCCGCCGAAACGTTAACCCACACTCACTGAGCCACGCAAGGATTTTCGTGCCGCTCAATGAGGGCGGTCCGGTAAGGAGCAGAAACAAGCCGCTGTATTCACCCTGTAGACAAGCAGAAATTCTAGGCAGCCCGGTCCACAAGCGCCGCCGGAGGCTCGTCGTCCATTTCAAAGGCCAGAGGGAACGGGGCGTGGCCGGCGAGGCGGAACCAGCGCACCTTGCGGTGCCGGCGCAGGGCCCGGGCCGCCCGTACGGCGTCGTTGTGGAAACGCCGGGCCATCGGGACCCGGCGGACGGCCTCGGTGAGTTCCCGGGCCGCCTCCTCTCCCCCTGGCGCCTCACGTACCGCCTCCACCTGCGCGGATTCGGCGAACACGGCGCGCAGTGCCTGGCTCAGCTCGCTCTCGGCGACCTCCCGCTGCTCCTCCTCGGCCTGCCGGGCCGCATGGGCGGCCTCGTAGAGCACGATCGAGGCGGCCGGATCCAGGACCCCGGACGTCGCCAGTTCCTGCGCCACCGAGGCCCGGCGCAGCAGTTGCGCGTCCAGGGCGGCCCGGGCGGCGTCGATCCGGGCGTGGAGGCGGTCGAGGCGCCCGGCGGTCCAGCTCAGGTAGAGCCCGATCGCCACCAGGGCCACGGCGATCCAAATGAGAGCGGTGGTCACGGGCGACAAGGCTAGCGCCAGGGCCGGTCCGACCGTGCACTCCTCCCTGCCCTGCGCCGACGCACGACCACCCGAGCCCTTGTTCGAATTGACTCGAAACGCACCCGCACCCGCGCCTCAGTCCCGGGCAAACCCCAGCCTGGCCCGAAACCCCGTCACCCTGTCGTCCTCCGCCACCGCCGCCGCACCCGCCGTCACCGTCTCGTAGACGGACAGGATGTCCGCGCCGACGGTCGACCAGTCGAAGCGCCGCACATGGGCGCTGCCCCGCTCGCGCAGCTCCGCGAGCCGGTCCGGGTCGTCCAGCAGCCGGACGGCCGCGTCGGCGAGGGCGTCGGCGTCCTCGTTCGGGAACAGCTCCCCGACCGCTCCCCGGTCCAGGACCTGCGCGAAGGCGTCCAGGTCGGAGGCGAGGACGGGGGCGCCGGCGGACATGGCCTCGACCAGGATGATGCCGAAGCTCTCGCCGCCGGTGTTGGGCGCGACGTACAGGTCGACGCTGCGCAGGAAGCGCGCCTTGTCCTCGTCGCTGACCATGCCGAGAAACTCGACGCGGGAGCGCAGCTCGGCCGGGAGGGTCTCCACCGCCTCCACCTCGTCGCCGCGCCCCGCGACCAGGAGCCGGGTCTGCGGACGGGCGGCCAGGATCTTCGGCAGGGCCTTCATGAGGACCGGCAAGCCCTTGCGGGGCTCGTCGATGCGTCCGATGAAGCCGATGGTGTCGCCCTGCCACTCGGCCTTGGGCTCGGCCTCGGCGAAGAAGTCGACGTCGACGCCGTTGGGGATCACGACCGCGTCGCCGCCGAGATGCTCCACCAGCGTGCGCCGGGCGTACTCGCTCACCGCGATCCGGGCGCTGATCTTCTCCAGGGCGGCCTGGAGGATCGAGTAAGCGGCGATCATGGCCCGGGAGCGCGGGTTGGACGTGTGGAACGTGGCGACGATCGGGCCCTGCGCCGCCCAGCAGGTCAGCAGGCCCAGCGAGGGCGAGGTCGGCTCGTGGATGTGGATCACGTCGAACGCGCCGTCGTGCAGCCACCGGCGGACCCGGGCCGCCGAGAGGAAGCCGAAGTTCAGCCGGGCCACCGAGCCGTTGTACGGCACCGGCACAGCGCGCCCGGCGGAGACGACGTACGGCGGCAGCGGGGTGTCGTCGTCCGCCGGGGCGAGGACGGACACCTCGTGGCCGAGGCGGATGAAGTATTCGGCCAGGTCGCGGATATGGAACTGGACGCCGCCCGGTACGTCCCAGGAGTACGGGCAGACGATGCCGATCCTCACGTGGATCCCTTCACTGGATCGAGGTCCGCGAGCCACAGGCGCTGCAGCATGTGCCAGTCCTCCGGATGGTCGGCGATCCCCGAGGCGAAGGCGTCGGCCAGCGCCTGTGTCATCACGGACGTCCTCTCGGCGCGCGTGCCTGACTCGGGCACCTCGACGGGCGGGTGGACGCGGCCCCGCATCACGGGCGAGTCGTCGTACCAGAGGGTGACGGGGAGCAGCAGCGCGCCCGTCTGCTGGGCGAGCAGGGCCGGTCCGGCCGGCATCCGGGCGGTGTCGCCGAAGAAGTCGACCTCGACACCGGAGGCGGAGAGGTCGCGGTCGGCGACCAGGCAGACCAGGCCGCCGTCGCGCAGCCGCCGGGCCAGGGTGCCGAATGCGGTGCCGCCGCTGTGCGGCAGGACCTCCATGCCGAGGCTCTCGCGATAGGCGACGAAACGGTCGTACAGCGTCTCCGGCTTCAGGCGCTCGGCGACGGTCGTGAACGGGATGCCCAGCTCGGTGGTGACCCAGGCGCCGGCGAGGTCCCAGTTGCCCAGGTGCGGCAGGGCGAGTATCACGCCCTTGCCGGCCGCCATGCCCTCGGTGAGGTAGTGGATGTCCTTGGGGTCGAAACCGCCCTTGATCCGCTCCTTGCTCCAGGCGGGGAGCCGGAAGGACTCCATCCAGTAGCGCAGGTAGGAGCGCATGCCCGCGCGGGAGAGCTCGGCCAGCCGCTCGGGGCCGGCATCGGGCACCACGCGCGCGTAGTTGCTCTCCAGGCGCTGGACGCCCTTGCCGCGCTGCTTCCACGCGAGGTCGGCGATGGTCTGTCCGAGCCGTACGGCGACCGGCTCGGGGAGCTTCCTGACGGTGCTCCAGCCGAGGCCGTACAGCGCGTCCGTCACCCGGTCCTGTGCGCTCACGTGGCCGCCTCGCTCCCGTGAGAGGCGTTGTGCTGCTCGCCCTCATTGTCCCGCGCCTCCGCCTCGGCCTCGGCGGACTCCCGGCGGACCGTGACGACCCGCTGGATCAGCGTGACGAGACTGCCCACGGCGACGATCCACAGGGCGACGGGCAGCAGGTACTGGATGCCGGGCACACCGAACGCGTGCAGGCCCGCGAGCCCGGCGGCGACCAGCGAGATCACCAGCCGCTCGGCCCGCTCGACGAGCCCGTTGACGGCGACCGGCAGACCGATCGACTCCCCACGGGCCTTGGTGTACGACACCACCTGACCGCTGGCCAGACAGAAGATCGAGACGGCGCACAGGACGAGGTCGTCGCCGCCCCCGGCGTACCAGAGGATGAAGCCTCCGAAGATCGCGGCGTCGGCGACCCGGTCGAGCGTGGAGTCCAGGAAGGCGCCCCAGCGGCTGGAGCGGCCGAGCTGGCGGGCCATGTTGCCGTCGACGAGGTCGGAGAACACGAAGAGTGTGATCACGACCGTGCCCCAGAAGAGCTCGCCCATGGGGTAGAAGACCAGCGCGCCCGCGACCACACCGGCGGTGCCGATCAGCGTGACGGCGTCGGGGCTGACGCCCAGCCGGATGAGAAACGCGGCGAACGGTGTGAGGACACGCGTGAAGAATGCACGCGCGTACTTGTTCAGCATGGCCTTCCCGAGGGTCGGTGTCGCCGCATGGCCCCTGCTGGCCACCGGCTGGCCCATCGTAGCCACGCGCGCGCGTGGCCGAGGGGCGGGCACCCGGACCCCTTCGGTGGATCCGGAGCGCCGCTGGTGGGCGGCGCGATCGCGTCCCTCGTATGGACGCACCGTGACGGGAGTGGAAAGCTCGAATAACCGCGGGCGTCGCCGGAGCCGCCGTGCACGCGGATCCCGCGTGTCCGCGCCCACAGTGACCTCACCGTGCACGGGAGGCAGGATCATGGGCGACAAAGGACAGACACACCCTGGGGCCGCCGGCAGGGCACGAGCGGCCGACCACCCTCAGTCCGTACGGAATGTGGTGCTGGTCGGCCACTCCGGATCGGGCAAGACCACCTTGGTGGAAGCCCTCGCGCTCACAGCGGGGGCGGTGAACCGGGCGGGCCGTGTGGAGGACGGCGGCACCGTCTCCGACTACGACGAGATCGAGCACCGGCAGCAGCGCTCGGTACAGCTCTCCCTGGTGCCCGTCGAGTGGGACGGCATCAAGGTCAACGTTCTCGACACCCCCGGATACGCCGACTTCGTCGGTGAGCTCAGGGCCGGTCTGCGAGCGGCGGACGCGGCCCTCTTCGTCGTCTCGGCCTCGGACGGCGTGGACGGCTCGACCCGCATGGTGTGGGAGGAGTGCGCGGCCGTGGGCATGCCCCGGGCCATCGTCGTCACGCACCTGGAGGCGGCGCGCGCAGACTTCGAGGAGATGACGCGGAGCTGCGCGGAGGCCTTCGGCGCGGACGACCCCGACGCTGTCCTGCCGCTCTACCTGCCGCTGCACGGCCCGCAGGCGCCCGACGGGCACGCGCCCGTGACCGGCCTGATCGGGCTGCTGTCGCAGAAACTGTTCGACTACTCGACCGGGGAGCGCAAGGAGTCGGAGCCGGGCGAAAACGAGCTGCCGCTGATCGAGGAGGCCCGCAACCGGCTGATCGAGGGGATCATCTCGGAGAGCGAGGACGAGACCCTCATGGACCGCTACCTCGGCGGGGAACAGGTCGACGTCGGGACGCTGATCGAGGACCTGGAGCGGGCCGTCGCGCGCGGGGTCTTCTTCCCCGTACTGGCCGCCGCCCCGGCGTCCGACGGCGGTCGGCAGGGGCTCGGCACGGTGGAGGTGCTGGAGCTGATCACGCGGGGCTTCCCGACGCCGCTGGAGCACGAGACGGTGCGGGTGACCACGATCGACGGCAAGCCGCGCGAGCTCAAGCCCTGCGACCCGGACGCGCCGCTGGTCGCGGAGGTCGTGAAGACCTCCTCCGACCCGTACGTCGGCCGGCTGTCACTGATCCGCCTGTTCTCCGGCACCCTGCGCGCCGACCAGACGGTCCACGTCTCCGGGCACGGTCTGTCCGACCGCGGGCACGAGGACCACGACGTCGACGAGCGGATCGGCGCCCTGTCCACGCCGTTCGGCAAGCAGCAGCGCCCGGTGTCGCACGTCATCGCGGGCGACCTGGCGTGCGTGGCCAAGCTGAGCCGCGCCGAGACCGGCGACACCCTGTCCGCCAAGGACGACCCGCTGCTCATGGAGCCGTGGCAGATGCCCGACCCGCTGCTGCCGCTGGCCATCCAGGCACACAGCAAGCCGGACGAGGACAAGCTCTCGCAGGGCCTGGCCCGGCTGGTGGCCGAGGACCCGACGATGCGGCTCGAACAGAACCAGGACACCCACCAGGTGGTCCTGTGGTGCCTGGGCGAGGCGCACGCCGACGTGGCCCTGGAGCGGCTGCGCAGCCGGTACGGCGTCCAGGTCGACGTGGTGCCGCACAAGGTGTCCCTGCGTGAGACCTTCGCGGCCCCGTCGGGCGGACGCGGCCGGCACGTCAAGCAGTCCGGCGGGCACGGGCAGTTCGCCATCTGCGAGATCGAGGTCGAGCCGCTGCCGGGCGGCTCCGGCATCGAGTTCGTGGACAAGGTCGTCGGCGGCGCGGTGCCACGGCAGTTCATCCCGTCGGTGGAGAAGGGCGTACGGGCCCAGGCGGCCAAGGGAGTAGCGGCCGGATACCCGCTCATCGACGTACGGGTGACCCTCCTGGACGGCAAGGCGCACTCGGTGGACTCCTCCGACGCCGCCTTCCAGACGGCCGGGGCGCTCGCGCTGCGGGAGGCCGCGGCCGACGCGAAGATCCATCTGCTGGAGCCGGTGGCCGAGGTGTCGGTGCTGGTCGGCGACGACTTCGTGGGCGCCGTGATGAGCGACCTGTCGGGGCGGCGCGGCCGGGTGCTCGGCACCGAGCAGACACCCGGCGGGCGCACCCTGATCCGGGCGGAGGTGCCCGAGATCGAGATCGGCCGGTACGCGATCGACCTGCGGTCGATGGCACACGGCACAGCGGGGTTCAGCCGTCGGTACGCGCGGCACGAGCCGATGCCGCAGCAGGTCGCGGACCGGGTGCGCGAAGAGGAGCGCAAGGCCTCGTAGTTCGCGCCCGGCGCCACCAAGTGGCCCTCGTGAGGGCTTCCCTCCGCACCGGCGGGCGGCTTGACAGCCGCCCGCCGACGGATGTCGGTGCGTGCGGATACGCTGATGACCTGATCAACAGGTGTGCGGAGCGCGGAAGTCGGGAAGGCCGCAGATGCGGATGCGGCAGCGATGGGGGCGGCAGTGACAGACGGATTCGACTTCAGCCCGGGGGCCCAGGTGCCTCTGGCGGGTTCGGCTGGGCAGACTGCGGCGACCTACGCACTGGCCGCGGCGGCGTACCGGGACGACGAGGTCGCCAAGATCCTGAAGGCCGACAACGAGTGGCACCAGTCGAAGGTGAAACCGCCGCGTCCCTGGGCGAAGATCTTCCGTCCCAGGTTCGGCGAGGCCTTCTCCCGCGCCATCATCGACCGGATGCTGGGTGCCGGGCGCGCGCCGGTCATCCAGTCCTTCGGCATCGAACCCCAGGTCGTCGTGGAGCACTGTCTGGCGGCCCACCGCATCCGCCGCGACCGCGACAACTGGCTCTCGGCGGTCACGGTCCTGTGCGGGGTGCTCTTCCTGCCGGGCTTCCTCGTGTGGCTGCTGGTGTTCACGCTGCGCACCACCATGGCCAAGCGCGAGGACAAGCGCGCCGGTGCCCTCGCCACGACCCTGCTGGTCGCGGTGGGCGCGCTGGCCGTGCTGTTCCTGATCAAGATGCCCTTCACGGGATTCTGGGCCCTGTACGGGCGCGCGGCGATCATCATGCCCGTCGTCGGCTGGTTCTGGGCCAAGCAGATCTGCGAGCGGACCGCCCGTGACCTGCGGGAGCGCTGGTCGAGTCTGTTGTCGGGCGGCGGCGTGGGCGCCAAGATCCCCGAAGCCGTCCCGGGCAACCCGGGCGACGCGGCCGAGCAGGTGCGCAAGGAGCTGGCCCGCCTCGGCGCCGAGCAGCGGTCCAACTCGGTCTTCTACGCGGGCCCCAAGGGCATACTCGGCATGGGCACGCGGTGGGGTAGCTGGCAGCTGGCCGAGGAGCTGGTCTCCGCCGACCCGGACAAGGAGTTCCACCCCTTCCGCAGCTGGGACGTCATCGTGGCGATCCAGGGCGGCCTGGGCATGCTGGAGCGCACGTCCATCAACACCGGCGGCTTCCCCAAGCCGTCCATCACGCACTGGATCGTCACGCCGATCGGCGAGAAGGCGACGGAGGTGTCCCGGCCGAGCGGCACGGACGTCGACGCGTACACGGTCCGGACGCACGCGATACAGGACATCTGCAACAAGCAGCAGTTCGGCAGCGGCGACCGGCACTATCTCGGCGTGCAGTGGACCCTCTGGGACGGCCACTTGGTGATCACGATGCTGATCACGGTGACCGTGCTGCACGACACCCTGCGCATCGAGGTCACGGGTCACGCCCTGGGGCCGGTCAACCCCCTGTTCAACGAGAAGCCGGCGGCCAAGGAGAAGGCGGTGCAGAAGGCTCTCCGATTCTGGGAGACCCGCACCGTGAAGCTCCCCCTGATCGACGCCGACGAAGTGGTACGGCTGGCCGCGCGCGCCCCGCTGACGTGGTACCCGCCGCTGCTGAACTGGCTCGGCGGCAGTCTGACGCTTCCGGAGCCGTTCGGTCTGCGGCATGCGTGGGCCGACCAGCCGTGGCGGCACCGCTTCATGGCCGACGACGCGTTGCGGGCGGCTACGCCTGTGCTGCGTGTGGTGCATGCGGCGGCACTGAAGGTGCTGCGGGAGAACGGGGTGGATGTGGAGAAGTTCGGGTCGAGGTCGGCGGCGCTGAGTGGGGCTGTGCAGGAGGCTTCGCCGAAGAAGGCCGACGTTTACGACGCGTAGGCCTCCGGCGGTCGTGCCGTTCACCCGCGGGCGGGTGGGGCTGGTGTCCCCTGGGGCTGCGCCCCCAGACCCCCGTCGGCCTGAACGGCCTCGTGCTCAATCGCCGGACGGGCTGGGAAGTGCCGGCCCCCGCCGGACTCAGCTCGTCGGCCAAGCCTCCGCCAGCATCTTCCTCGTGTCCGCCAGCAGCTGCGGCAGCACCCTTGTATGTCCCACCACCGGCATGAAGTTCGTGTCCCCGCCCCAGCGGGGCACGATGTGCTGGTGGAGGTGCGCCGCGATGCCCGCGCCCGCCACCGTGCCCTGGTTCATGCCGATGTTGAAGCCGTGCGCGCCGGAGGCCGTGCGCAGGGCCGTCATCGCCTGCTTGGTGAGTTCGCCGAGTTCGGCGGTCTCCCCCGCTGTGAGGTCCGTGTAGTCGGCGACGTGCCGGTAGGGCACCGTCATCAGGTGCCCGCCGTTGTACGGGTACAGGTTGAGCACCGCGTAGACCTGCTCGCCGCGCATGACGACCAGGCCGTCCTCGTCGGACTTGGCCGGGATCGAGCAGAAGGGGCAGCCGTCGCCCGAGCCCGGGCCGGTCGGCTTGTTCTCGCCCTGGATGTAGGCCATCCGATGGGGCGTCCACAGACGCTGGAACGCGTCCTGCGTCCCCACTCCCAGCTGCTGCTCCGGCTCACTCGTCATGCAGTGCAGCATATGGCGTCGAGCTGGGGGGACGGCAAAGGCCCCCGGGATCTCACCGGGGGCCCGTACGCCGTGTGATCAGACCTGCGCCCGCTCCTCGACGACCTTCTGGATCTTGGCGATGGCCTCGTCGAAGGGGATGCCGTTCTCCTGCGAGCCGTCGCGGTAGCGGAAGGACACGGACTCGTGGGACATGTCCTCGTCGCCCGCGATGACCATGAAGGGCACCTTCTGCTTCTGGGCGTTGCGGATCTTCTTCTGCATCCGGTCGGAGGAGGAGTCGACCTCGACGCGCAGGCCCTTCCTCTTGGCCGCCGCCGCGAACTTCTCCAGGTACTCGACGTGCGCGTCGCCGATCGGGATGCCGACCGCCTGGACCGGGGCCAGCCACGCCGGGAAGGCGCCCGCGTAGTGCTCCAGGAGCACCGCGAAGAAGCGCTCGATGGAGCCGAACAGCGCGCGGTGGATCATGACGGGGCGCTGCTTGGCGCCGTCCGCGCCGGTGTACTCCAGGTCGAAGCGCTCCGGCAGGTTGAAGTCGAGCTGGATCGTCGACATCTGCCAGGTGCGGCCGATGGCGTCCTTGGTCTGGACGGAGATCTTCGGGCCGTAGAAGGCGGCGCCGCCCGGGTCGGGCACGAGGGGCAGGCCCTGCTTCTCGGCGACCTGGCGCAGCGTCTCCGTGGCCTCCTCCCAGGCCTCGTCGGAGCCGACGAACTTCTCCGGGTCCTTGGTGGAGAGCTCCAGGTAGAAGTCGGTCAGGCCGTAGTCGCGCAGCAGGCCGAGGACGAAGGTGAGCGTCTTGTCGAGCTCCTCCGACATCTGCTCGCGGGTGCAGTAGATGTGCGCGTCGTCCTGGGTGAAGCCGCGGGCCCGGGTCAGGCCGTGCACGACGCCCGACTTCTCGTAGCGGTACACGGTCCCGAACTCGAAGAGGCGCAGCGGCAGTTCACGGTACGAGCGACCGCGCGCGTCGAAGATCAGGTTGTGCATCGGGCAGTTCATGGGCTTGAGGTAGTAGTCCACGCCCTCGTCGAGCTGCATGGGCGGGTACATGCCGTCGGCGTACCAGTCCAGGTGGCCCGAGGTCTCGAAGAGCTTCCCCTTGGTGGCGTGCGGGGTGTAGACGAACTCGTAGCCCTCTTCCTCGTGGCGGCGCCGCGAGTAGTCCTCCATGACCCGGCGGATGATGCCGCCCTTGGGGTGGAAGACGGCGAGGCCGGAGCCGATCTGCTCCGGGACGGAGAACAGGTCCAGCTCGCTGCCGAGCTTGCGGTGGTCGCGCTTCTCGGCCTCGGCGAGGAACTCCAGGTGCGCCTTCAGCTCGTCCTTGGTGGGCCAGGCGGTGCCGTAGATGCGCTGGAGCATGGGGTTCTTCTCGCTGCCGCGCCAGTAGGCGGCCGCGTTGCGCATCAGCTTGAACGCCGGGATGTTGCGGGTGGTGGGCAGGTGGGGGCCTCGGCAGAGGTCCTTCCAGCACAGGTCACCGGTCTTGGCGTCCAGGTTGTCGTAGATCGTCAGCTCGCCTGCGCCGACCTCGACGTCCGCGCCGTCGTCGGAGGAGGCGGAGCCCTTGAGGCCGATCAGCTCCAGCTTGTACGGCTCGTCGGCCAGCTCCTCGCGGGCGGCCTCGTCGGTCACCACGCGACGGGAGAAGCGCTGCCCCCGCTTCTGGATCTCCTGCATCTTCTTCTCGATGGCCTTGAGATCCTCGGGCGTGAACGGCTTCTCGACGTCGAAGTCGTAGTAGAAGCCGTCCTTGACGGGCGGGCCGATGCCGAGCTTGGCCTCGGGGAAGAGCTCCTGCACGGCCTGCGCCATGACGTGCGCGGCGGAGTGGCGCAGGATGTTCAGGCCGTCCTCGGAGGAGATCTCGACGCCCTCGACCTCGTCGCCCTCGGACAGGGCGTACGACAGGTCCCTGAGCTCGCCGGCCACGCGCGCGGCGATGATCGAGCGCTCGCCGGCGAAGAGCTCGGCGGCCGTAGCGCCCGTCGTCACCACGCGTTCTTCCCGCTCGGAATCGCGCTGGATGATCACACGGACGTCTGACACCGGTCTCTCCTGACTGAAGGTGGGGCTGCGGCGCCATACGGGAGCGCGCACGAGTATGGATCGTACCGACCCCGGGCCGCCGACCGCGAAATCAGTCCCCGCAGTCCTCTCGCTCCCCTCCACAGGCCTCCTCGAAGAAGGCCGCCATCCCGGCGTTCTCCTGCAGCGCCTTCATCAGCTGGTCCCGTTCGGCGTCGTCGACCTGCACCGGGACGACGCCGTGGGCGCCGGTGAGGCGCCGGAAGCCGCCCCGGCTCTCCAGCCGTCCCTGCACCCGCACCGGCAGTCCGACGAGGTGGGCGTGCCCGGCGATCCGGTAGCCCTCCTCGTCGAGGGTGATCCGGACGTTCGGGATCTCGGCCCCGGCCAGGACCCGCAGCCGTACGCTGCCCTCGCCACGCGGCCCGGACCTGCGCAGCCGCACCACGGCTCCGGTGATGCGCACCGGCACGGCGGGTTCCTCGCGCAGATAGCGGGCGCCCGCCTCGCGCAGGACCGGCAGGTCGCCGGGCGAGAACTCGACGGGCTCGGCGGCGGACGCGCAGCCCTCGGGCACCCCGGCCGCCGGGGCCCACGCGACGGCGATCCGGGCGCCCTCCGTGCCCCGGACCAGCGCGACGAGGGCCTCGGTGAGCTCATGGCTCACTCCTGCCTCGACCGCGGCGTCGAAGGCGTCCATGCCGCCCGTGGCGCGCTGGTAGTCGATGGCCTCGCGGGCGGCGTACAGCGCCTGGTGGAGGCGTACGGCCACGGGCCGGCCCCCGGCGACGGGCACGAAGGCGGTGAGCCGGCCGTCGGCGGCGGAGCCGACGAGGACGTTCTCCAGGGACGCGGCGGCGGAGCGGCGGTGGCGGGCGCCGTGATAGCCGGCACGCGCGCGTGCGGCGAGTGCCGCCGCGAGCAGCATCCGGCGGGCCGCGGTGCGCAGCCGGTCCTCGACGATCCAGGACGCCGCACCGGCGGGCCCGGCGGGGACGTCGTGCCACCAGCGGACCTCGTCACTGGGCACGGCGAGGGAGACGAGGACCTCGCGGGCGGAGGGCGAGCCGCTGCGGGACAGGGCGAGCAGGGCCTCGCCGAGCAGGTCGTCGCTGTCGGGGAAGGCGCGGGTCTCCGGCACCAACAGGCTCGTGCCGCTGGTGCCGGGGCCGGGCGGGGTCCAGCGGCCGTAGCGTCCGGGGGCGCCGCCGCGCCGCAGCCAGCCGTGCCGGCGCAGCAGGGCGCTCAGCACGGCCGGGTCGACGTCGCTCGGCGCGGGCGGGGGGCCGCTCCAGGAGTCGACGGGGTGGGGCCGCACGGCCCTCAGTGGCTCCTCGGTCGGGCGGTGCGTCACGGTTTCCCTCCCGTCCCGACCCGCGTCATGATCTCGCACAGGGCCCGGTCGTCGAAGATGCGTGCGGTCGGTATGCGCACAGTGGTGCGGGTGCGGCCGGTGATGGGCTGGCCGGCCAGGTTCGTCCAGTAGCAGCAGTGCCTGAGGTCGAGCCGGTCGTGGCCGGCGCGCAGCCAGTCGTCCTGGGAGCGCGGCACCAGCATCACCACCAGGATCTTGTGCACCGACACGGGTGTGCGGGCGAGTTTCGCCAGGTGGGCGTTGTCGAGCGTGAAGGAGAAGGTGCGGCCCGGCGGGTCGGGCGGCACCTGGTAGGTGGCCTTGAGCTGCACCTTGATGGTGACCTCGTCGTCGACCGTGTGCCCGGGGGCGCTGTGGCTGACGTGCCAGTCGATGCCGTTGTCCGGAAACGGCTGGGACAGCGAGCAGCCGGCGGCCGCCGCGACGGCGTGCAGATAGCCGACCTGCAGTGTCTCCATGCAGGCGGTGGTGGCGAGGGTGCCGCGGGAGGGAGCCGTGCGCTCGGGCAGCAGCCCGCCCCGTTCGGGCTGCGCAATGGCCATGGCCAACAGCCTTCCAGAACAAGTGAGTCCCCGTGGCGGGCCGCTGAACTGCAACAACCCGTACTCCTGTTGTCTCCTTCCGGCGTAGTACGCAAACAGCCCGGGTATCACCGGATCGGGCAGCGGACGGTGCGTCAACTGCCGAAGGTGAACGAGGGGTTGTGTGGCTATGACGACGTGCTGGTACGAGGGGGCGCTGGCCGCCTTCGACACGGAGACGACGGGCGTGGACGTCGAGACCGACCGGATCGTGTCGGCCGCCGTCGTCGTCCAGGACGCCCCGGGCGTCCGGCCGCGGGTCAGCCGCTGGCTGGTGAACCCGGGGGTTCCGGTGCCCGCCGAGGCGACGGCGGTGCACGGGCTGACGGAGGAACACCTGCAGCGCAACGGCAGGTGGCCGGCGCCGGTGATGTACGAGATAGCGGAGCTGCTGGCCGAGCAGGCGCACGCCGGCCGCCCGGTCGTGGTGATGAACGCGCCGTTCGATCTGACCTTGCTGGACCGGGAGTTGCGCCGCCATCGCGCCTCCGCCCTGGACCGCTGGTTCGAGCCGGCGCCGCTGCTCGTGCTCGACCCGAGGGTCCTGGACAAGCACCTGGACCGCTACCGCAAGGGCCGCCGCACACTGACCGACCTGTGCGCGCACTACGGCGTCACGCTGGAGGGCGCGCACGATGCGGCGGCCGACGCCGTGGCGGCACTGGAGGTCACCCGGGCGGTTGGCCACCGGTTCGCGTCCCGGCTGGAGCGGCTCGCCCCCGGTGAGCTGCACACGCTGCAGGCGGTGTGGCACGCGGCCCAGGCCCGGGGCCTCCAGGCGTGGTTCGCGCGCAGCGGTGTCGAGGAGTCGGTCGACCCGGCCTGGCCCCTGCGTCCGGAACTGCCGGCGGCGGCCTGAGCACCTGGCCCGGGGCGTCCGGGCATGAAAAAACCGGTCCGTCTGAGACGGACCGGCTGTTTCCGGTGGGCGATACTGGGTTCGAACCAGTGACCCCTTCGGTGTGAACGAAGTGCTCTCCCACTGAGCTAATCGCCCGGGAACGCACTGAACAATACAGGCCCCGGCACGTTTCCTTCAAACCGCTTCGAGGTGCCTGACGAGTCCGCGCCGCCCGGACCGCATCATCAGCGCGTGGTTGGCGCGGAAGACGGGGCGTCCCGGTACGGCGAGCCTTCTCAGCAGCGGCTTGGTCACGCTCACGACCTGGTCGTACCGCGCGAGACTGCCCGGCCCGAGCGGTGTGACCGTCCAGCGCGCCCAGCCCTCGACGTCCCCGGACAGGGCGGTCGTCAGCACGCCGGCCGCGGGGTCGCGCCGCACCTCCCGTGCCGTGAGGGTCATGTCGTACGGCAGGACGGAGCGGATCCGGATCACGCCGGTGGTCTCGTCGAGCCGGGTCACCTGCCGGACCTGGCGCCACCAGCGGGGGTAGTCCTCGGCTCGGCCGAGCGCCTCGTAGACGGCGTCGGGCGGCGCGGTCAGGGGCCACAGACTGCGGAAGCGGTAGTGGTTCCAGTCCATGACCGCAGTGTGCCCACTCCTGGTGGGGGCTTGTCTGAGTACGCGCCTGAGTATCCGCACTCATGCCGTGCGAGGTGACGCGGACCACACTCCCAGGCATGACGCACCTTCCGCCCCCGGCCGAGGAGTTGCGGCTCCTCGATGCCGAACTCCGGCAACTGGACGCCCGCAGGGCCCAGTTGCTGACCCGTCGCGCCTGGCTGGTCTCGGTCCTGCAACGGGCCCAACAGCCGCTGCCGGTGGCCTGGGCACCCACGGCACCGCCCCGCCCGGAGACCGCCGCGCCCAGCGTGCAGAACGTCCTCCTGGTTCTCGGCGGTGTGCTGCTCACGCTCGCGGCCGCGGTGTTCACGCTGGTCAGCTGGGGTCATATGGGAATCTCCGGGCGGGCGCTGGTGCTCGGCGCGGTGACGCTGGCCGCGCTCGCCGGGCCCGCGCTCCTGCTGAAGCGGGGGCTCCGGTCGACGGCCGAGTCCGTGGCGGGACTCGGGCTCGCCCTGACCGTCCTGGACGCGTACGCGCTGCACGAGGCCGCCCTCACCGGGACTGACGGGACCGGGTACGCGGCGGCCGCGTCGGCGGTGCTCGCGGCGATCTGGGCGGCGTACGGCCTGCTGCCGGCGACGGCCGCACTGCGGCTGTCCCTGCCCTCCGCCCTGACAGCGGCCCAGTTCCCACTGCTGCTGTGGGCCCTGGCCGCCGACGCGGGTCCGTACCTGATCACGGCCGCGCTGCTGGTGACCGCCTCGCTCGATGTGGTGGTGGCGCTGCGGGTGGCGACCGGTTCCGTTCGGATCGCCGCTGTCGTCGGTGCGTACGGCATGGGCGGCTGGGGCGTCCTGGCCGCCAGCTGGCTGTGGCTGGCGGCGGACGATCCGGGCGCCGCCGCCCGAGCCGGGGGGCTTCTCCTGCTCGCGGCGGCCATCGCGCTGGTCGCGGCCTGGCGGGGACCGGGCCCACGGCACTCTCTCGGTCTCGCGATCGCCTCGGGGCTGCTCACTGTCGGCGCTCCGGGCGGAGTGGCCCGCTCCGTACTGCCGGACATGTGGGCGGTTCCGGCCCAGCTGGTGTGCGGGATCGCCCTGTTGGCGGCGGTGTGGGCCGGGCGGCTGCCCGACTCGATACGGCACGGGTTCGCCTGGGCCTCCGGTGCCGTACAGGCGCTGGCTCTGCTGTGGACCCTGCCCGTCGTCACCGTGGCGCTGCTGGGACCGGCCGGCTGGGCGGGCCGGGTGTGGAGCGGCGCTCCTTCGGACGCCCGTACCGCGGTGACCGTCGAGGCGCCCTGGCCTCCGGACTCAGCGGCGGCGCCCGTCGTGCTGGTCGCCGTCGCGGCCGTTCTCGCCCTGGCGATCCGCACGGAGCCCTGGCGTGCGCGGGCGCGGCTCGGCGCACTGGGCCTGCTCTGGGCGACGGCGCTGACTCTTCCGCCGGTGCTCGGGATTCCGTACCTCGCGGGCATGTCGGCCCTCGGGGTCATGACGGCGGCCACGCTGTACGTGCGCCGGGACGCGGTGCCGGCCGCGCGGCTCACGGCTCTCGTGCTCGCCCTGGTCACCTCCGCCAGTCTCGCCCTGACCGCTCTCGCCTCCCAGACCGCGACCCTCGTCGTGCTGTCCGTGCTGGTGGCGCTGTTCGCCGCGGCCTCATGGCAGACGAGCGTCGCCCCCGTCACGGCTCCGGCCGCCCTCGGATACGCCGCCGCCCTGGCCTCGGCCACCGGTGCCGCCGCGGACTGGCCGGCCGCTGGAACCGCCCTGTTGGTCCTGGCCGTCCCCGTGGCCGCGGCGCTGCTCGCGGCGCGTCTCGGTGAGCACCGGGCGACTCCGCCGGTCGAGATCGCGGGAGCCGCCACCGGCCTGCTCGCCGTCGGTCTCGCCGTCACCGATCCGCCGCTGCTCGCCCTGGTACTGGCTCTGTGCGGAGTGATCGCCGCGGGCACCGCGCTGCGTCCCGGCCGCCGTCCCGTCGGCTACGCGGCCACGGCCCTGTTCGTGCTGTCCGCCTGGGTACGCCTCGCCGCCTGGGACGTCGGCACACCCGAGGCCTACACGCTCCCCGTGACCGTGCCCGCACTGCTCGTCGGCGGCCTGCGCCGGCGCCGCGATCCGGGAGCGTCCTCCTGGACGGCGTACGGCCCCGGACTCGCCGCCACCCTCCTGCCGAGCCTCGTCGCGGCCTGGGGCGACCCGCACTGGACGCGGCCGCTGCTGCTGGGCACGGCGGCACTGCTGGTCACCCTGCTGGGAGCCCGGCACCACCTCCAGGCGCCGCTGGTGCTCGGTGGCTCGGTGCTGGCCCTGGTCACACTGCACGAACTCGCCCCGTACGTCGTCCAGGTGACGGGCGCACTCCCCCGCTGGGCGCCTCCCGCCCTCGCCGGACTCCTGCTGCTCGCGCTCGGGGCGACGTACGAGCAGCGGATCAGGGACGTCCGGCGGGTGCGGGAGGTTCTGGGCAGGATGAACTAGCCCCCGGCTAAGGCATCTTGTCGCCCACCAGGGCCAGGTTCTGGATCGCCGCCAGGCCGTACAGCGCCGTGGCGTTGGTGGACACCCAGGCCGCCTCGCTGCCGGGGACGAGGCCGGCCGGGCCCTCGATCTTCTTCGTGGACCAGTCGGTGGACTCCTTGTAGTCCCAGGTGTCGGCGCTGTTGTAGAACTGCCGCCACGCCCGGGCGGCCAGCTTGTCGTCGCCCGCCTGGACGGCGGCGTAGGCGTCCTGCCGGGAGTGGCCCTGGAAGAGCAGCAGGGAACCGAAGTCGGAGCCGTAGCGGGCCTTCTGCTCGGCCTTGGTGGCGTTGAAGTAGCGGCAGTAGTCGAGCCACGCCTCCTTGAACTTCGGCATGTCGATCTGGTCGATCAGCTCGGCGCACAGCTCGACCAGGCCGAACATGGCCGACAGGTGCGAGACGCCGACCTTGGCCTCCTCGGCCACGGCGAACTTCCCGGTGTCCAGGTCGTACAGCGCGTTGCCCTGGACGAAGCCGTTGGGCTGGGCGGCGATGGTCTCCATCGTGGACAGGACCCTGGCCTTGGCCTTCTCCCACTTGGGGCCGCGCCGCTCCCACTCGGTGAGCCAGGCCGAGACCAGGCCGCTCCAGTCGGTGCCGAAGCCGATGGACAGGGCGTTGCGGTCGGGGGTGTACGGCTCGGTGCGGATCTTGCGGATGGGGTCGAGGACGAGGAAGGTCTCGTCGGAGTCGACGTTGGCGTGCATGAGGTCGCCGACGCGTTCGTCCGCCGTGAGGAAGTAGTAGTAGCGGCGATAGGTGGTGTTGGCGATGCGCTGCTGCTTGGCGCTGTCGGCGTAGTGCTGGACACCGTGCCGGGTGCCGAGGCCCGCCCACTTGCCGAGGTGGTAGACGTCGACCTCGCCGGTGTGCCGGGTCATGGCCTCGGCGAAGCGGAAGATGTCGGCGCGGCCCGAGCGCATGTAGGCGAACCAGAGCCACAGGTCGGGCGAGAGCTCGGAGTTGTCCCAGGCGTAGCCGCCGACGTCGTAGCACCACTGGTGACGGCTCGGGTCGTAGCTGTGCATGATGTCGCCGTAGTCCCAGAAGCCGTACCAGCGGCGCTGCTCCACCTGGTCCTTGTAGTAGGTGAAGAGGAAGTCGAGATGGTCCTCGATCTTCGCCTTGGCGGCGGTGGAGCGGTCCGGGGCGGAGAACAGCTTGCCGAAGACGCCGGCCTTGATGAGCTGCTGGGGCGGGGCGGCGAGCTGCGGCGGCGTGCGTACGGCCTCCACCTGCCGGGCCATGGCCTCGGCGTTCGGCGTGGAGTCATGGGCCCAGAAGAGGAGTTCGCTGGTGCGGGCGATGCCGTAGGGGGTGCCGAACCCGGGCTCGTAGTCCTCGTAGGTGATGTTGAGGCCTTCGAGCTGCTCGGGGTAGGTGTCCTGGCCCATGCCGTCGTGGTAGAAGCGCAGGTCCATGGGCTGCGCCTCGGGCGACCAGAGCCAGAGGGTGACTTCGGCCGTGTCGGTCTGGGCGTCGCGGATGTCGAGCTGGGCGGGGAACTTCTCCCAGAAGTCCCGCAGACCGAAGGCGAATCCGCCGCTCGCGCCGCCGACGTACCCGAAGCCGCTGGCGCGCCTGCCGCCGCCCGCCCCGATCCAGCCGTGGCCCTTCTTCGTCCGCTTCCGGACTGTGAAGCCGTCGGCGGAGAGCTGGGAGAGGGTGTAGTCGCCCCACTCGGGGATGTACTGGAGACGGGTGGTGACCCGCTGGTCCCAGGTGGCCGGGTCGGGCAGCTTCTTGCCCTCGAACTGGGCCGTACGCACCGCTGCCCCCGGGTCGCGGCGCAGTCCGGTGATGCCCTTGACGGCCTCGCGCAGCAGGCCGGTGCCGTCGCCGCCGATGCGGATGTGACGGTCGTACGCCTTGTCCCGCATCGGCACCTGGAAGCGCACGCCGAGTCCGCGGATGAAGTCGCCGCTCGCCTTCGCGGGCTCCTGCGTGCCGTCGAAGGTGAGGGTGTGGACCATGCGGAAGGAGTCGGCACCCGCGTAGAAGTAGAGACGGATCGAGAACGGCAGCCAGCTGCGGCCGCCCTTGCGGTGCTTGCCGTCGATCCGGACGACGGCGCGGACCGGACCAGACTGCTCGACCTCGACCTTGGAAATGGCGCCGTCGAAGCGCTCGGTCCTGACCGCTCCCTGGTCCTCGTCCTCGATCTCGGGCTGGCGGATCAGCACGAGCCGGCCGTTCTTCGCGATCTCCGTCGAGCCCCGCGTGACCGACTTGACGATCGTGGACCCGGACTTGCCGATCTTCGCGGTGATGACACCGGTCGAGATGTCGATGGTGCCGCCGCTCTTGTCGACGATGACCTTCTTCTCGGGGGCGGCGGGGGTGCCGGCGGCGAGAGTGAGCTTGCCGTTGCCCGAACCGACCGCGTGCGCGGTCCACTTGAGGGAGCCGTCGGGCCAGTAGGCGATCGGCCAGGACTGCACGGGAACGGCCTTGCCGTCCGCGTCCGTGAGCGCGAAGGTCTGGTCCTTCTCGTAGGCGCCCTTTGGCCACGGGACGCCGACGGTGGAGCCGGGGGCCGCGCCGAGGCCGCCGTCCTCCAGCCAGTCGAGCGTGACCGGGTCGGCGTCGGCGGGCTCGGCTCCGGGGGCGGCCTGCGCGTTCTGCGCCCCCAAGGCCCAGCTGAACTGGGCGGCGGCTCCGGCGACGGCGGCCGCCTTGAGGAGGGACCTGCGGGGGATGGGAGACATAGAGATGCTGCCTTTCCTTGTCCGTGCGGGGAAGCAAATCCGTGCGCTGAGCCGGTCAGGGGCATGACAGTGCGAGATGCGGCGCGGCGCCCGGGGCGCCGGCCGAGCGGAGGGGGACGGACACCGCCGGTCAGCGGTGCCGGTACCGCTCCTCCACGGCGACGGCCGCCGCCGCGACGGCCCCGAGGACCGGGACCGCCAGCGGCGCGACGAACCAGGCGGACAGGGCCACCACGGCCAGCCCGGCGATGATCAGGAAGGACCCGGCAGGGTCGAGAACCGTCCGGCGCCAGGCCTGCGCGAACAGAGTCCGCCACCGGGCGTCCGGCTCCCAGACCGCCGCCGCCCGCAGCCCCGCCACGACGAAGGCGATCAGCGCGACGACCCCGACGGCCCCGACGAGCGGCCCGCCGGGAATCCCCGCCCGGGAGGCCTGGACGTCCACCCAGACCGCGGCCACCGCGGCCCATCCGGCGAGCCCGGCGAGCCACCCGCCGCGCACCGCCTTACGGAAGTCCCCTGCGAACTCCCGCCAGCCACCGCCCTCGTGCGCGGTACGACGCCGCAGATGCCGCGCACCCGCGGCGAACGCGGCCGGATACGTCACGACGCCCAGCGAGGCCACCGCGATCCACACCCCGGTCAGCAGACACTCGGCGAACACGGCGAACCGCTCGGCGAGCACCGACTCGCCCCGTGCCTTCACTCGGGTCCCGGCCATGCCCGCCTCAGCCCTTCAGACCCGACGTGGCCATGCCGTCGATCAGATACCGCTGGAAGGCCAGGAAGAAGGCGAGGACCGGCAGCAGCGCGACGAGCGACATGGCGATCATGCCGCCGTAGTCGGCCACGCCCTCCTGGTCCACGAACATCTTCAGCCCCAGCGAGACCGTGTACTTGTCGGGCTCGTTGAGGTAGATCAGCGGCCCCATGAAATCGTTCCAGGCGTTGATGAACGTGAAGATGGCACTGGTGATCAGAGCGGGCCGGCACAGCGGCAGCACAATCGACCAGTAGATCCGCAGGTGCCCGCACCCGTCGAGCCGGGCGGCCTCGTCCAGCTCCCTGGGCAGGTTCCGCATGAACTGCATCATCAGGAAGACGAAGAACGCCTCCGTCGCCAGGTACTTCCCCAGCAGCAGCGGGGTGTAGGTATTGATCATCTCCATGTTGCGGAACAGCACGTACTGCGGGATGAGCAGCACGTGATAGGGCAGCAGGAGCGTGCCGATCATCAGCGTGAACAGCAGGTTGCGGCCCGCGAACCTGATCTTCGCGAAGGCGTACGCCGTCAGCGAGCAGGACAGCAGGATCCCGACCACGGAACCCAGCGCGAGCATGAGCGAGTTGAGGAAGAACGTGGAGATGGAGATGTCCGCGATGCCCTCGCTGAGCCGCGTGTAGTTCGAGGTGATCGGATCGCCCGGGAAGAGGTCCAGGCTGCCGACGACGTCCTCGCTCTTCTTGAACGACCCGCCGATGACCCAGATCACCGGGTAGAGGATCACCGCGAGGATCAGCAGGGACGCGATGTGCCAGGCGGCGGAACCGGGCAGTTTGTGACGCGAAGTCGAGAGACCGGCGGAGCTCATCACGCGCCCTCCTCGTAGTGCACCCAGCGCTTCTGGGACCAGAACAGCACCGCCGTCACCAGGGCGACCGCGACGAGCAGCATCCAGGCCATGGCGGAGGCCAGACCCATCCGGCTGTTCTCGAAGCCCTGGACATAGAGGTAGCAGGTGTAGACCATCGAGCCGTCGGCCGGTCCGCAGGCGTTGCCGCCGGCGCCGCCGCCGACGATGTACGCCGAGCTGAAGATCTGGAACGAGTGGATCGTCTCCAGCAGGACGTTGAAGAAGAGCACCGGGGAGATCATCGGCAGGGTGATGTTCCAGAACCGCCGCATCTTCCCTGCCCCGTCGACCTCGGCCGCCTCGTACAGCTCACGCGGGACCTGCTTGAGGCCGGCCAGGAAGATGACCATGGGGGCACCGAACTGCCAGACGGTGAGCGCCACCAGACTGTAGATGATCATGTCGGGGTCGCCGGTCCAGCCGCCGACATCCACGCCGAAGATCTTCTGCGTACGGTCGACGATCGCGTCGTCCGAGAAGATGGCCTTCCAGACGATCGCGATGGAGACGCTCGCCCCGATCAGCGACGGCGCGTAGAAGGCGGCCCGGTAGAAGGCCTGCCCGCGCCGGCTCTGGGCGAGGAGCAGCGCCACCCCGAGGGCCGCGATCAGCTTGAGCGGCGTGCCGACGACGACGTACCAGAGCGTGACCTGCACCGAGTGGCGCCAGCGCGGGTCGCCGAACATCTCGGAGAAGTTGTCGAGGCCGATCCACTTGGGCGCGTCGAACAGGTTGTAGTCGGTGAACGCGAAGTAGAGCGAGGCGACCATCGGGCCCGCGGTGAGCAGCAGGAACCCGGCGATCCACGGGGACATGAAGAGATAGCCGGCCAGGTTCTCCCGACGCCGCCGCCGCTTGAGGGCGGCGGGGCGCTCGGGCTTCACCGGACCGTGCCGCGGCTCGGAGTCCTGGGACAGGCCCTCCATCGCAGGGGCGTGTGTCACGGTGGTTCCCATCAGGTGCCGAGAGCCGTCTTCGACTCGGTGAAGAACTGCTTGACGGCCTCGTCCACCGACCTCTTGCCCAGGGCGAGTTCCTCGGCGATGCGCAGGAACGCGGACTCGCAGATGTCCGCGCCGTTCGGGTGCGGGGTGATGGGCTCCAGCACACCGGCCTCGACGAGGGACTCCTCGTAGGCGGCGATCGCCTTGTTGACCTCGTCGGTCGGCTTGTAGGCGTCGTACTGCGTCTGCGTCGCCGGCACACCGCGGTCGTAGCCCATGATCTTGGCGACCTCGGGGTCGTGCACCATGAAGTCGATGAACTGCGCGACCTCCTTGGGGTGCTGGGTGCGCTTGGAGGCGCTCAGCATGAGCGAGCCGAGGTACTGGCCGGTCTTCTTGCCGTCCGTGGTCGGGATGGGAGCCAGGCCGTACTCGCTCTTGCCCTCGCTGGTGTAGCGGACGGTGAAGTTGTCCCAGGTGAACTCGCCTCCGGCCAGCTCGGCGGCGACCGCCGACTTGGGCTTGTTCTGGACGACCTTCTTGGCATCGGCGTAGATGCCCTCCTCCACGCCCTTCTTGGCCTTCGTCCACCAGTCCGTCAGGTCCGCCTCGGTGAAGCCGAGTCCGTCCTCGGTGAAGAACGCCTTGCCGTTCTGACGCAGGTACAGGTCGTAGAGGTACATGACGCCGTACAAGCCGCTGTCCCCGGCGCGGCCCGTCTTGTCGCGGATCTTCTTCATCGCCGCGTCGAATTCGTCCCAGGTCCAGCCCTGCTCGGGCTTGACGCCGGCCCGGGTGTAGACGGGCTTGTCTATGACCAGAGACATCGAGTTGGAACCGACCGGAACGCCCAGGAGCTTGCCGTCGATCTCGCCGAACTTCTCCAGACCGGCCCGGAATCCCTCCATCCGGAGGTTGCCCGCCTTGGCCTGCTCGCTGAGATCGAGCAGCACGTTCTTCGCGTCGTATTTGCGGAGGAAGCCGATGGCATTCTGGAAGACGTCCGGCGGATTTCCACCGGAGGCCTGGGTGTTGAACTTCTTCCAGAAGTCGAGATAGGGCTGGAAGTCCGTCTTGACCTTGATCTTCGGGTACTTCTTCTCGAAGAGCGCGATGGTCTTGTTGATTCTCTGGGCGCGGTCCTCCGCTCCCCACCACGCATAACGAATCGTCACCGTCCCGTCGGCGGAGGTCCCTCCGTCACCACCGCAGCCGGTCGTCGCGGCCAGCCCCAGCGTGGCCGCCGTGGCCCCGGCCGCCTTCAGGACCGTACGTCTCTCAACATTCCTGCCGTTCACCACGGTTGGACCTCCCCGCGCATCGTCCCGCTCGCATGAATCGTTTCAAGTAAGCGCTTGCTGGCACAAGGTACGGAGGGGCTGAAGGTGCGTCAATGATTCGGACAAGAATTTCTTACCGAGCGGGTCGGGGGCGGAGCGGGGCCGGGAGGCGGGGTCGAGGGCCGGACAGGAGGACGTTGCTGGTGAGGCGCGTGCGACCGAGGGGGCGAACGAGGGTGGGCCGGTCGTGCGGGTTTCGGGGGCGACCGAAAGCCGACGGTGGGGCGGAGAGAAGAGCAGGGGCTGGATCCGGCCATGAGGTGGCCGGGGCGAGGGGTCTGAGCCGGATGCGGAGTACTCGGCGTGGGCGCTGGGGGCGGGTGGTGCGCAGCCCGGCGGAGCGGGGGGACCCCCACCGCCCACCCGTGCCGCCCTTAGCGGCACGCATGCCCGCAGCGGGGGGAGCCCGCACCCGCCGGACTACGCAAGGGGCCGTGTCGGGGGGTGTCCGCCCGCAGCGGTTGTCGCGTCAACGAACAGCGAGTCGGTATCCGACCCCATCGCGACGTTCCGAGGACGGACACCCCCCGACACGGCCCCGACCCACCACCCGGCGTCAGGCGCAACGCACGCCCGAAGAGAGCGACACGACAGCGGCCCACCCGCTCTCCGCAGGTGGGCCGCTGATCCAGGTGGGCGATACTGGGTTCGAACCAGTGACCCCTTCGGTGTGAACGAAGTGCTCTCCCACTGAGCTAATCGCCCGGACGCAGGAAGAACATTACCCCATGTCAGGGAGTGCCTGTGACCAGCGCGGGGCCTGCACCGGCACCCCGGCGCGGCTCACTGGTCCTTGATCTTCCACGGCATGACTATGCCGAACTTCCACACGTAGAAACCGACCAGTACGCCCACGATCACCAGCCCGATGGTCGTCAGGATGATGTTCCGCCGCCGCACCTTGGGGTCAAGGGCACGCTGCGCCGCCTCGGTGACCTTCCGCTTGGTCCAGCGGAGCACCAGCTGGGCCCAGACGAACTCGGTCGCCCAGATCGCCATGCCGCCGAAAATAACGACCCATCCCGGCCCGGGAAGGGGCAGCATGATGATGCCGGCCACGACGACCGCGAGCCCGATGATGAAGACACCGACCTGCCAGCTCACATGCAGCACCCGGCGCGCTTTGATGAATTCCGGTGCTCGCGAGCCAAGCCCCCGCTCTTGCTCGCTGCGCACCTCGTCCGTCCCCGTCTCGTCCGATGCCACGGCCACCTCGCCCGGCTCGTTACTCCCCGTATTCATACGGCCAAACACTACCCGAGCGAAACCAGTCACCGGAATGGACGCACGGCGCGAACGATCTTAGGGCCGGAAGAGTTACGTAAAGGCACGCAAAACACTCAGAGGGGTTTACAACGGCACCGTAGGTGGCATGTCGATTTCGCCGACGTGCGAATCCCCGAGCGCACACTGAGCGAAAGGCCCTGGCGCTTATGAACACCACGGTCAGCTGCGAGCTGCACCTGCGCCTCGTTGTGTCGAGCGAGTCCTCCCTGCCTGTCCCCGCAGGCCTGCGGTACGACACGGCCGACCCCTACGCCGTGCACGCCACCTTCCACACCGGAGCCGAGGAGACCGTCGAGTGGGTGTTCGCCCGCGACCTCCTCGCCGAGGGACTTCACCGCCCTACCGGCACCGGCGACGTCCGCGTCTGGCCGTCGCGCAGTCACGGCCAGGGCGTCGTGTGCATCGCCCTGAGCTCACCGGAGGGCGAGGCCCTGCTCGAGGCCCCGGCACGGGCCCTGGAGTCCTTCCTGAAGCGGACCGACGCCGCCGTGCCGCCCGGCACGGAGCACCGGCACTTCGACCTCGATCAGGAGCTCTCGCACATCCTGGCGGAAAGCTAGGGCGAGGCCCTCACAAAGCCGCCCGGCGCCGTCGACTCGGGGAGACGGCTCGGGCTCGGACAACCGCATACGGGATACACCGGCGCCGACACCGCGGATCACGCGGAGCCGGCGCCGGTTCGCGTGCGCCGACGGGGAGACCCGGGGACAACGGGAGAGAACGGGAACGATCGTCGTCACTGTCGGTAGGCGGGAACCATGGCGGGCCCGGCGGCGTTCTATTCGAAGCCATGTGCGGGCATGAGGGCCGTCCGGTGGGTCCGGAGCCATTACCATCGGCCAGCATCGGCGGGCACCTGCCCGACCCCCAGGCCAGGGAGCGAATCGTGCTGATCACCCACGACACCCGGTGCGCCCTCGACACCGTGGTCGATCTGGTGAACACCGCACCGGAGGACGACACGGCAGCGGACGGGCTGCCGGACGTGGCGACGCTCACGGACTTCGTGAGCAACCACGAGATCAGCGACGTCGGAGCGCTCTCGGAGTTCGACCTCTCCGCGGTGCGGAAGATCCGGGGGCGGTTCGCCGCGGTCTTCGCCGCCCCCGACGCCCGGGCCGCCGCCGGACTGATCAACGAGCTGGTCGCGGCCGCCGGCACCACACCCCGGCTCACGGACCACGACGGCTACGACTGGCATGTGCACTACTTCGCACCGGGTGCCTCCGTCGCCGACCACCTGGCGGCGGACTGCGGGATGGCACTGGCGTTCTTCGTGGTCGCCGGAGAGCAGGAGCGGCTGCGGCGCTGCGAGGCGCCCGACTGCCGCCGCGCCTTCGTCGATCTCTCTCGGAACCGCTCCCGGCGGTACTGCGACAGCCGCACCTGCGGCAATCGCCTGCACGTGGCCGCGTACCGGGCGCGCCGCAGGGAGGCGGCGGGCTGACAGCCGCCTTCGGAGGACCCGAGGCTCAGAAGGCCATCGATGCCGACGCGGCCCCGGCGGGTGGCGCCGGGTACCGCGGGTACGGCTCACAGCCACAGCAGATCGTGCAACGAGGCCATGAGCAGCAGACACCCGATCACCGCAAGGAAGATCATCAGCGGTGGCTGGGAAAGGGCGAAGAGACAACCACGTGGCTCGTCCTGCGGCGGCGCGGGGTCGCTCTGTCTCGTCGTGTCCAGCATCTCGCGGTGATGATGGCGCAGCCGCCCCGCCAGGCGCGATCAGCGCCCTACTTCCGTCCGGGGGTGCGCCGATTGCGTGAGGTCCGGTTCAGGTTGTGATCACTTTGGCGCGTCCTCGGACCCACTGTGACGATTCAGTCCGGCGCGCGGCATGGCCGTCATATGCCGTGCTTCTTGAGGATGGCCTCGATGTCGCTGAAATCGTCCTCTCCGCGGGACGCCGCCGCGGGCCGGGAGGCGGAGCGGGAGCCCTGCCCGCCCTGCCCCAGGGAGGGCGCCGAGGCCGCCGGGGCCACCGCCTCGGGCCGCCCCGCCGTCCGGGCCGCCCTGCGCTCCTTGCGGGTGCCGCCGCGGCGGCGCTCCACGACGCGGGTGGTCGCGAACAGCGCCCACGCGAGCCCGAGCACCCCGAAACCGGCCCAGGCGGTCGGGCTGAACGCCGTGTCGGCCAGCCATTCGACGACTCCCGTCATCACCAGGCCGATCGGCACGAGCGAGTACGCCGTGATACGGGCCGCGGCGAGGAAACGCTTGCGGTACGCCGTGATGGCCGCGATGCCCAGGCCTGCCGCGGACACGGCGGAACAGACGGTCTCGGCAATCATCCGGTCCTCCAGGCGTGGCACGGTCGGGCAGGGGCACTTCGTCCCTTCCATCCTGCACCCGCCGCACCCCGGCGGGCCATGCCTCGCCCCTACATCAGGGAGATCTCCGGGTCCATCAGGGAGATCTCCGGGTCGCCTCCTCCGCGGGTGCCGGTGCGGGTGCACGGGCTGGAAGACTGTCGGCATGAGCGACTCCTCCCCTGCCCCGTCCACCGCCCCCGTCCTCGAGATCTGGTGCGACCTCCAGTGCCCGGACTGCCGCACCGCGCTGGACGACCTCCGATCGCTGCGCGCCCGCTACGGCGAGCGTCTGGAGCTGCGGCTGCGGCACTTCCCCCTGGAGAAGAACAAGCACGCCTTCGCCGCCGCCCAGGCCGCGGAGGAGGCGTGGGAGCAGGGCCGGGGATGGCCGTACGCCGAGGCCCTGCTGGGACGGGTGGAGGAGCTGTCCCGTAAGGGAGAACCCTTCCTGGTCGAGGTGGCCGGCGAACTGGGCCTGGACGCCGAGGAGTTCGACACCGCGCTGATCGACGGCCGGCACATCCTGATCGTGGACGCCGACCAGGCCGAGGGCAAGGCGATCGGCGTGACCGGCACCCCGACCTACGTCATCGACGGCGAGCGGCTCGACGGCGGCAAGAGCCAGGAGGGGCTGCGCGAGCGGATCGAGGAGATCGCGGACCGGCTGCTGGCGGAGCAGGAGCAGGGCTGACCCGGCCCCGCCGGACCCTTACAACAGTGGCTTGTACATGACGTACAGCTTCGTCTCGTAGCCGAGTGACTCATAGAGCCGTTCGGCCGGGTCGTTGCCGGCGAAGACGTTGAGGCCGATGGTCCGCCTGCCCTCGGCGATCGTTTGGGCCTCGGCCAGCAGCATGAGGGTGCGGCCGTGTCCCCGGCCCCGGTGGGCGGCGTGGGTCTCGACGACGAAGACGAAGGCATCGTCCTGACGCACCGCGAGCCACAGATCGCCCACCGGTGTCCCCTCGTGTTCGACGACGCTGATGAACGTGCCCGGTGTGGCCAGGCCCTCGGGCAGCAGGGCGGCGTGGTCCCGCTCCGACTTGGCCCGGGCCTCGGCCTCCGGCACGCCCCGCGCGATCCAGCTCTGCGCGTAGTCCTCGTGGCCCTTCTCCAGCCAGGGGCCGAACTCCGCCTCGGTCATGGGCCGGGCACGACTGCCCTGCGGCAGTTGCGGCGGGGTGTCACCGAGCGACTTCTCCATTCCGCGGTTGCGCACGACGTAGCCGAGCGCGGTGGCGAGCCGGAACGCGGGCCCGGCGTCGGCGGGCACCGCCGCCTCGATGCGCCGGCACCCCCAGCCGCGCGCCACCTCCTCGGCGGCGAGCGCGGCCACCGTGCCCCGGCCGCGTCCGCGGTCCGGTTCCTCGATGCGCAGCTCCGTGATCCGGGCCACCGCGCGGCCGAACACGGGATGTGTGCCGAGGTGTATCGCCCCTACGGGACGGCTGTTCACACACACCTGGAATCGGCGTGAGCGCGTCCCGTCGGCGTTCTGCTGAAGCGGCTCGGTCGGCCGCAGGGTCGTGGTCATCAGGGGTGTTCTACCCGCAACCGGACCCCGGGGCAGCCGAATATGGGGGGCTGTCAGGGATCGAGGTCGTGCCCGGAGCGCTCGTCGAAGATCCGCATGGCCTTGGCGGTCACCGGGCCCGGCGCGCCCGGCAGCTCACGGTCGTCGACGCGGTGCACGGCCTGCACGTCCCGCAGCGTGGACGTCAGGAAGACCTCGTCGGCCCGCTCCAGCGCGTCCAGCGGCAGATCGGTCTCCCGGGCACCGGTCCATGCGATCGCCAAAGCGCGCGTGATGCCCGCGAGGCAGCCCGAAGCGAGCGGCGGAGTGTGGATCTCGCCGTCGAGGACGACGAAGACGTTGGACCCGGTGCCCTCGCAGAGCTGTCCCGCCGTGTTGCCGAACAGGGCCTCGGACGCGCCCTGTTCGCGGGCACGGGCGAGGGCCACGACGTTCTCGGCGTACGAGGTGGTCTTCAGGCCGGTGAGCGCGCCGCGCTCGTTGCGAGTCCAGGGGACCGTGATCACGGCGGTGGAGTCGGGGCGGCGGCTGGTCGCGCCGAGGGCGACGAGGAGGGTCGGGCCGTGCTCGCCGCGGTCGGACCCGAGCGGGCCGTGTCCGCCGGTGTAGGTGATCCGGAGGCGACCGAGCGGCGCGGGGTTGGCCTCGATGACGGCGGCACAGGCGCGGCGCACCTCGTCGTGGTCCGGGTCGGGCAGACCGAGGCCGCGCGCCGACCGGGTCAGCCGGTCGAGGTGCCGGGTGAGCGCGAACGGCCTGCCGTCCACGGCCTTCACCGTCTCGAAGATGCCGTCGCCCACGGTCAGCCCGTGATCGAAGACGGAGACGCGGGCGGACTCGCTGTCCTGCAGCCCGCCGTCGAGCCAGATCTTCACGTCAGGTCCTCTCCACTCACCTCGTACCCTCCCGACGCTATCGCGAGCAGCCGGGACGCCTTCAGCTCGGTCTCCCGCCACTCCCCCTCGGGATCCGAGCCCCAGGTGATCCCCGCGCCGGTACCGAAACGCAGCACGCCGTCGGCCCGGTCGATCCAGAACGTACGGATGCCGACGGCCAGCTCACCGACACGCCGGTCGGCGTCGACCCAGCCGATCCCGCCGCAGTACGGCCCTCGGGGCGCCGTCTCCAGCGCCTCGATGATCCGCAGGGCGCTCGACTTGGGCGCGCCGGTGACCGAACCGGGCGGAAAGGCGGCGCCGAGCAGTCCGGCCCAGCCGGCCCCGGTTCCCAGCTCACCGCGGACAGTCGACACGAGATGGACCAGCCCCGGGTGCTTCTCGACGGCACACAGATCGGGCACCGTCACACTGCCCGTGGCACAGACCCGTCCGATGTCGTTGCGGACCAGGTCCACGATCATCACGTTCTCGGCGAAGTCCTTCTCCAGCAGGTCCGCCTCGGTGCGGCCGGTGCCCTTGATCGGCCCGGACTCGACGACCCGTCCGTCACGCCGCAGGAACAGTTCGGGTGACGCGGTGGCGATCTCCACACCGTGACCGGGCAGGCGGATCGTTCCCGCATACGGTGCCGGGTTGCCGCGGGCCAGCAGCGCGGTGAGGGCGTCCACGTCCGCGCCCGGCGCGACGGGCGCGGACAGAACCCGGCACAGATTCGCCTGGTAGACCTCGCCCGCCGCGATGTGCTCGCGGATCCGCCGGACGGCCGCTGTGTACGCGGCGTGGTCGAGCGAGGACGTCCAGTCGTCCGCCGCCGGTGCCCGCCACGCGCCGGGCACCGGGGCGGGCACGGGCTGCTCCCCCACGTCCCTGAAGCGGGCGCAGGTCAGACGGCCCTCGAAGTCGGCGCAGACGGCCCAGAAGCCGCTGGATTCCAGGGCTTCGGGATCGTCGGTGACATCGAGGAGCCCGGTGGCGACGCGGTCGCCGAAGCGGGCCAGAGGAGGGAGGTCGGACACGCAGTCGAGTCTATGGCGGTGTCCTGAGAGTGACCGGAGGATGTCCCTTCCGGGGGTTCCGCGACCTCCCTGAGCAGGGTAAGCGCAGCACGCTGCACAAACGCGTTTTTGTACTGGCCCCGGAATCCGCTAGAGTTCAACACGTCGCCGGGCCGCGAGAGCGGGTTGGAAACGACAAGCGGACGTAGCTCAGTTGGTAGAGCGCAACCTTGCCAAGGTTGAGGTCGCCAGTTCGAACCTGGTCGTCCGCTCGCAGGAACAGGGGGCTCCCGGTCCCCTACACTCCTGGTGGAGTGGCCGAGAGGCGAGGCAACGGCCTGCAAAGCCGTCTACACGGGTTCAAATCCCGTCTCCACCTCCAAGGACGATTAGCTCAGCGGGAGAGCGCTTCCCTGACACGGAAGAGGTCACTGGTTCAATCCCAGTATCGTCCACTGGATCTGCTCCAAGATCCGAACCCGCGCGATTAGCTCAGCGGGAGAGCGCTTCCCTGACACGGAAGAGGTCACTGGTTCAATCCCAGTATCGCGCACGCAGTGCCCATGATCCGCTCCACGGAGTGGCCATGGCCCCGAGGACGATTAGCTCAGCGGGAGAGCGCTTCCCTGACACGGAAGAGGTCACTGGTTCAATCCCAGTATCGTCCACACCACACCGGAGCCCCCGGCCGTTCGCGGCCGGGGGCTCTTGTCGTGTCGCGTCACGACGAGAACAGCATGTGCCCGAAGCCCTTGTTGCGGTGGTGACCGTGGTGGCCGTGGCCGCCGTGATGACCGTGGCCGCCGTGCGGGGCGCCCCAGGCGGGAGCCGGAGGGGCGGGGTAGGCCTGCGGAGCGGGCGGGGGCGGCGGCGCGCCCTGGGACCACTGGGACTCCAGGCGGGTCAGCGACTCCAGCTCGCCGTAGTCGAGAAAGATCCCGCGGCAGCCGCTGCACTGCTCGATCTGGACACCGTTGCGGTTGTACGTGTGCATGGGCGCACGGCACTTCGGACACTGCATGGTGGTTCAACTCCTCGCCGGTCGATCCTGCTTCGTGTCTCGCCAGGACAGACTCTGTCCCGCTGTGGTCGGTTGCACCCTACTTCGCGTGCTCCTGCGCCAACTGCGGCGGGAGGGCAGCCATTCGGTCACAGGCGTCCACGACCAACTGCTCGACCTCGTCCGGGTCACGGCCGGCGGCGGCCGCCTTGGCGACGACCCTGGCCGCGGTCTGCACGGTGAGGGCGCGGGCGGGGACGTCGAGAGCGGGCCAGGGGTCGCCGTCGGCGGGTACGGCCGGGCCGCCGGCCTCCCGGTAGGCGGCGAGGAAGCGGCCCCACTCATCAGGCAGTAGCAGCCCGCAGGCGTACCAGGCCGCAGGGCGGGCGAGATCCCAGGCCGGGACGCCGACACCGAGGTCGTCGACGTCTATCAGCAGCCAGGGGCCTTCGGGGGCGGGGTGGCGTATGAGCTGACCGAGGTGGAGGTCGCCGTGGCAGAGGGTGCGAGTGTGCGGCATCGGCGCCTCGGCACGGGCCCACGCGGGAAGGGTGTCCCAGGCCCGCAGGACAGGAGCGGCGGCGGGATGCGGGGTGGCGTTCCGGAGCTTCTCGATGGCCCGGGCCGCCTTGGCGGGGCCCCGCATGGCGGGGAGGGCGTCGGGGGCGGGGGTGCGGTGGAGGCGGGCGAGGAGGGTGGCGGCCGCTTCCCAGGGCGCGGCGTCCGGGTCGTCCGGATCCACCGGGGTTCCGTACGGCCAGCACGTCACGAGTCTGCCGTGCAGGTCGGCCGGTGTGGGAGTGAGCGGTGCCAGGAGGATCTCGGGGTGGCGGGTGGCCACCGTGAGGCGGCTGGTCAGTTCGGTGGGGTCGGACTCCGGGGGGTGGGCCTTCGCGACGAGGCCGGCGTGGCGGACGACCGTCGCGTCGGGGCGGTCCGCAAGGGTGGCGGTTCCGCAGGGGCAGGACGACGAGCGGGCGTGGGCGGTCGCTCGGGCCTTGGCGGTGAGGTCGGCCAGCAGGGGGGCGGGGGTCACGGGGTGAGGGTACGGGCAGGTGGGGGCAGGGCCGTAGAGGGCTGTCGGCTTCAGGTGCTCGGCGTTGGTGCCCGGGGCGGGTGGGTCCGCAGCCCGGCGGAGCGGGGTGCCTCCCCCACTCTCGGCTTCGCTCGAGCGGGGGGGGACCCCCACCGCCCACCCGTGCCGCCCCCAGCGGCACGCATGCCCGCAGCTCGGGCGGCACGCATGCCCGCAGCTGAGCCTGAGAAAGAGCAATGCCGGCGCAGCTCCCCAGCTGCGCCGGCATTTTTTGCCGTCCGCCGTACCCCCGTCCCCACGGGGTTTCATGGGTGGATGTCCCCGCCCGGACCGCTCTTCCGGGCCTGGGGTCGCCGCTCAGCGCCCCAGCATCTCTCCCACGGACGACGCCTGTGTGGCCACTGTCTCCCACCCGTCGAAGACGAGGAGGAGCAGGACCGCCAGGGGAAGGGCCATCACCGTCGCCACCAAGGGGTGGCGGCGGCCCGTACCGCGCTCCCGCGTGCGGACCAGCGTCCGCGGTGCCGTGTGGGCCATGGTCCCTCTCCTGACCGTTCTCAGTTGTCGTTGGCAGCGGCGGGCGTCTGACCTCGGGGGACGAGTGCTGCACCCGCCGCTTGACCTCAAATCTAGGCGTCCGGCCCTCCCCGGGCGTCATGCCCTCGTACCGATTGCCGGGCCTCCCGGAGGATGAGCCGCTACCTGCGATGTACTCCCCTGGGTGGAGACGGAGAGCCGGCTCTCAGGGTCTTCCCCGAAGGGATGCCCGGCTCACACCGCTTTGTCCGAGCTTTCCTCCCGCGGAACCGGCTGTTCCACCAGCGCCAGCACCCGGTTCGCCATGAAGCGGGCCGTACGCACCACTGCCCCACTTCGGGTGACTTCGCTCACTTCCACGACACCTCGACGTACCGCCGTCTCCACCTTGCGGCCCGCCCTGCTCGCCACCACCTCGTATGTGCGTGTCGTGTCACCGGCGTCCACGACTATTTCCACACGGTCACCCTTCACGGGTCCAATCCCCCTTCCGTGGCAGGTGGTTGGGCTCGACCCCCGCGCGAACACGGCCTGTCCGCACGCCCCCTGACCACACTTCAAGTCTCCCACCCACCACTGACAATCCATCGGCCCGAGAGGGCGCGGCCTCTGCGCGTGGGCGGCCGTGGAAACGTAAGCTGTGGCTCGTCACAGGACCGGGCAGCGGGGATGAACATGGCGATGATGCGCCTGAGGCGCGAGGACCCGCGCGTCGTCGGCTCGTTCAGGCTTCACAGACGGCTCGGCGCGGGCGGGATGGGCGTGGTCTACCTGGGCTCCGACAAGAAGGGGCAACGGGTCGCGCTCAAGGTCATCCGGCCCGACCTGGCGGAGGATCAGGAGTTCCGCTCACGCTTCGCGCGTGAGGTCTCGGCGGCCCGGCGGATCCGCGGCGGCTGCACGGCCCGGCTCGTGGCCGCGGACCTGGAAGCGGACCGGCCCTGGTTCGCCACACAGTACGTACCGGGACCCTCCCTGCACGACAAGATCGCCGCCGAGGGACCGCTCGGCGCCGCCGACGTCGCGGCCGTCGGGGCGGCTCTGTCCGAGGGCCTGGTCGCCGTCCACGAGGCGGGGGTCGTGCACCGGGACCTGAAGCCGTCCAACATCCTGCTGTCCCCGAAGGGGCCGCGGATCATCGACTTCGGCATCGCCTGGGCCACCGGCGCCTCGACGCTCACCCACGTCGGCACCGCGGTCGGCTCGCCGGGCTTCCTCGCCCCTGAGCAGGTGCGCGGGGCAGCCGTCACCCCGGCCACGGACGTTTTCTCGCTGGGGGCCACGCTCGCGTACTCCTCGATGGGCGACTCGCCGTTCGGGCACGGCAGTTCCGAGGTGATGCTGTACCGCGTCGTGCACGAGGAGGCGCAGCTGCACGGCGTGCCCGACGCGCTGGCTCCGCTCGTCCGGGCGTGCCTGGCGAAGGACCCCGAGGAGCGGCCGAGCACGCTCCAACTGTCGCTGCGGCTCAAGGAGATCGCGGCCCGGGAGGCGCAGGACCTCGCCGGGGTGCGGCCGCCCGCGCCGCGCGGCGCAGAGACGGACCGGCCCGTCGACACCTACCCCGAGCGGGCCCGGCGTCCGCAAGGACAGCAGGGCGCGGGCCCGTCAGGCGTGCAGCGGGGCCGGGGCACTCCCCCACCGCGGGGTTCCGCCCCCTCCCGGGACGGCGTACCGTCCGCGGACGGTACGGCTTCCCAGAGCGGAGCCGGCGCCCGGGGCGGTGGCCGGCCCTCCGGCAACGGGAGCGGGAACCGGTCGGCGGGTGGCGCCAACCGCGGCAGGACTCCGGCGCGCGGACGCGGCGCGTCGGCGCGGTCCGGGGCGCGGCCGACACCCACCGGGCGCAACGGGACCCGGTCGGGCAGCGGCAACCGCCCCGCCCCGCACAGTGGTACCGGGCGGCCGTCCAGGACGGGGACCGGGCTGCGGCCCGCCAATCCACGGTTGCTGCGGCAGCGGCTGTTCGTGTTCGTCGTGGTCACGCTGCTGGTGGCGATCGGCATCGCCCTGGTGCAGGGCTGTCAGGGTCCGGCGCGGGGACTCGGCGGCGACGGAGGCGGCGTACGGGAGCAGCAGGTCCATCGGTCGCAGGCGCTGGACGACGTACGCGCGCGGCCGGACGGTACGACGCGCGGCTGACCCCCGGACTAGGGCCTGTCGTTTGGATCACGCCGCAGACGCGGGGCCTGGCACGCACATCTGCCGCGTTCTCGTCGGTCGCCGACGCTCCGCGTCGACTCC
>NZ_JBIBHN010000035.1:0-84217 GCF_042957035.1 Streptomyces sp. NPDC008137 | reverse complement strand
GGGGGGGGGGGGGGGGGGGGGGGGGGGGGGGGGGGGGGGGGGGGGGCCCCCGGGGGGGGGGGGGGGGCCCCCCCCCCCCCCCCCCACCGCCGGTCTGAGGTGGCTCGACCTGGCCGGATGAGGGTGCGCGTTCAGCTCTTGAGACGCCCCTTTACGGGTCATCAGCAATCTGAGAGCAACCTTCTTGGTACCGGCGTCCTCCGCGCCCGGTGGTCCTCGGCCCCGAGCGACGATGTGGGCGTCTCGTCCTGTCTGCTGCTGCTCTGCGGCTTCGGATTCGCCTACGGTCTCGGCCTGCAACGGCCGTTCCTGGACGCCCTGCCGCAGGATGGCCAGGGCCAGGCCTTCGGTCTGCTCGGCTCCGGCAGCATGACGCTGCAGGGCGTCGGGCCGGCCTGCTTCGGCGCGGTGGCCGCAGGCGTCGGAACAGGCGGCGCAATCGCCCTGGCAGGCGGCGCGGCGACGCTTGTCGCCGGCTGGACTCTCACCTGGCACCCACCCACCTCCCCGATTCCCGTCCCGAACTGCCCAACGGGAGACGGCCATTCCCGATAGCTCATCGTGTCAGGAGCTCTGAGCCGTCGGCGAGGATCCACCGGTCAGTGCGCGTCGATGCCTTGGCGAGGATGCCGTTTTGCCGCAGAACCGCGCGTCGTTCGTGCCGTCGGCGCCTTGGGCCTGACGGGCTCTCAGCCGATGTCGAAGACGTTCGGCAGCCGGAGGAGGTAGCGGGTGCGGTCGTGCCGCTTCAGCGCCTCCAGTTCGGGGGCCCGGTACAAGGGGGTCACCGTGCACCGCTCGGCGGTCGAGCCGGTCTGTTCCAGCAGGGCGTTGACGGCCTGCCGGGCCGAGGTGTTGGCGCCCTCCATGGTGGCGAGATCGATGGGCACGGCCACGTAGTCACCGGCCAGGAAGAGGTTGGGGATCTTCGTGGCCGACCGCGGGCGGTGGTGGAAGGTCCCCACCGGATGGATGAGCAGCTGTTCCTCGTTGACCGGGTTCGGCGTGCCGAGTCCGTCCACGGCCGGATCGAGGAACCAGGAGTGCAGCACGGAGTCCTTCAGGACCGTACGGCCGCTGTCGTTGAGCGACGCCTTCAGCTGCGCCCACACCTCGCGGGCGACCTCGGTGCGGGTGCACTGCTTGGCCGTCTTCCCGTAGAGGATGCCCGGCTGGTCCCACTCGGAGACGTCCACGGACAGGCAGTCCGCGACCGTGCCGTCGCCGAAGTCGGCGGGGAAGTCGTGGCCCGGCCAGTGCTGGGCCTGGGCGATCGCGGTCAGCGACCACGGGGAGTCGATGAGGTCGAGGTGGCCGTGCAGGATCGGCGTACGTTCCGTCAGATAGAACTGGATGCCGGTCATCCAATCCGTCTCCAGCCGGTCGCACTCGGCCAGCTGGGGGTCGGCGGCGCGTACGGCGGAGTTCCAGGTGCGGCGGGCGTGCTCGACCGGCATCGCCGAGATGTAGTGGTCGGCGGTGACGGTCCGGCGCGCGCCTCCGGGCTCCTCCACGACGGCCCCGGCGATCACACCCGAGTCCAGTCTCAGGTCCCGTACGGTCCAGCCGACGCGGAACTCGACCCCGAGCGACCTCAGGTACGTCACCCAGGGGTCGATCCAGGCCTCGTTGGTGGGCGCGTTGAGGATCCGGTCCAGTGGTCCGTCGGCGCCCCGCCCGAGGAGGTTGAAGGCGAAGGCCTCCAGCAGGGTGGCGACCGTACGGGTGCTGGCCTCCTCCGCCTTGGTGGCCACGATGTTGCGGGTGATGCCGATGGCGAGGATCCGCCGGTAGTCGTAGGACATCCGTCCGGCCCGTACGAACTCCCACCACGGCGTCCGCTCCCATACGTCGTCGCGGCGCTCGTCGCAGCTGGTGAGGAAGACCAGGAAGCGGCCCGCGAAGTAGAGGGCCTCGTGCAGGGGGAGGTTGAAGGCCGTGTCCAGGACCGAGGTGAGGGCGCGGCGGATCTCGTCCGGGGTGAGTTCGGCCGGGGTGTTGCCGGGCCAGGGCAGCGGGATCCGGATGTCCTCGCGGCCGCCCGACCGGGCGAACAGCATCTCCTTGGGGGCGACGAGGTTGTCGTGGACTCCGCCTGGGTTTCCGGGGAACGGGATGCGCCGCATGGTGTCGGGCAGGTTGTGGTAGATGCCGGGGATGAAGCGGAAGCCGTGCTCTCCCGGCAGGGGGCGGCGGCCGCCCGTGGAGCTGTCCGGTACGTCCATGGAGCGGGCCTTGCCGCCCAGCGCCTTGCGTTCGTAGACGGTGACCCGGAAGCCGCGCTCGGCGAGTTCGTGCGCGGCCGTGAGCCCGGCGACGCCCCCGCCCAGTACGGCCACGGTCTGCGCTGCCGAGCCGTCCTCGGCCCAAGCCTGCTGTGGGACCCCGAGGGCGACCCCGCCGCCGGCGGCCGCGGCAGTGCCCAGGAATCCTCTGCGCGTGGTGCCGCCCATCGCCACCCCTTACCGTCGGTAACACCGGCGCACGAGGATATGGGCGAGGTGTCGATACCGGAAGACAGGCGGCGCGACTTTGGCTGGATGCCGCATCACTCGGCGACGGTCCGCGCGTACGCGCCCGGGAGTGAGTAGACTATCTGTATAGAGTTGGACTAGAAATCAAAGAGTCGTGTGGAGTACGGGACGGAAGCGGGGAGTGGGCGATGGGCGGAAGCGACACCACTGCGGAGGGCCGGGCGGCCGCGTCCGGATCACCGGACGACGAGCATCTGCTGGCCGAGTTCGAGAAGGTCGCCCAGGGGCTGGGCCGCATGTTCCCCGGTATCTGCGAGGTCGTGCTGCACGATCTGCGCGATCCCGACCACGCCATCCGCTTCATCGAGAACAACCTGTCGGGACGCCAGGTGGGAGAGTCCGCCACCGAACTGGGTCTCGCCCGCATCCGGGACCCGCAGTACCCCGGCGTCATCCAGAACTACCCCAACCGGTTCCCCGACGGACGCCCCGCGAAGAGCACGTCGATCGGGATCAAGAACGAAGCCGGGCAGTACATCGCCGCCCTCTGTCTGAACCTGGACATCTCGACGCTGTCACCCATGACGCTGACGCTGTCGAACCTGGTCGCGACCGATCCCGAGAGCCGGGACGCCCCGCTCGAGACGCTGCGCGACCGAAGCCGCCGGGAACTGCGCGAAGTCATCGAGACAGCGGCCGCCGAGCGCTCCACGACCCCACGGGCGCTGCCCCGGGAGGCGAAGAAGGACCTTGTCCGACGCCTGTACGAGGACGGCTACTTCGACACCCGCAATGCCGCCCAGACCATCGCCGACCTCATCGGCATCTCCCGGGCCAGCGTCTACGCCTACACCAAGTGAGCGGCCGCGAGACGTGGGACGTGATCCTGTGAACACCACCCCGCCCCCGGCCCCCGTGACAACGCCGGCCGACCCCGGCGCTCCCTTCGCCGTCGTCGACGTGCGCGAGACCCTGGGCAACATCGAGCGACTGGCGAAGCGGGCCGAGCGGCTCGGAGTCGCCCAGCGGCCGCACGTGAAGACGGCCAAGAGTCTCGACATCGCCGCCCTGACGCACGACGGCCGCCCGTGTCCGGGCACCGTCTCCACCCTCGCCGAAGGACATGCCATGACCACTGCCCTGCCCGTGACCTTCGACGACGTCCGCGCCGCCGCCGCACGCCTCGACGGCATCGCCCACCGCACCCCCGTGCTGACCTCCCGGACCCTCGACTCCCTGGTCGGCGCGGAGGTGTTCATCAAGTGCGAGAACTTCCAGCGTGTCGGCGCGTTCAAGTTCCGCGGCGCCTACAACGCCGCCGCACAGCTGCCCCCCGGCCGGCTGGCCAAGGGCATCGCCGCCTACTCCTCCGGCAACCATGCCCAGGCCACCGCACTGGCCGCCCGGGAACTGGGCACCAGCGCCGTCATCCTGATGCCCGAGGACGCCCCCCGCTCCAAGCGGGAGGCAACCGCCGGCTACGGCGCGGAAGTCGTCACCTACGACCGCTACACCCAGGACCGCACCGCGCTCGGCGAGGCACTCGCCGCCGAACGCGGCCTCGCGCTCATCCCTCCCTACGACCACCCGCACGTCATCGCCGGCCAGGGCACCGCAGCCCTCGAACTCCTCGAGGAGACCGGGGAACTGGACGCCCTCCTCGCGCCCGTCGGAGGTGGCGGCCTCATGGCCGGAAGCGCCATCACCGCCAAGACGCTCCACCCCGGTGTCCGGCTCGTCGGCGTCGAACCCGACACCGGCGACGACACCAAGCGCTCCCTGGAAGCCGGCGAGCGCGTCACCATCCCCGTGCCCCGGACCCTCGCCGACGGACAGGCCCTACCCACCCCCGGCGAGATCACGTTCGCCATCAACCGGCGACTCGTGGACGGCATCGCGCTCGTCGGCGACGACGAGATCCGCGACGCCATGCGCTTCGCCTTCGAACGGCTCAAGATCGTCCTCGAACCCAGCGGCGCGACCGCCCTGGCCGCCCTCCTCGCCGGACGCATCGACCGCCGCCCCCGGCGGATCGGCGTCATCGCCTCCGGAGGAAACATCGACACCCGGCGCTTCACCGACATCATCAACGGCTGACAAGGCCGATCACCTGGTGAGCCGGGTCGCGAGGCGGTACGCGACGGTGACGTCCGAGTACTCCTGACCGGGAGTGACCCGGTCGGGTAGGTGGGTGCGGTCGCTGTGGCTCGTCGACTCGCGCTTCCCGGTGCCGGGGAAGCGGACGGCTGTCCGGGGTTCCCGAGTGAAGCGGAGCCGTTCGGCGTGGACCGTCGACCGGAACGAGACGTCCTCCACCGGGCTCCCGGCCTCCGCGCCTCTGGTTCAGGGCGGCTCATCGGGCTTCTTGGCGCCTTGACGGCGACTCGTCCTCGGTGGCAGCTTCCCGTCCTCTCCGCGCACCCGGCGCGTGCGGGTACCGCCCTGGCTCCGGCGAGCTCGGCCCCGCTCGGCCGACTCAACCCCTTCCTCGGTGCCGCCCACCAGCTCGCCGGCGCTTGCGACGGTCCGGCTCGCCTCCTGGCCGACGTCCTCCACCGCGCGCCCGGCCCCGGCGGCCACGTCCCGGGCAGCGGCACCGGCTTCCTGCCCCACGTCCCGTACGGCCGTTCCGGCGCCCTCGCCCACGTCCCGGACGGCGGTCCCCGCACCCCGGCCGACCTCCTGGACGGCCCTTCCGGCGCCCGAGCCCACCTCTCCCACGGCCTGACGGGCTCCGCCGCCCACGTCCTGGACGGCGGACCCGATTCCACGCGACAGCTCGTGCAGCAGCTCCGGGTTGCGGTCGAGCGTGGTGAGCACTCGGTCGATGATCTTCGCGACGTTGTGGAGCCGCACCTCGAGCCGGGCCTGGGCCTCGACGCCCGAGATGCCCAGGTGGACCTGGCCGAGCGTGACGTCGGCGCCCACGTTCAGTTTGAGCAGATCCAGCACCTCGGCCTGCAGCGAGACATGCGCCCGCAGGTCCTCGACGTCCAGGTCGATCTCCTCGACCTTCAGGGTCGGAACGTCGAGGAAGACGTCAGGGGTCGCGCCGGCCGCGTCCTCCTCGTCGTAGGCCTCGGAATCGGCGTACTCGTCAATGTCCTCAGCGTCGAGTTCGTCGTCGTTCTCGGCGTTGCCGCGCATCGCCACGCCTCCGCGCTTCCGGCGTATGTTCTGGCCATTTCATCCATTATGTGAACAGATGCGCGGTCGGGTCATCTCGGCCGGTCGGCTGCGCACGGGATGGTGGGCTTCCGCCGCCCGGCACCGCCGGGCGGCGGAAGCCCACCATGGGGGACCCGATCCGTCGGACTCAGGCTTTGGCCTGCATGTCGCGCCGTGCGGGATTGCCCTGCTCGGCGGCCTTCGGATCCTTCTCGTCCAGCTTGGCGCGCACCCCGCGCGCGATGCGGTCGCCGATGGTCTCGTCGATGTTCGACCAGTACTCGAAGGCCCGCTTGAGGACGGGTTCCGAGACTCCGTTGAGGAGATGGCCGACGACGTTGTCGACCAGACGGTCGCGCGCGGCGTCGTCCAGGACCTCGCGCACCATGGTGCGCGGCTGGCCCCAGTCGTCGTCCTCGGGATGGCTGACGTAGGCCGCACGGGTGATGGCGCCGTCGGCTTCCCAGCTGGGCGGGGAGTAGCGCGCGGTGTTGGCCGCGGGGCCGCCCTTGGAGTTGGGGGCGTACACGGGGTCGGTGGTCTTCCGGTACGCCATCGCCCCGTCCTTGGAGTACGTGTGGACGTCCACCACGGGGGCGTTCACCGGAAGCTGCTGGTAGTTGCCGCCGATCCGGTGCCGGTGCGCGTCCGCGTAGGAGAACAGCCGGGCCAGCAGCATGCGGTCCGGGCTGGGGCCGATGCCGGGGACGAGGTTGTTGGGCTGGAAGGCCGCCTGCTCGATCTCCGCGTGGTTGTCGGTCGGGTTGCGGTCGAGCGTCATACGGCCGACCGGGATCAGCGGGTAGTCGCCGTGCGGCCACACCTTGGTGAGGTCGAACGGGTTGAAGCGGTAGCCCGCGGCCTCCTCGTACGGCATCACCTGCACGTACAGGGTCCAGCTCGGGAAGTCGCCGTCGCGGATGTGCTCGAACAGATCACGCGTGTGGTAGTCCGTGTCGGCGGCCGCCATCTGGTCGGCCTCGTGCTGGGTGAAGTACTCGATGCCCTGGTCGGTCTTGAAGTGGTACTTGACCCAGAAGCGCTCGCTGGCGGCGTTGATCCACATGTAGGTGTGGGAGGTGTAGCCGTTCATGTGACGCCACGTCCGCGGGATGCCGCGGTCGCCCATCAGCCAGGTGACCTGGTGGGCGGACTCGGGGGAGAGGGTCCAGAAGTCCCACTGCATGTCGTGGTCGCGCAGGTTGTTGTCGGCACGGCGTTTCTGGGAGCGGATGAAGTGCTGGAACTTCATCGGGTCCTTCACGAAGAACACCGGCGTGTTGTTGCCGACCATGTCGTAATTGCCTTCGCTGGTGTAGAACTTCACCGCGAAGCCGCGCGGGTCGCGCCAGGTGTCCGGGCTGCCTCGCTCACCCGCGACGGTCGAGAAGCGGGTGACCAGGTCGGTGCGGGTCCCCGGCTGGAAGACGGCCGCCTTCGTGTAGGCGCTCACGTCGTGCGTCACCTCGAAGTGGCCGAACGCGCCGCTTCCCTTGGCGTGCGGCTGGCGCTCGGGGATCCGCTCCCGGTTGAACTGCGCCATCTGCTCGATCAGATAGGCGTCCTGCAACAGGATCGGACCGGCGGGTCCCACGGTGAGCGAATGCTCGTCGCTCTCGACCGGGGCGCCGGAATCGGTCGTGGTGACAGGTGAGGTCTCCGTCATGAGTCTGCCTTTCGTCGTACGGAGCAGCGGCGAACCAGGCACGCTGCCCGCGCCCGGAGCCTGTCGGTTCCGTCCAGGGCAGGTCACCTTCATCGGCCGCCGCAAACATCGCTTTCGCGACCAATGCGTGGATCTCTCTGGAGCCATGTCTGCCATGCGGCTGATCGATTCGCCCGACGAGGCCGAAGAAGCCCTCTCCCGCCGACACCTTCTCGCCCGGATGGGTGCGGATCATCCCGGCCGTCAGGTGCCGAACTCCTGGTCGCGCGTCTCCGGGAGGGCCAGCAGGCACAGCAGGCTCAGCAGACAGAGGCCGCCGGTGTAGAAGCCCAGGACGACCGGGGAATCCCAGTGGCTGTTCAGCCAGGTGGCGACCAGCGGGGCGAAGCCGCCGCCGACGGTGTTGGCGAGGATGAAGGCCGCGGAGGCTCCGCTGTAGCGCAGCCGGGCGGGGAACAGCTCGGGGAGGAACGCCGCCACCGGGGAGAACATGAGGGCGAGCAGCATGAGGCCGACCGTGTAGGCGCCGGTGATCAGCCAGGCGTCGCGCGAACTCAGGGACGCGTACATGGGTACCGCCCACAGCACGCAGCCGACGGCTCCCGTCAGCATCACCGGGCGGCGGCCGATCCGGTCGGACAGCCTGGCGACCGGGAGGGTGATGGCGATGCCGGCCACGGCGCCGACGCTCGCGGCGGTCAGCATCGTGTTCTGGGGGATGCCCAGTTCCTTCGGGCCGTACGACAGGCTGTAGACGATCGTCAGGTAGTAGACGGCCGAACCGCCGATCGCCGCGCCGGTGCCGAGCAGCAGCCGACCGGGATGCCGCTTGAGCAGCGTGACCAGCGGAAAGCGGGACTCCGGCGCCCGAGTCGGTGTCCGTGCGGTGCGATGAGCCGCGTCGCGGAACACGGGTGACTCGGAGACCGTCGTGCGGACCCACAGGCCGGTCACCACGAGCACGGTGCTGAGCAGGAACGGGATGCGCCAGGCCCAGTCGGCGAAGCCGTCCCGGCCCGCGATGTGGAGCGTGGGCAGGATGACGGCGCTGGACAGCAGGAAGCCGAGCGAGGGGCCGGCCTGCGGGACGGACGCGTACAGCGCGCGGCGGCCGGGCGGTGCGTGCTCGGCGGCGAGCAGCACCGCCCCGCCCCACTCGCCGCCCATGCTGAGCCCCTGGAGCAGACGGAGTGTCACCAGCAGGACGGGGGCGAGGAGTCCGGCGGTCTCGTACGTGGGCAGCAGCCCGACGCCGACCGTGGCCACGCCCATCAGCAGGAGGGAGGCGACCAGGGCCTGTCTTCGGCCGAGCCGGTCACCGATCGTCCCGAACAGGACGACGCCGAGGGGCCGGGACAGGAACGCCGCGGCGAAGGTGAGGAACGCGGCGAGTGAGGAGACGGTGGGGTCCCCGGAGGGGAAGAAGGCGGGGCCGAGGACGAGCGCGGAGGCCGTGCCGTACACCGCGAAGTCGTAGTACTCGATCGTGGTGCCGACCAGGCTCGCGACAGCGACTCGCGGGGCCTCGGTCCTCGTTGTGGCTTTCTCCGTCGTCTTGGACAGTGATTCGGGCATGGGGAGTCACCCTAGGCCCGCAAATTCGAATTCGACAAGGAAGCGTCGGGGAAATCCGGTCGTCCGAATTACCGAACGAGTCCGGGTGGGTCGGCGGAAGAGTTTTCGTCCGTTTACACGTGGCATTCGCAACAAAAGCGCCCGAGACTCCACGAACAGCACTCGTTCTGGTCGTCAATCCCGCTGCACCTGTCACATTGCTGTCAATATTCATGCCGAGTTCCGCATAAATATTGACCGGTGATCACACCTTGCCAACCCGCAGTCGCACGGTAAATGCTCTCTGCGGCGCAACTTGAAAGTTCTACGACCATCGCTTTTCGGACTTTATGCGACCACCGGCTGGGGAGGCGTATTACCCATGCTGAAAACCGGCAAGTTATTACGCTTGAGAAGGCTTTCGCCGGCGGGTGACGGCCGGCATCTGCTCGTTCCTCTCGACCACAGCGTTTCGGATGGCCCCATCGTCCCCGCCGGCCAGTGGGACGAGCTGCTGCGAGCGCTGGTGGACGGCGGCGCCGACGGGATCATCGTCCACAAGGGACGCGCCCGCGCCGTCGCGCCCGACATCCTCAAGACCTGCGCGCTGGTGGTGCATCTGAGCGCCAGTACCGCCTGTGCCGCCGACGTCCATGCCAAGGTGCTGGTCGCCGATGTCGAGGAAGCCCTGCGGCTCGGGGCCGACGCGGTCAGCGTGCATGTGAACATCGGCTCGGACACCGAGGCGCGGCAACTCTCCGACCTGGGGGCGGTGGCCCGTTCCTGCGACGCGTGGGGCATGCCGCTGATCGCGATGGTCTACCCTCGCGGCCCCCGGATCGAGGACCCGCGCGATCCCGTCCTCCTGGCGCACCTGGCCAACGTCGCCGCGGACCTGGGCGCGGACATGGTGAAGACCTCCGTCGCCCTGCCGGTCGAACGGATGGCGGAGGTCGTGGCGGGCAGCCCCATCCCCGTCCTCGCGGCAGGGGGGCCGCCGGACGGCTCCGACCTCGTCGAGTACGGCACCGCCGTGATGGCCACCGGCTGCCGGGGGCTGGCCGTCGGTCGCCGGATCTTCTCGGCGCCTTCGCCCGCCTCTCTGGTGGCGCGTCTCGCCGCGGTCGTGCACGGCGACGGCGGCGTTTCGCATGACATGCCCATGACCAATTCCTCGACGTTCGTGGCAGGAGTCGCATGAGGTTCGCATGGATCGATCTGCGGGAAGTCCCCGGCCGGCAGCTCCAGGCGGTGGTCGACGCGGCCGTCCACGCCCGGATGGGCGGAGTGGTGGCCGCCGATGCCGAGCTGCTCGCGACCCTGCCCCCGACCGTCACCCGGGTGCTGGCCGCCGAGGGCCGGATCCCGGCCGCCGCGAAGAAGCCCGGAGAAAGGGAAGGGAAGGGCACGGGCGCGGCGGGGAAGGCTCCCGGCGCCAAGGAGGCGAAGGGCACCGCCGACGCCGGTTCCCCGTCCGGGCCCGGAAGCCCCGCGCCCGGCCCCGGAATCGACGTCCTGCTGCGGAGGTTCGGCACCGAGGACGAGCTGGACGCCCTCGCCGCGGGCAACCGCGCCGCCGGTGGCACACCCGAGGCCGGCATCGTCGACGTACGGGACGACCGCACGCTTCAGCTCTCCTGCGCGGGCGCGATGAGGCTGCCGTACACCGTCATCCGTTTCGCCGACCCGACCAAGATCCCGCTGGAGATCGTGCTCGCCGCGGCCGAGTCCGCCGACGGCAAGCTGGTGACCGTCGTCGACGGCCTGGAGGAGGCGGCGATCGTCTTCGACGTGCTGGAGCGCGGCTCGGACGGCATCCTGTTCACTCCCCGCAGCGCCGACGAGGTGTTCGCGCTGGCACGGCTGCTGCAGGCCGGCACACCCCGGTTGGAGCTGTCCACGCTGACCGTGGAGAGCATCCGGCACGTCGGACTCGGCGACCGCGTCTGTGTGGACACCTGCTCGCACTTCGAGGAGGACGAGGGCATCCTCGTCGGCTCGTACTCCTCCGGGTTCGTCCTGTGCTGCAGCGAGACCCATCCGCTGCCGTACATGCCCACCCGGCCGTTCCGGGTCAACGCCGGGGCCCTGCACTCGTACACGCTCGGACCGGACAACCGCACCAACTACCTGAGCGAGGTGGGCTCCGGCAGCGTCCTGCTGGCGGTCGGTGCCGACGGCCGCACCCGGCGGGTCGTGGTCGGCCGCGCCAAGCTGGAGTCCCGGCCGCTGCTGGAGATCCGCACCCACGCCGAGGACGGGCGGCTGGTCAGCCTGACCGTCCAGGACGACTGGCACGTACGGGTGCTCGGCCCGGGCGGGAAGGTCCTCAACGTCACCGAACTGCGCACCGGTGACGAACTGCTCGGCTATCTGGCGACGGACAAGCGCCATGTCGGCCTGCCCATCGGCGAGTTCTGCAAGGAGGTCTGAGGCCTCATGGGCGAACGCGCGACAGACCCGGCCGACTCGATGGGCTCCCTCGTCCAGCGGCTGTTCGACGCCCGGGACGACGGCCTGCCGTTCCTGATACACCGCCAGGAGACACTCAGCCGAGGCGAGTTACGAGAGCGGGTGGCCAAACAGGCCGCCGTGTTCGCCGGATACGGCATCGGCCCGGGCAGCACCGTGGGCCTGCGGACCCCGCCCAGCTTCACCCAGGTGGAGGTGCTGCTCGCGCTGTGGCGCCTCGGCGCCCAGGTGCTCCTCCTCGACTTCCGGCTCAAACCGGCCGAGGTGGAGGCCCTCTGCGCGGTCTGCCGGCCGCAGTTCCTGGTCGTCGCCGGGTCCAACGCCCGGGCGGCGTTCGGCTTCCGGCCCGAGTACGAGGTCACCACCGAGTGCCGCAGGACCGGCCGGCCGGCCGCCACCGGGCACCGGCTGGTGCAGTTCAGCTCGGGCTCCACAGGACGGCCGAAGGTGATCGGCAGGACCGCCCGGTCGATCGCCGCCGAAGTGGACGCGTTCGCCACGGTCCCCGGCATGCCGGGGGAGGGCGACCGACTGCTGCTGCTCAGTTCGACGGCCCACAGCTTCGGTCTGATCGGCGGGCTGCTGTACTCCCTGGCGGCCGGCGTCTCCGTGGTGTTCGCGCCCCGTGTCTCCGCCCGCGACATCCTGCGGACCGCGGTGGACCATCGGATCACCGCCCTGTTCGGAGTGCCGGTCCACTTCGAACTGCTCGCCTCCGCCCTCGATCCGCCCGCCCTGCCCGAGCTGCGGATCGCGGTGTCGGGCGGCGAGCTGATGCCCCCGCGGGTGGCGGCGCGATTCGCCGAACGGTACGGCGTCCCGGTCGGCGAGGCCTACGGCACCACCGAGACCGGCATCGTCGCCGTCGACGTCTGCGGCGCGCTGCGGCCGTCGGTCGGCCGGGCCGCACCGGGCGTGGTGGTACGGCAGTACCGGGGCGAGCTGGACGTGGCGCTGGCCGAGTCCCCCTACCTCTTCGACTCGGGCGGTACGCAGTACGCGGACGGCTGGCTGCACACCCGGGACCGGGCCACCGTGGACGACACCGGTGCGGTCAGCGTGCACGGCCGGGCCGACTCGCTCGTCGTGATCGGCGGTCTGAAGGTGGACCTCACCGAGGTCGAGCACGTGCTCCGCGAGCACCCGGCGGTCGTGCAGGCGGTCCTGGTCCACGAGGGCGTGACCGAGGCGTATGTCGCGCTGGCCACCGGTGCCGACCCCCCGTCCGCGGAGGAACTGCTGCGCTGGTGCCGGGAGCGGCTGGCCGACTACAAGCTGCCGCGGGTGATCCGGCTGCTGGAGACCCTGCCGCGTACGTCCAACGGAAAGCTGCTGCGCCAGGCGGCGGCGCTGCGGGCGGCGGCGCTGCGGGCGGCGGCGAGCGGTGCGTCGTAGGCCGGCCCGGACCGCCCGGACACCTTCCGGGTGATCGCCCCGATTGCCCTCATTCCCCACCGGTACCTCTCACTGGAGTTCTCCGACCATGAGCACATCGACCCTGGAAGAAGAGATCCGCGAGTTCGTCCTGACCGCGGTCATCGACGAGATGAACATCCTGACCAGCCGTGAGGGCATCACCGACGAGAGCCCGGTGACCGTCGGCGGGCTGGACGTCGACTCACTCAGCCTGATCGAGCTCACGATGCGGCTGGAGTCCCGGTTCGGCGTGGAGATCCCGGACACCGACATCGAGCCGCTGGCCTCCCTGACCCTCGGCGGACTCGTCGCCGAGGTCGTCCGACGCGGTGCGCGGGCATGAGCACGGAAGCCTCGCCGGCCCCCATCACCACCGACACGGTCCGGCAGCTGCTGTCGGACCGCAAGGTCTTCCCCGGGCTGCCGGACGACCTCGGCGAGGACGCCGAACTGGTGCTGGACTCCCTCGGACTGGTGTGGCTGCTCCACGTGGTCGAGGAGCGCTACGGCCTGGTCGTCGAGCCCACCGACGAGGACATCGCCGGGCTGACCTCACTGCGCAGGCTCACCGGATACCTGCGCGCGGCACAGACGGACCGGGCGGAAGGGAGCGGCCGGGATGAGCCGTGACGTGACGATCACCGGCTTCGGCATACGCACCGCCTTCGGCACGGGCGCCGACGCGCTCCGGCGTGGCGTCTTCGCGGGGACCCCCGCGTTCCGCCCCACCACACGGTTCGACACCGGCCCTTACCGGACCCCGATGGCCGCCGCCGCCCCCGACGGACCCGACGCGGTCGAGTCCTGGGCGCTGCGCCACGCACTCGCCCGCTGCGGCGAGCAAGCCCTCGACATGGCCGGCCTCGGCCCGGGCGCGGAGGCGGCGACCCTGCTCGGTGTCGCCGGCGACCACACCAGCGTCACGCGGTACTGGCGGAGCCGACCGGGGGAGGGGACGTCGGGGTGCCGGGGCGTTGCTCCGAACGGCGTTGCCGGTGAGGGTGCGGGCCGGCACGAGGACGCTGCCCCGAACGGCGTTGCCGGTGAGGGTGCGGGCCGGCACGAGGACGCTGCCCCGAACGGTTCTCCCCATGAGGCCGTAGAGCCGAGGGCGGGCGTCTTGCCCCGGGGCGGGCCCGATGCCGAGCCGGACGCGCCTGGGGCGCGGTTCGCCGACGCCGTTCCCGCGCGGCTCGCCGAGTTGCTGGCCGGGCACCTCGGGCTGACCGGGCCCCGGCTCACCTTCACCAACGCCTGTGTCGCCTCCGCCGCCGCGATCATCCACGCCTGCCGGCTGATCTCCTCCGGCCGGACCGACGTGGCGGTCTGCGCGGGCGGATACCTCGTGGAGGAGGAGACCTTCGGCAAGTTCGACTCCGGCCGGGCGCTCTCCCGCGACGGCATGGTGCGCCCGTTCAGCGCCGGCCGCAGCGGGCTGCTGCTCGGCGACGGAGTCGCGGCCGTCGTACTGGAGTCCGCCGAGCACGCCCGGCGGCGCGGAGCCCGGCCGCTGGCGTCCGTGCCGGGCTGGGGCGCGGCGACGGACGCCCACCACATCGCCCAGCCGCATCCGGAGGGGGCCGGCCTTGCGCAGGCCGCACGGCAGGCTCTGCGGCTGGCCGGCGACCCGGACGGAGCGGCCCTCGGCTACGTCAACGCCCATGGCACCGGCACCCGGTACAACGACGGCGCCGAGACCCGGGGGCTGCGAGCCGCCCTCGGGAAGCGGGCCGATTCGATCCCGGTGAGCTCGACCAAGAGCACCACCGGGCACCTCCTGGAGGCGGCGGGCATCGTGGAGTTCGTCATCACGATGCTCGCTCTGACGGACGGTGTGCTGCCGCCGACCGCCGGGTTCACCCGGCCCGACCCGGAGTGCGACCTCGACTACGTGCCGAACCGGCCGCGCCGGGCCGACGCACACCGTGCCCTCACCATCAACGCCGCCTTCGGGGGCGCCAACACCGCACTCGTACTGGAGCGGCCGTGACGACGGACAGGCCCGTACCACGCCCACCCCTCGGCATCCTGGCGAGCGCCACCGCGACCCACGGCACCGGACGCCCGGACGACATCGAGTTGCCGAGGCTGCCCGGCTTCGTGGAGTCGGCGTTCAGCCCGCTGGCATACGAGGTCGCCAGGCAGTGCCTGGCCGAACGGCCCGACGGGGCCACCGCGGGGGGAGACTCCCGCACCGCCGTGGCGCTGGCCGCCCTGATGGGCGACACGACCACCGCGGACCTGGCCAGCCGCCGTATGGTCGCCGGGCGCGTGCACAACCCGCTGCTGTTCATGCAGGCCACCCCCAACTCCGTACTGGGTCACATGAGCCGGGAGTTCGGGATCACCGGGCAGATGTTCAGCCTCTCCACCCTCGACGACACGCTGACCGAACTGCTGGCCATGGCGGACCTCCTGCTGGAGGACCCGGAGCTGGACCGGGTGCTGGTGCTGGGTGTGGAGCTGGGCGGCGGTGAGCGGGCGGCCGCCGTGTACCGGGAACTGGCTGTCGGCGAACCCCCGTTGGCGGGCCTCCCCGCGAACGCCGGCAGGGCGGCGGCACTGCTGCTCGCCCGTCCCGGCGCCGGGACCCCCGTCACGGTCCGGGCCGACGAGACGAACGACCCGGCCACCGGGACCGCCGCCCGCCCCGGAAGCATCCAGGGCCTCTTCGACCTGGCGGCCACCCACTCCGAGGCGAGGAAGGGGACCGAGACCCATGCTCATCAGTAGGCAGGAGCGCGCCCGGATCTGCTCCGACACCGAACTGGGCGCAGGCAACGTCCTGGAGCGCCTGACGGCGTACGGCCGCCCGCTCGACGAGCCGGTGCTGCGGACGGACGGCAGCTGGCGGGCGCCGGACGGCAGCCGACCGCGGGTGCTGACGCTCGGGCGGCTGATCGAGGCCGTCGAGACCTACGCGGGCTGGTACGCCGTCCGGGGAGTGCGGCCCCGCGACCCGGTCGCCGTGCACTCCCACTCCAGCACCGAGTTCGCCGTGAACTTCCTGGCGCTGACCTCACTCGGCGCGATCCCCTCGTTCGTCAACGGCGATCTGGCCCCGGAGACCGCCCGGGAGTACGTACGCGGACAGGGGGCGGTGGGCGCCTTCACGGACCGGGTGCACCACTCCGTGCTGTCGGGATCGGGGCTCGGCTTCTGCGTCACAGCCGCCGACATCCGGCCCGGTGACCGCGCGGCCCTGCCGTCGTCGTACCCGTACCGGCACGACGCCACCGACCCGGTGCTCATCTCGCACTCCTCCGGAACCACCGGCATGCCCAAAGGTGTTCCGCACACCCACCGGACGCTGATGTACGCGCAGGTGCACCGGCTGCGCTACTCCACCGGCACCGACATGGAGCGCACCCTGGTCGGGCTGCCGGGCGCGCACAACGCCATGGTGGCGACACTGCTGTACTGCCTGCTGCTCCGCACCGACATCAAGCTGCTCTCCAGCCGGCGTGGCACCGATGTGCTGGACGCCATCGAGGAGTTCCGGCCGACCACGGTGCTGGCCTTCGCCGGGACCTTCGGCGAGATGGCCGCGGAGGACCTGACCGACCGCCGGCTGGACAGTGTCCAGGTGTGGTTCAACACCGGTGACGCCGCGCACGAGGCGCACATCCGGGCCCTGGTGCGCTACGGCGGCCACGACAGGATCGGGCGCGATCTGCGGCGTACAAGGGTCGAGGGCTCCGTCTTCGTGGACGGGCTCGGCTCGTCCGAGGCGGGCTACTCCGTCTTCCACAACCGGCACACCAAGGACACCTCGGCCTACTCGCGCTGCGTCGGCAAGCCGATCAGCTTCGCCGAGGCCGCCGTGCTCTCCGAGGACGGCACCCCGCTGCCACCGGGGCGGATCGGCCGCCTCGGCCTGAAGTCTCCGACCCTCACGCCCGGTTACTGGAACGACTCGCTGACCTGGAACCGGCTGCGGCTGGGCGGCTACTGGCTCACCGGGGATCTCGCCCACCAGGACGAGGACGGCAACTTCTACCACCTCGACCGGGCGCCCGACGCGATCCGGACCCGCGACGGCATCCTGTTCAGCACCCGGACCGAGGAACTGCTCCTGCGGGAGCTGCCCGAACTGGCCGACTGCACGGTCGTCGGGGTGGCCCCCGAGGGCGTACGGGCGGACTGGGACGGCGAGGGAGAGGCCGAGGCGTACGCGCTGCTCCAACTCGCGGACGACAACGCCCGGGCCGGCGACGGCGAGACGTGGACCGAGCGGGTCAACGCGGTCCTGGCGGCCGCCGGGTTCCCCCTCGTGGCCCGGGCCCTGCCGATGGAACCCGACGAGGTGCCCAAGGGCGCCACGGGCAAGGTCCTCAAACGCGTGATGCGCGACCGGTTCGCCGCCAGGGGGCAGGAGTGAGCAACGACGAGACCAACCACCGCGCGCGGACGGTGGACGCGTACCGGCTGTGGTGGCAGCACGACGCCCACTGGTACCAGGGGGTGGCCGGGCGCTTCGGGCAGGAGACCGCGAACGAGATCAACGCGGAGGCGATGCGCAAGGTGGCCGTGCACGTCGGGCAGCGCGTCGCCCGCCGGTCGGGCCCGCTGCCGGACAGCGGTGACACCGGCAAGGACCTGGAGGAACTGCGCCGCCGCTATGACGAGTGCGGGGACCGCATGTTCCCGCCGGAACTGCGCAACGCCTCCACCGAGGTGGCGGGCGACGACAGGATCGTCCTCACGCTGCGGCGGAACTTCGCCATCACCATGGTGCGGATGGCCGGTTCGCTGGAGGGCTACCGGTGCCCCTGCACCGACATCCACGCGGGCTGGTCCGAGGGACTCGGCGTGACCCTGACCGAGAACCGGGCCGAGAGCTGTCTGCGCGACGGCGACAAGGCGTGCCGCCTGCTGATGCGGGTCGCCCCGGGTACGGAGGGCTGAGCGGTGCGGGTACTGGTAGCCGGTGCCTCCGGAGTGGTCGGACATCCGCTGGTGGGCGCGCTGCGGGCGCGCGGGCACCAGGTGAGCGCACTGGTACGGGACGCCTCCCGGGCCCCGGACGCGGACGAGACCGTGGTCGCCGACGCCCTCGACCGCGCGTCCCTGCTGCCGGCGGTCGCGGCCGCCCGGCCCGACGTGGTCGTGCACCAGATGACGGCACTGCGGCTGCTGCGCGACGATCCCGCGGGCGCCTTCGCGCGGACCGCGCGGCTGCGCACCGAGGGCACCGCCCACCTGGTCGAGGCGGCCCGGGAGGCCGGTGCGCGACGCCTGGTCGCGCAGTCCATCGCCTTCGCCGCGGCCCCGGCCGGGGACCCGGTCCTCGACGAGGACGCACCGTTGTACGTGGACGCCCCGGACCCCGGCTGGGCCGCCACCGTACGGGCCGTCGCCGAGCTGGAACGGCTCGTGTCGAGCGCCGAGGGCCTGAGCGGCCTGGTGCTCAGGTACGGCACCCTGTACGGCCCCGGCACCGCGTACGCCCGGACCGGCGGGACGGGACAGCGGGTGCTGGCCGGGAAACTCCCGCTGCCCGAGGGCGGGTCGGGGATCACCTCGTTCCTGCACGCGGCGGACGCCGTCGCGGCGGCCGTGGCGGCCGTCGAGTCGGAGGCCACCGGGGTCCTGAACATCACGGACGACGAACCGGCCCCGGCCGCCGAGTGGCTGCCGCACTACGCCCGCGCGCTGGGCGCCCCCACCCCGCGCAGGGTTCCGGCGGCGATGGCTCCCCGGCTGCTCGGCTGGTTCACGGCCCATCAGCTCACCGCGGCACGGGGCGCGTCCAACGACCGGGCGCGTACGACGCTGGGCTGGAAGCCGCTGCGGCCGAGCTGGCGCGACGGGCTGGGGACGCCATGACCGGGCCCGGCGAACCGGCCGCCGCCCCGTCGCGGCCGGCGGCCGTCCTCCTGGTCGTCGTCTGCGCCCAGATGCTGATCTGGCTCGACACCTCGATCCTCAACGTCGCCGTCACCACCCTCGCCGACCCGGCCGAGGGCCTGGGCGCGACGCCCGCCGAACTGGAGTGGGTGGCGAGCGCCTACACCCTGGTCTTCGCCGGCGGTCTCTTCGCGGGCGGCGCGCTGGCCGACCGGTTCGGCCCCCGGGCCACCCTTCTCGCCGGACTCGCGCTGTTCGGCACGGCCTCCGCCGCCGGAGCGTTCGCGGGGAGCCCGACATGGCTGGTCGTGGCGCGCGCGTTCATGGGCGCGGGCAGCGCGCTGCTGATGCCTGCGACCCTGTCGGTGATCGTGCAGAGCACCCCGGAGGCGAAACGCACCCGGGCGATCGCGATCTGGAGCTCTTCCAGCGGTCTGGGCGTGGCCGTAGGTCCGGTGGTGGGCGGGGCGCTGCTCAGCGACTTCTGGTGGGGATCGGTGTTCCTGGTCAACGTGCCGGTCGTCGCCCTGTGCCTGGCCGGAGTCGCCGCCGTCGTACCCGAGTTGAAGAGTCCCCGGCGCAGACCGCTCGACCTCCCGGGCCTCGCCCTGTCGGTGCTCGGCCTCGGCGGCGTGGTCTACGGGATCATCGAAGCCGGCGACGGACAGGCCTGGTACGGGCCGCACGTCCTCCTCCCGCTGGCCCTGGGCGGCGCCCTGCTCTCCGCGTTCGTGGCCGGTCAGCGCAGGTCTCCGGCGCCCAGCCTGGATCTGCGGCTCTTCCGGCAACCGGGGTTCACGGCCGGGAGCGTCGTGCTGCTGATCGCGTTCATGGCACTGGCCGGGCATCTGTTCTACGCGGCCTTCTATCTCCAGGGGCCTCGCGGGCTCTCCCCCTCCGAGGCCGGCACCGTGATGATCGCCGCCGCGGTCGGCATCGTCCTGGGCAGCCAGGCGTCCCCCGGCCTGAGCAGGCTGCTGTCGGCCCGGTGGACGGTCGCCGCCGGTGTCCTGGCCACGGCGGTCACCTACGTCGCCTACGGCTGGCTCGACGGGCGGACCCCCGTCCTGGTCATCGTCGCGCTGCTGTGGATCCAGGGCTTCGGGATGGGCCTGGTCGGTACGCCGGTCACGGCCGCGATGATGAGCGGAGTGCCCCCGCACCTCGCGGGCGCCGGCTCGGCCGTCAACAGCGTCACCCGGCAGGTCGGCGGAACACTCGGGGTGGCGATGGCCGGTTCGATCCTCTCGGGCGTGTACCGGGAGCGGATGGCCGACGCCGAACTGCCCGGCACCGCACAGGGATTGGACCCGGCTGCCGAGGAGCAAGCTCGTGCCTCCGCCGAGGCGGCCCGCTCACTGGCCGGTTCCCTGCGCCTTCCCGAACTGGCGGCCACGGCGGACCGGGCCTTCCTCGGCGCGATGTACGCCGCCACCCTCGCCGTCGCCGCGCTCGCCCTCGTCGGATGCGCGGTGGCCGTCGTGGGGCTGCGTACCCGGGCACCGCGACATGAGAGCACACAGGACAGCGGCAGGACAGGAGAGGGAAGCCATGCCGGTGCGGGCAACGAGCCGTTCGGTCTTCGTCACCGGGGGAAACAGGGGGATCGGGCTGGCCATCGCCCGCCGTTTCGCGGCCGGGGGAGACCGGGTGGCGGTGACCTTCAGAGGTGAGGAGCCGCCCGCTTCCGAGGGCTTCCTCGCCGTACGGTGCGATGTGACGGACAGCGATCAGGTGGACCGCGCCTTCACGGAGGCCGAGGCGGCCCACGGCCCGGTCACCGTCCTGGTCGCGGGCGCGGGCGCCGCCAACGACCGTCTGCTGGTGCGGATGAGCGACACCGACTTCACCTCCGTCATCGACACCAACCTCACGGGGGCCTTCCGGGTCGCCCGGCGAGCCGTGCGCGGGATGCTCCGCGAGGGCCACGGCCGTATCGTGCTGGTCTCCTCCACGGCGGCGCTGCACGGCGCCCCCGGGCAGACGAACTACGCGGCGGCGAAGGCCGGGCTGGTCGGGTTCGCACGGTCGCTGACCCACGAGCTCGGCCCCAGGGACATCACCTGCAACGTGGTGGCGCCCGGTCTCACCGAGTCGGACATGAGCCGCGCCCTCACCGACCGGCAGCGCGAGCAGCTGCTGCGCCGGACCCCGGCCGGACGCCTCGCCCGCCCCGAGGAGGTCGCCGACGCGGTGGCGTTCCTGGCCGGTGCCGGGTATGTGCGCGGCGCCGTGGTCCCGGTCGACGGCGGTGCCGGGCTGGGGCACTGAGTGCGGGCGGATCAGCCCGTGCCGTACAGCGTCGTGAGCAGTTCGAGCGCGGCGGGGGCGGCGGGATGCGGTTCGTCCCGCCACCAGGCGAGGCGCACCGCGATCGGCTCGGCGTCACGCACCGGCCGGTAGACGATGCCGGGGCGCGGGTACTGGTGCGCGGTCGACTCGGCGGTCATGCCCACACAGCGGCCCAGCGAGATCGAGGTCAGCCAGTCGTCGACGTCATGGGTGGCCTGGGTCGCCGGACGGGAGTCCGCCGGCCACAGCTGTGTCGTCGTGGTGCCGGTCCGCCGGTCGATCAGCAGGGTGCGTCCGCCGATGTCGGCGAGCCGCACGGAGCGGCGCCGGGCCAAGGGGTCGTCGGAGGCCATCGCGCAGAGGCGTCTTTCCAGTCCCACGATGGCGGAGTCGAAGCGGCGGTCGTCCAGTGGTCTGCGGACCACGGCCAGGTCGCAGGCCCCCTCGGCGAGTCCCGCGGTGGCGGAGTTGACGCGGACGAGCCGCAGCTCCGTCTCCGGGCGCGTCTCGGCCCAGCGGCGCTGAAAGGCCAGCGTGTGGCGGCCCACGGCCGACCAGGCGTAACCGACCCGCAGGGTGGCATGACCCGAGGTGGCCTCCTGGACCAGATCGTCCACCTCGGCGATCACTCGCCGGGCATGCCCCAACACGCGCAGTCCTGCTCCGGTCGGACTCACCTCACGGGAGGTCCGCCGCAACAGCCGTACCCCGAGGGCGCGTTCGAGGGAGGCCAGCGTGCGGGACACGGCGGCCTGGGACACCCCGAGCGCGATGGCGGCGTCGGTGAAGCTGCCCTCGTCGACGATCGCGACGAGACAGCGCAACTGCCGCAGCTCCACATTCATGACTCCAGCGTATAGATGGCGCTCCGGATGTATTTTGCGCAACCCCCGGGCCGTCTCAGGATCGGGTCATGTACGCAGCCTCCGCACCGACGCCGGCGCCCGCGCAGGGAACCGTCACGGCGTCCTCCGCCCCGGAACTCGGCACCCCGGACCCTGGCGGGCGCCTCGCCGGTGTGGTCACCATGTTCGGCAGCGGACTGTCCAATCAGGCCGGGGCCGCGATCGGTTCCCTGGCCTTCCCCGTCCTCGGACCGGTCGGTGTCGTCGCCGTGCGCCAGTACGTCGCCGCGATCGTCCTGATGGCCGTCGGCCGCCCCCGCCCGCGTACCTTCACCAAGCGGCAGTGGTGGCCGGTCCTGCTGCTGGCCCTGGTGTTCGGGACGATGAACCTGTCCTTGTACAGCGCCGTCGACCGCATCGGCCTCGGCCTCGCGGTGACCCTGGAATTCCTCGGTCCTCTGAGCATCGCCCTCGCCGCGTCGCGCCGCCGCGTCGACGCCTGCTGCGCGCTGATCGCCGCGGCAGGCGTCGTCACCCTGATGCGGCCGGGGCCCTCCACCGACTACCTGGGAATGGGTCTCGGACTGCTGGCCGCCGTCTGCTGGGCGTCGTACATCCTGCTCAACCGCACCGTCGGCCGGCGCATCCCCGGAGTGCAGGGATCGGCCGCCGCGGCCGGGGTCTCCGCCCTGATGTTCCTGCCGGTCGGGATCGTCCTCGTCGTCGACCATCCGCCGACCGCGGGGTCCGTGGCCTACGCCCTGGTGGCCGGCGTCCTGTCCTCGGCCGTCCCGTACCTGGCGGACCTTCTCACCCTGCGCCATGTCCCGGCCCGGGTCTTCGGGCTCTTCATGAGCGTCAACCCGGTGCTGGCCGCCCTGGTCGGCCGGCTCGTCCTCGGCCAGAACCTGGGCTGGATGGAATCGGCCGCCATCGCGGCCATCGTGGCGGCCAACGCGCTCAGCACCCTCACGTCACGCGCCTGAGCCCCGCGTGAAGAACCGGGCCACCACGGTCCCCCGCGCACGCGCGGCAGGGGAGTGGTGACCCGGCTGGAGGGGGGTCAGCGGGTGAAGGTGGTCCGGTGTTCCTTCAGGGAGCCGCAGTTGGAGCCGACCACCTGGACGTACACATTGGAGATGCTGCCGCCCCAGTCGACGCAGTGGCCCTTGCCGCGGACGTAGGTCGGTCCGGCGTACGACTTGAAGAGCCCCGCGTCCGAGTCGCCTTCCTCGGTGTCGGGGACCCAGACGTACGCGGACATGTCCACGGCCGTTCCCGGGTTGTTGCGGATGGTCGTGACGCAGTTGTGTCCGTTGGACGCGTTGTACGTGAGGTAGATCGTGCCGAGCGAGCCGACGGCCGCCGAGTTCACGGTCTTGTAGCCGCTGCCGCACACCTTCTGCGGGGTGGTGTTGGGTGCGGCGGAGGCGGGCGACGCCAGGGTGGTCATGGTCCCCAGCGACAGCGCCGCCACGGCGGACGCGGCCAGGACGGAACGGGTGAATCTCATATTTCCCCCTTGCAACTCTTCGAGGTGGTTGCTCCTGCATGGTGTGACCCGCAGGCCGCCCAAAGGGTTGTGCGCCAACTCGCGGGAAAAGAAGGCGAGACGGCGGGGAGCCGCAGTGTGCCCAGCCGCATCCGGCTTTACTCACGGGTCACTTATGGCACACGCGAAGCGCAGAGGATCTGTGCAGGGGTGTCACACAGGCTGCACATCGCCCTTTCAAAGTCTCGTTAGCGTTACGGCTCGACTCACCAGCCAGATCGGGAAGACCACACATGGACTACTGCTCCTCGTGCCGTCGGCACCTCAACGGCGCCTTGGTCTGCCCGGGGTGCGGTGCCTACGCCCCGGACATCGACCCTTCCGCGCTCGCCGCCCGGCGTGACGGGAACGTGTGGGACGACCGGACCGTGTGGGACGAGAACCGTGCCCGCACGCGGGACCTGCCCCTCGCCCACCCCGGGCCGTTCGCAGGCCGGGAGATCCCGGACACGGACCCGTCCGACGGTCACGGGTCCGCCGGCACCGCCGCGGCCGACGACTACCAGGCCCCGCAGCAGGGACGGGCGGCCCGGCGTCGTCAACTGGCCCGCTGGAAGAAGAACCAGCGCCGGGCCGTCGTGGCGACCGCTGTCGCGCTGGTCGGCGGCGGCCTGACCGTCGCCGCCATGAAGGGGGACGCCAAGCCCGGCGTCCAGGCGGCCACGGCGCCGGAGGACACCACCATGGGCGGCGCCGCGGGGGAGGCCCCGGCGTACACCGAACCGACGTCGAGCCAGTACGAGACCCCGCGCACCTCGCCCACCACTCCGCCACAGGCCGGCCGCGCCTCGCGCCACCAGCAGCCGCGGGCCGCCGACCCCCGCACCACGCCGAAGGACACCCGGACGGACGCGGCCGCCACGCCCCGCGAGCTGCCGCTGACGACCCCGCGGCAGCGGACCACCGTCCCGGACACCGTCGACACGGTCACCGGCACCGCCGGTTCGTCGGCGTCGAAGGCCACCGAGCCGACGACACCGCCCGCCTCCGAGACCGGCACGGACTCGCGGCAGCCGGCATCGCCCACGACACCCCCGCCCGCGGCGAGCCCCACTCCGACCGCCCCCTCGGGCTCGAGCTCCGACTCGGACTCGAAGCCGAAGGAGCTCTGCCTGCTCGTCATCTGCCTCGGCTGAATGACGACAGGGCGGCCGCGGAAAACCGGTGGCCGCTCCCGGCTCGCTCTCCCTACCTTCGCGCGTATGGCTGACGAGTGCTTCCGGCATCCGCGGCTCGCCGCGGTCTACGACCCGCTCGACCCCGACCGCGGCGACCTCGACCCGTATCTGCGCATGACGGAGGAGTTCGGGGCGCGTCAGGTCCTCGACATCGGCTGCGGGACAGGCGTGTTCGCGCTGCGCCTGGCCGCACGCGGTATCCAGGCCGTGGGCGTCGATCCCGCCGGGGCGTCCCTGGACGTGGCCCGCGGCAAGCCGGGCGCCGAGCGGGTGCGGTGGATCCACGGCGACGCGACGACCCTGCCACCCCTGACCGCCGACCTCGCGACGATGACGGGCAACGCCGCCCAGGAGATCACCGGCCCCGAGGACTGGCGCGCGTTCCTGCGAGGGGCCCGGGCGGCTCTGCGGCCGGGCGGGCGCCTGGTCTTCGAGACCCGGAACCCGGCTCGCCGCGCCTGGGAGGAGTGGAATCGCGAGGCCACATACGCCGTGACGGAGGTCCCCGGAACCGGCCCCGTCGAGTACTGGGTCGAACTGCTCGATGTGTCCGGCCCGTTGGTGACGTTCCGTCAGGTCTATCGGTTCGCCGCGGACGGACAGGTGCTGACCTCGCGGTCGACGCTGCGCTTCCGCGAGCGGCGGGAGGTCGAGACCGAACTCGTCGCCCAGGGCTTCGTGGTGGAGGACGTACGCGACGCGCCCGACCGGCCGGGGAGGGAGTACGTGTTCGTCGCACGACGTCCGGAAAAGGCTCACTGAGACGGCCCCGGTGGCTCTGCGCAACCGGAATCCGCCCGTACAATCCTCGCGACCAAATCGGGGGCCGTCAGCATCGGGGGACATCCTGTTGTGGAAACGATCATCGTGCAGTTGCCCGGTCCCGCCCCCTGGGGTGCGGACGAGACGGGCAGTCCCGAACTGATCCACCTGGGGCCCGGGGACATCGCCGACTTCGGACGCGGCACACCCGGCGGCGCGGGGGTGCTCATCACCCTGACCGACCCCGGCGTCTCCCGCCGCGCCGGGCAGCTCGAGGCGGCCGGGGACTACTGGCGGCTGTCCAACTTCAGCCGCAGCGTGTCGTATGTCGTGGAGAACCTGGAGGGAGCCGGCGAGTACCTCACCGTCGCCCCAGGGCGCCTCGGCGCGCCCGTGCCCTTCGAGTTCTCCCGGGTGGTGCTCCCTGCCCTGTCCGGCAACGCCGCCTTCAAGGTGTTCGCACCCCAGCACGCCTACCTCGGCGAGCGGTCCTCGCCGGGCGGCGGTGAACAGACCGTCCACCCCTTCGCCCTCGACCCCACGTCCAAGTACTTCCTCGTCCTGGTGGCCCTGTGCGAGCCCCGGCTGCGCGACCCCTCCGACTCGGCGCTGCCGGGCGTCGGCCAGATCGTGGAGCGGCTGCGTCCGCTGGAGTCCTGCCGGGACCTGACCCGCTCCGCGGTCAACTACCACATCGACTACCTCGCCTTCGCCAAACTGCGCCTGGATCTCGGCGAGGAGAGCGCGACCGGAGCCGACGGCGCCCGCACCGGCGCCAAGCGCACCCGGCTCGCCTCGGTCGCCCTGCGCTTCGGCCTCGTGCGCGAGGAGCACCTCGGCCTGCTGCCGCCCCGCAGCGCGGGCCGCCTCACCCCGCAGGAGGCCGACGCATGACGACCCCCGACGCACAGGATCCCCGGGACTCACAGGACTCCCGGTCCCAGGACGACGACCTGGAGGCGCCCCGCCCCCGCCTCCCCGAGGGGTTCCGGATCGAGGGCTGGGAGATCGGCGCGGTCATCGGCTCCGGCGGCTGGGGGACCGTGTACGAGGCCCGTACGGTCGCCGACGGCACACCCCTGGCGGTGAAGGTGCTGCCGACCGGTGCCCTGGGGCCCGGCCAGCGCGCCGCGCTCGGTGAACTCGTGGCACGCGAGGTCCGTTTCAGCGCGGAGGCCGACCACCCCCACCTCGTCCGGACCCACGCCGTGTGCACGGTCGACGCCCCGGAGCTGCCCGCCCTGGACGGTGCGATAGCGCTGGTGATGGACCGTGCCGAGGCCAGCCTGAAGGACGTACTGGACGCCGCGGGCAACGGCCGGCCCATCGACGGTGCCGAGCGCGTCCTGCGCGGAGTCGCCGCCGGACTGGCCCATATGCACGACGCCGGCTGGGTGCACGGCGACCTCAAACCCGCCAACGTCCTGCTGGGCCCGGCCGGGCAGGTGTGGCTGGCGGACTTCGGTCTCGCCACCGAACTCGACGGCACCCACGCCCATCTGCCGCCGCTCGGCACCCTCGACCATCTGCCGCCCGAGTGGTGGTCCCAGCGCACCGGCACCCAGGGCGCCGTGGTCCGGCCCACCGCCGACATCTGGGCCTTCGGCGTCCTCGCCCACCAGGTGCTCACCGGCGGACTCCATCCCTTCGCGGGCGCGACGGCCCGGGCCCGCTCGCTCGCCGCCCAGACCTACGCACGCGGCACCGCGCCCCTGCGGCTCGACGCCGGCCTCGGCGACGACACGCGGCGGCTGATCGCCGACTGCCTGGCCCCGGACCACACCGCTCGCCTCCCGCACACCGCGTCCGGCATCGCCGCCCGGGTCGAGGACATCACCGGCGGTCCGCGCCGCCGCCAGCGCCGTCTGGTGCCGGCCGTCACGGCCGGGCTCGTCGTCCTGACCGCCGGAGCGGTCGTAGCCGGGGTGGCCCTGCTGGGCGGGGGCACCGGCACCCGGGACGACGACCGTGACAACGGTGTCTCCGCCACCGTCACCGACGCGCGCAGACCGGTGCCGGGTGAGATACCCGCGGACTCCGACGTACCCGAGGCGCTGCGCCCCGTCATCGCCCGCGCCGCCCACCGCTGCACCGACGAGGAGATCACGCCCGTCCTGCTCGCCGCGCTGATCAAGGCGGAGAGCGGGTTCGACACGAACGCGTCCCGCCCGCAGAGCGAGGAGTACGGCATCGCCATGTGGACCCCGTCGGTGTTCCGCGCCTGGGCGGTGGACGGGGACGGCGACGGCGACAAGGACCACATGTCGCCGCCGGACGCGATCTCCACGATGAGCCTCTACGTGTGCTGGCTCGACCAGCGCTTCAAACAGGCCGGACTGCCGAAGAAGGACCTGCCCGCGCTGGTCGCGGCCGGCTACCGCACCAGCGACCGCACCGTCATCGAGGAGGGCGGCGTCCCGGCCCGGGTACGGCCGCACGTGGACGAGGTGCTGCGCTACCTGGCCGAGTACGAGCGCTGACCCCCGGGCACACGCGAGCGGTGGGCGTGACCCGTCAGGGCCCCGCCCACCGCTCGTCCCCCGTTCCCGTCACGGCCGAGCCGGGCCGCACTCCGGGACGTTCGGCAGCCGGTTGTCCGGCGAGCTGACGTAGATGTTGGAGATGTAGCCCCCGTACTGGGGCAGGTAGGCCCACCACTCGTTGGTGTAGGGCGGCACGCTGACCACCTGGCCCAGGACCTGACAGCCCACCAGCACCTCGACCCCGGCCGGGAGCTGCGTGATGCGGGCGTCGCCGGTGGCCGGGCCCCTGCGGACGTTCACGAACTCGCCCCAGGTGCCGAACCAGGACCCCGAGGGCCGCGTCCCGCCCGGCACGTTCAGCGAGCGGGTCAGCCGGCCGACGTCGGCGTAGGCCTTGCCGTACGACGTCCCGGCCGGATGCAGCGTCAGCACGGCCACGATGGCCCGGTCGTCCGCACCCACCGTGCCGGTGGTGTGCAGCGCGGGACGGGTGAGATCGACGGCTGCGGCGGCCCTGGCACCCGGTGCGGCAGCCGGTTCCGACGCGACCGTCGCACCCGAGGCGCCGCACGTCCCCTTCGCGTACGTCCCGGACCAGCCCTGCTTCACCGCCCAGGGACGCTCGAACGAACCGGCGATCCCGAAGTGCTGGTCGAAGCGGTCCGAGGCGCAGCGCGTGGAGCGGCGCAGATTGTCCATGACGAAGTCACGGACGGGCGCGGGCGCCTTGTCCAGGAGGTAGCGGTAGATCGCCACGGTGTCGCGGGCCGACAGGGCGGTGTAGCCCCAGTAGCCCTCGTACCCGGCGGGCGGTGGCGCGGTGTCGCGCAGGCCGAGCCGGTCGGACATCCGGTCGATGATCGCCGGGCCGCCGTAGTCCGACCAGTAGTGGTCCGCGGCATCGTCCCAGCTGCTGCGGAGCATCGGCTCCAGCCGGGCCCGGTCGGCCTCGGGGACGGTGTAGTCGGGCCCACGGTCCCACAGGAAGTCCAGGGCCAGGAGCAGTTTGACGACCGACGCGGACCGGAACCGCGCGCTCTCGTCGACCTGTTCGGTGAACGTGCCGGTGCGGCGGTCGAAGACCGCGACCCCGGCGGTGACACCGTCGGGGATCTGGACGGCCTCGGCGCTCCGGGCGGCCTGAACGGCCGCGGCCGGGCGGGGAACCGCCGTCGCGCCGCCCGGCAGCGAAACGATCGTGACGACGGTCGCGAGTGCGGCGGCGCCGCGCAGGAGTGTGCGCATGGTTGCCCTTCATGGTCGCCCGAGTGTCCGGCGGGACCTGCCCCCGCGCCGCCACATTAGGAGGAGGCGGGGTGCGGGCGGTCCTGACGTATGTCAGGGAGTCCCTCGAACGAGACGACGTGGGGCTTCGACCCTGATAAGTGTCAGGTGTCGGGGATGTGGTGACGGCCCTTACGGTCACGACCAGACCACCCGTCGACGACGAAAGAGAGCTCATGAGCCGCCGATCGCTCAGGACACTGCTGGCCGCCGGGGGCGCCGCCGCGCTGATGGCGCTCCTCCCCACCTCCGCCCAGGCCGCGCCGTACTCGGGCGGCAACTACGGGGCCTACGGCCAGGAGGGGCAGTACCCCACCACCTCGTTCTGCTCGGGCTCGTTCCGGCAGATCGGGCCCACCAAGTACGCCGAAGGCATGGCCCTGAAGTACTTCTACTCCGACAAGTGCGGTTCTTTCGCCCGGATCGAGAGTTCCCGGCCCGGCTGTGCGGCCGTGCTGCAGCGATCCAACAGTGGCGCGGCGCGGGTCGACGGATGGGTCTCCGAGACCGTCGACTCCGGCATCAACTACGCCTACACACAGATGGGCAACAACCTCAACGGCCGCGTCTCGCGCGCGCTGCTCTCGTGCGACGGCCACGACCTGACCTCGACCGGCTGGTACTGAGCCGCACCCACACCACACAGGACGACAAGAAGGAGTCAGTCATGCGCAGACACCTCCGGCACGCGGCATGTCTCGCCCTGGCGGGCGCGGCCCTGATGCTGTCGCCCGTCACCGCCAACGCCCGTGAGCAGGCGCCCGATTCGGGTATGTCTACCCAGCAAGTACAGTCCCGGGGCGGCTACTTCCTCGGTGACGGCGTCAACATCCGCAGCAGGCCCGTGGACGGAACGATCCACGGCCAGGGGTATTTCCGCGAGACGTTCACCGCGCACTGCTGGAACGGCGACGGCCACTGGATCTACCTGACCACCCACCGGGGCAACGTCACCGGGTGGGTCAAGGTCGACTACGTCTTCTACACGGACATGGGCCCGATGGGCTACTGCTGACCGGCAGGGGCCTGCGGCGGGGCACCGATCACCCGGTGACCCGCCGCGGGCTTGTGGAGCGAAGGGCGCGTCAGCAGTCCGGGACTCCGGCGATCTTCTCGCCGCCCCGGATGTACAGGTTGTTCACCCAGGCGATGTCACTGCCCGAGAACTCCATGACGGCGGTCCACCAGTTGTTGGTGCCCACGGCCGGGTCGTGCACCCGCTGGCCCTGCGTCTGGCACACGGCGTCCCCCCACCACTTCGAACGGACCGCGAGACGCGGGGACTCGGTGGTCGGCTGCTGGCGCAGGTTGACGTCGGTGGCCCAGATGTAGACGTCGGTGAGGGTCGGGTCGCCGCTGTTCGCCGCGGCGGCCGGGGCCGCGTGGGCGGTGCCGGCGAGCGCGCCGACGGTGAGCGCGACGGCGGCGAGGCCCATGGTGGTACGGCTGATCAGTCGCTTCATGTGTCTGTCCCCCGTAGGACGTTGATGTGGTCGGGAGTGGTCATGGCCCGGGTCAGCAGCGCGCCGAGGACGGCAGGTCGCCGTACTCGTTGCCCTTGAGGTACACGGCGCTGACATATCCCTCCAGGAGCTTCACCCAGACGTCGTTGCTGTAGCCGTTGTCGGTGATGCGCTCGCCACGGGTCCAGCAGTAGGCGCCGAGCGGCTGACCCGCCGGGCTCGTGGTGATCTTGCCGTAGGAAGTCCCCGGCCCGTAGCGGACGTTGACGTTCTCGTACGGCACGACCGCGTAGGGTGCCGCCTTGACGCGGGCGACGCCCTCCTGGCCGGCGGCCGACGCCGCGGCGGTTCCCGCGGTGAGCGGGCCGAGCAGCGCGAGCGCCCCGGCGCCGACGAGCGCGGCCCTGGCGAAGATGCGAGTGGACATGTCGAGTTCCCCCTGAACTGATGTGCGGCGGTGCGGCTCGTGGCCGACGCTCAGTAATGTAGGGAGACCCGGGGCGACACGGTCCCTGACAATTGTCAGGGTCGGCCGGGACGGCAGGGACGGGGGCGTTCGGCCACCCTGCCGTAAGCGGCCGAAAACCGCTCGACGCCCCTCACGACCTCTGTCTACGATCCACGGCGCGGCATCGCGTGCCGGTCACCGTCCGGGTGAGGCATGGAGGCGCCGCGGAGATGCCCGTGGAGGCATTGACCAGTGTCAGTCGAGTTCAATCACACCATCGTTCTGTCCCGGGACCGGGAGAAGTCCGCTCGTTTCCTCGCGGAGATCCTGGGACTCGAGGTCGGGGCACCGGCCGGAGTGTTCCTGCCGGTGACGACCGCCAACGGCGTCACGCTGGACTTCCTCACCATCGACGCCGACATTCCCATGCAGCACTACGCGTTCCTCGTCTCCGAGGAAGAGTTCGACGAGGCCCTCGCCCGTCTCGTCGCGGCCCGGATCCCCATCCAGGCCGACCCGCACGGCAACCAGCCGCGCCGGATCAACCGCCACGACGGGGGCCGGGGCGTGTACTTCCTCGACCCGGCGGGCCACGGCCTGGAGATCATCACCCGCCCCTACGGCGCCGACCCGGCCTCCCCGCTGAACGGCGTCACGGAGGACGTGCCCGGGGCGGTCTGAGCCGGGCCCCGGACGAGGGGCGTTGTCAGTGGCTGCTGGCAGCATCGCGGTCATGACGGATGCGATGTTCGACTGGCGGCCCTTCCTCGTCCGGTGGAGCGAGGAGTGGGGGGACGCGTTACGCCCCGACGACTCGCGAGGCGAGCCGGACGAGGAAGCCCGGCGGGCCGGATGGCTGGGCTTCGCTCCGGCACCGAATGCCCGGATCGCGGCCCTGGAGGAACGGCTCGGCCTCCGACTGCCGCTGCAGGAGGAGCTGGACGAGGACTCCACGCCGGAGGACGGCGAGGAGAGATACGCCTTGGCCACACTGGCCTGGACCCGGCCACCGAAACCCGGGGACGTGTGCCCGTTCGCCACCGTCACACCGGCTGGGCGGACCGGCGAAGACACGATGGGGAGCTGACCGGGGATGGCCATGCGCACTGTGTACAGCGGCGAACTGCACGTTCACTACGGCCAGTTCTACGTGGAGAGCCGCCCGGACGGGATGGGTGAGGGCGACGCGGACCCCCTGGCCGGGCAGCGCAACGGGCTGTGCGGGGCCGCCGTGCCCGGGTATCTCTTCCTGACCACCGGCCTGCACACCGGCCGTGTGTATCTGACCGTCGAGGTGCACGGGGTGGAGCCGCCGCAGGCCGACGAGTGGGAGGAGGTGGTGGAGGTCTCCTTCCGGCCCGCTGCCGCCGAGGTGGAGGTGCGGCCGTGGGGCGACGCGCCCCTCTGCGTCTTCGAGTTGCCCGAGGCCGACTACCGGGTGCGGTACTGCGGTCGTGACCTGGACCGGGCGCAGGACGAGGAGATCTCCGTCCTGGAGGGCGGCGAGCCGATCGACCACTACCTGCTCCAGTTCTGGCCGGCCCCGCCGGACGCGGACCGGGTGATCAGGCAGACGTCCCGCAGTGCCGAGTACTGGCATCAGCGCGCCCGGAGCCTGCCGCCGCCCCCGGCGTCGCGGGAGGCACGCTGAGCGGACGGGTCAGCCGCTGTCCGGCTTCGACGCCAGAGGAGCCGGCTCGGGGTCGGCGTCCGGCGCGCGGTCGCGGCGGGGGAGCAGGAACGGGGTGGTGAGGAGGAGGACACCGGCGAGGGCGATGGCCGTGCGGGGGCCGGTCAGACCCGCCAGGACGCCCCACAGCGCGGTCACGGCCGCGAGGGCGGCCTTGCCGGTGGCGGACCAGGCGGAGAGGGTGCGGGTGACCCGGCCCGCGGGGGTGCGGTCGAGACGGTAGGTGGCGAACACCGGGTTGAACACGGCGCAGCAGGTGATCAGCCCGAACTCGACCGCCATGACCAGCGCCAGCCCGGCCGCGCCGGGACCGACGAAGGCCAGTCCCAGGGACCAGCCCGACCGGAGCACCCCCGCCGTGAGCAGGACCCGGTGCCGGCCGAACCGCGCGACGAGCCGCGGCGCCAGCCGGGAGCCGAGCAGTCCGCCGCCGCAGGGCACCGCGAAGGCCAGGGCGTACTGCCAGGGGGCGAAGTGCAGCTGGTCGACCATCAGGACCAGGAGCGGCGGCGAGGCCGCCAGGACCAGGGCGTTGAACAGGACGGTGTTGAAGAACAGCGGGCGCAGGCCCGGATCCTCCAGGATGTACCGCCAGCCGTCGAGCAGGTCGCCCGCCCGGGGCCGGGTCTCGACGGACAGGGGCGGGGCAGGGGGTCTCTCGCCGCCGCCGATCGCCCCGAGCCCGCACGCCGAGAGCAGAAAGCTCACCGCGTTGGCCACCACGCTCGTCACCGGGCCGAACAGCCCGATCGCGGCCCCGCCCAGCGGCGGTCCGACCATGCTCGCGGTCCAGTTCGCCGCCTCGAACCGCCCGTTCGCGACGAGCAGGTCCCGCCGGGGCACCAAGTCCTTCAGAAACGCCCCGGCAGCCGCGTTGAAGGTGATGTCGGCCGCCGCCACGGCCACCGACACCAGCAGCAACTGACCGAAGGTCAGCCGGTCCAGCGCGAACGCCACGGGGACGCTCAGCAGCACCACGCACCGCACCAGGTCCGCCGCGATCATCACCGGCCGTTTGCGGCGGGCCTCCGCCCACGGTCCGAGCGGCACCGACACCACCGCGCCGACCGCCGGTCCCACCGCGGCCAGCAGCGCCACCTGCGTCGGCCCGGCGTGCAGCACGAGGACCGCGATCAGGGCGAACGCGTCGAACGCGAGCCAGGTCCCGGCCGTGCTGACCGCGTACGCACCCCACAGCCACCCGAACCGCCGTCCCAGCGACCGTCTGCCCGCCATACCCGGCGCACACCCCCAGCTCCCGTGGACAACCCGGTGTTGTCCGGGAGTCATCCAAGCGAGGACCGGGCCAGGCGGGCAAACAACCGTCCGGCACCCGAGCCACAACCAATCGTTGTGCCTCGGTCAGGTGGGTGGAGCCTGACTTCCGCGTCAGCGCTGGTACAGCCCCACCAGCGTCCCGTCCGCCAGCCGGCGCCTCTCGACCTCCTCGTGCACCTGGTCCGCACCGGGCGCGTCGGGCAGGACGCACGGTTCGGACAGGGCGTAGAGCCGGAAGAAGTAGTGATGGGCGTCGTCACCCGGCGGGGGATGCGGCCCGCCCCAGCCCTGCTGCCCGTAGCCGTTGACGAGCTCCGTGCCGCCCGGCGGGCAGTGCCCGGCCTCGACGCCGTCGCTGTGCGGGTCGATGCCGACCACGACCCAGTGCGCGAAGGTGCCCGACGGGGCGTCGGGATCCTCGCAGAGCAGGAGCAGCTCCGCCGCGTCGTCCGGTACGCCGCTCCAGGTCAGCGGCGGGGAGACGTTCGGTCCCTCGTACGAGTACCGGCGCGCGATGAAGGAGTGGTCGTTGAACGCGTTGCTGCTGAGTTCGATGCCGGTCATGTGGCCCGGGGTACCCCTGCGGGACCCGGACATGCGGTTCGGGACCGATCGCCAGGGCCGCTCGGGCGGCTGGGCGGCCCTGGCGGATCATCCGTCCGCCAGGGCCAGCGAGCCGTCGGGCTCCAGCGTCACGCCCACCCCGCCGCTGATCCTGTCGAGCGTCGTCCGCAGCCAGGCACGGTCCACCCCGGACGCGGGCTCCAGCCGCATCCGCCGGGCCCGCAGCGGCACCATGCGCAGCCCGGCCAGCCGTCCGCTGTCCGCCTCGACCGAGACGAGGAACGCGAGCCGCAGATCGTCGCGGTACTCCTCGTAGCCGGAGATGCCCTCGTAGTCGTCGACGAAGTCGCCGCAGCCGTAGAGGATCAGCCGGTCCCGGTACACCTCCAGCGGGCGGGGGTGGTGCGAGGAGTGGCCGTGGACGACGTCGACACCGCCGTCCACCAGGGCGCGTGCGAAACGGACCTGCTCCCGGGGGACGTGGAAGCCCCAGTTGGAGCCCCAGTGCACGGACACGACGGTGAGATCACCGGCCCGTACGGTCCGCCGGACATGCCGCACCACGGCGTCGGCCGCGGCGGGCGAGAGCGCGGGCACGTACGCGACCCCCGGCAGCTCCGCCGTCGCCGCCCAGCCGGACGGGATGCCGCTGGACCGTGCCCCGAGGGCGAACACCAGCAGACGCCGCCCGCCCGGGAGAGGCACCGCGGCGGGTGCGTACGCCTCTGCGGCGGCCCGCCCCGCTCCCGCTGTCCGCAGGCCCGTCCGGGCCAGCGCTGCCAGCGTCTCCAGCAGGCCCGGACGGCCGAAGTCCAGGACGTGGTTGTTGGCGAGGACGGTCACATCGGGCCGGGCCACGGCCAGGGCCGGCAGGTTGGCCGGGTGCATCCGGTAGTGGATCTCCTTGTCCGGCGCGAACGTCTCGCCGCTCGTCACCGACGTCTCCAGGTTCACGATCCGGGCGTCCGGCGCGGACTCGTCCAGCACGCGCAGCGCCTCGCCCCACGGCCAGGACGGCGGGACGGGCGCGGGCACCGGGCCGTGTGCCGACTCCGCCAGCCGGACGTAGGAACGCGCGTCCTCGACGTACGCCTCCCGCAGTTCCGGAGGGCAGGGATGCGCCAGGATCTGGTCCACGCCGCGCCCGAGCATCACGTCACCGCACAGGAACAGCGTCACGATGCCGCCGACCACACCTCCACGGTAGGACGACCGCACAGACCACTCATACCGCTCAGCCCGCTCGGGTCTCTCAGGCGTCGACCCTCACCGCACACGACCACCCGTACGGATCCGGCCCGATCCGCAGCTCCTCCCACGCGACCGCCGTAGGGACCGACCCGGTGATCTCCACGTCCGTGAGCCCGATGACCGCGAGCCGCACGTCCAGGCCGCCGTCGGCCTCGTCAGCCTCCACGTCCACGGGCACCTGGCCGTACTCCTCCCACCGGAAGATGACCTCGTCCAGCAGCGTGGCCAGCAGATCGTCGTCGCTGGCCTCGGCCAGCCGCACCCGGTCCACGGCGGTGGCCCGCACCCCGGAGACGTCCGCGAAGCACTCCACCAACGCCAGGACGGCTTCCGCCAGACAGTGCTCCCGGCACGCCGCCCACGCCTCGATCCGGACATCACCCGGATGCGGCACCGCCCGGTGCCCGCACTCGCCCGGCTGCCGACCCTGCCCGCCGTCGCCCGTGTCACCGCCCATGAACTGCGCTTGCCCGACACCGGCCCACCCATGCAGCGACGGCCGCAGCGGCCGTCAGAGAGGCTCGTCCGCGAGGTACGGAGGCGCCGGGTCGTACTGGATGTAGCGGCGCACGGCCCGCGCGTGGTCCCGGCCGTGCAGCCGGCCGACGAGCCACAGCGCGCTGTCGATGCCGGCCGAGACGCCCTGGCTGGTGACCAGGTTGCCGTCCACGACGTAGCGGACGTCCCGGACGACGGTCACGTCGCCCAGCGCCTCCAAGGTGTCCTCCTGACTCCAGTGCGTGGCCACCCGGCGTCCGCGGGCGGGACCCGCCGCGTGCAGCAGGAAGGTGCCGGTGCACACGCCGTGCACCCAGGCGGCCCGCTCCGCCGCCCTCCCGATCCAGTCGGTGAGCACCGGGTTGTGCGGCTGGACCTCACGCGCGCCCCGCCCGCCCGGCACATGCAGCACGTCCAGGGGCGGATGGTCGTCCAGGGTGTGGTCGGGCAGCACACGCAGGCCCTTGTTGCAGCGCACCGGGCCGGGACGCTCGGCGATCAGTACGGCCGTGTCGGAGTCGTCGCGCAGCCGGGCGGAGACGGTGAAGACCTCCCAGGGCCCCACGAAGTCGAGTTCCTCGGCTTCCTCGAAGACCAGCAGTCCGTAGGTCGTCATACGGTTTCCCCTTCCTCTGAGACGTGATGGGCGCCGGCGGGTCCCGTGGTGGAGCGGAACCGGGCGCGGTAGTCCGACGGCGCGACGCCGAGCCGGCGGTGGAACGTGCGGCGCAGGGTCTCAGCCGTGGCGAAGCCGCAGCGGCGGGCGATCGCCTCGACCGGTTCGTCGCCCCCGGTCAGCGCGCGCTGGGCGGCCTCGACGCGCACCCGCTCGACATACGCGGCGGGCGGCACGCCCAGCTCGGCGGTGAAGCGCCGCTGGAGGTGACGCGGGCTCAGCCCGGCGTGGGCGGCGAGGGCGGCGATGTCGTGCCGGGCGCCCGGATCGGCGTGGATCGCCCCGACGGCGGCCCGCACCGGGTCCGTCGCCGGCTGCCGCGACCAGAGCGCCACGCTGAACTGCGACTGGCCGCCCGGGCGGCGCAGGAACAGCACCAGCCGGCGGGCCACCGCGTGCGCGGCGTCCCGGCCCAGGTCGTCCTCCACCAGGGCGAGCGCCAGATCCATGCCGGAAGTCACCCCGGCCGAGGTCCACACCCGCCCGTCCCGCACGAAGATCGGGTCGCAGTCCACGCGCACCTCGGGATGCTCCCGGGCCAGCTGCTCCTCCCGGGCCCAGTGCGTGGTGACCCGCCGTCCGTCCAGCAGTCCCGCGGCCGCCAGCAGGAACACCCCGCTGCACACCGAGGCGACGCGCCGGGCACCGGCCGCGGCGGCGGCGATCCAGGAGACCAACGCCGCGTCCTCCCGGGCCCGGTCGACCCCGTGGCCGCCGACCACCACCAGGGTGTCCGTCGCGGCCGGGTCGAGGTCCGCCACGCCGTGCCCGGCGTGCACGAGCAGCCCGCCGGCCGACCTGACCGGTCCGGCCCGGGTCGCCACGATCTCGCAGGCATAGCCGCCCGCGCCGTGGAACACCTCGTGCGGGCCGGTGAGATCGAGCGGCTGGAAGCCGTCGAAAACGACGAAGACGATACGACGTGGAGTCACGCTTCCACGCTCCGTCCGCCGGGGCATGGCGTCAACGACAGGCATCCCACAGATCGCGCCACGCCGCACGCGGGACGCCCGCCGGGGCGTGGGTAGGCGGACGGCAGGACCCACCGAGGGAACCGGAACCAACGGGAACCGAGGGAACCGGGGGAACCGAGGGAACCGGGGGAACCGGGGGAACCGGGGGAACCGGGGGAACCGGGGGAACCGAAGGAACCGGGGGAGAGGAGGCCTCCGATGATCACCCAGACGGTCACCGTGCCCGTCGGCGGCGCAGCGCTCACCGGCGATCTGAACCTGCCGCCGGACTCCCGCGCGGTCGTGCTGTTCGCGCACGGCAGCGGCAGCTCCCGGCACAGCCCCCGCAACCGCGAGGTCGCCGCCGGACTGCGCACCGCCGGACTCGGCACCCTGCTGATCGACCTGCTCACCGAGGAGGAGGAGCGGCGGGACCTGCGCACCGCCGAACTCCGCTTCGACATCCCCCTGCTGGGACGCCGGCTGGTGGCCGCCATCGACTGGCTGGAGCAGTGGTACGCCACCCACGGCCTGCCCGTCGTCCTGTTCGGCGCCAGCACCGGCGCGGGCGCGGCCCTGGTCGCCGCCGCCGAACGGCCCGGCCGGGTGCCGGCGGTCGTCTCGCGCGGCGGCCGGCCCGACCTGGCGGGCGACGCCCTGGCCGCCGTCCGGTCCCCGGTGCTGCTCATCGTGGGCGGCCGGGACCAGCACGTGCTGCGACTCAACGAGGAAGCGGCCCGGCGGCTGAGCGCCCCGCACACCCTCCACGTGGTGCCCGGCGCCACGCATCTGTTCGAGGAGCCGGGCACGCTGGACCAGGTCACCGAGGCGGCCCGGCAGTGGTGCGACGAACGGCTGAGCACCACGGCGGGCTGACGGCCCCGCTCGGCCCGCCCGCCGGTGCGTCGTCCGCCGGGCAGGGGGTACGCGGAGCCCGGGCCGGCCGAGGGCCCCTCTCCGTGCGGGAAGCAGAGGTGACCGTCATGCGGTTCCGCGATCGCCGGCAGGCAGGCCGCGAACTGGCCGAGAAGCTGCGCACCCGGCAGGACGCGGGGGCCCTGCCCCACCCGCTCGTCCTCGCCCTGCCCCGCGGCGGGGTCGCCGTGGCGAGCGAGGTCGCGGCGGCGCTGGACGCCCCGCTCGACGTGCTCGTCGTACGGAAGATCGGGGCGCCCTTCCAGGAGGAGTACGGCGTCGGCGCGATGGCCGGGGACGAGGTCCCGCTCCTCGACGAGGACGCCCTGCGTCACCTGGGCCTCGGCGTGGCCGACCTCGCCCCCGTCATCGAGCGGGAGCGGGCGGAACTGCGCCGCCGCGAGCGGCTGTACCGGCAGGGCCGCCCCGGGCCCGACCTGCGGGGACGGACGGTGATCGTCGTCGACGACGGCCTGGCGACGGGTTCCACGGCCCGCGCCGCGCTGCGCTCCGTACACCGTCAGGAGCCCGCACGGGTGGTGCTGGCCGCGCCGGTGTGCTCGCCGGAGGCGGCCGAGCTGATGCGCGCCGAGGCCGACGAGGTGCTCTGCCTGCACCAGCCGGCGGCGTTCATGGCCGTGGGCCTCTGGTACGAGAACTTCGACCAGCTGACGGACCAGGACGTCCTGGAGGCGCTCCACGTGCAGCTTTGACCATTTGTTCACCTTGTAGGACTGGCGGAAATCGGCCAGGACAGATGACTATGTGCCATCCCCACACCTGCACCAGGAGTAACAAGTGAACGTCTCGCTGTCCGTGTGGCTGCTGACGGTGGCAGTACTGTGCGTGCTCGTCGCCGTCGATTTCTTCGTCGGCCGCAGGCCCCACGACGTGTCGATCAAGGAAGCCGGGACGTGGACGGTGGTGTGGATCGTCCTGGCCGTGCTGTTCGGGCTGGGGCTCTGGTACTTCGGTGGGAGCGGGCCCACGGGTGAGTTCTTCGCCGGGTACATCACGGAGAAGTCGCTCAGCGTGGACAACCTCTTCGTGTTCGTCCTGATCATGGGGAAGTTCGCGGTGCCGTCGCAGTACCAGCAGCGGGTGCTGATGGTCGGTGTGCTGATGGCCCTGGTACTCCGGGCGATCTTCATCGCGGCCGGCGCGGCGATCATCTCCGCCTTCTCCTGGGTGTTCTACATCTTCGGCGCCTTCCTGATCTGGACCGCGTGGAAGCTGGTCCAGGACGCGCGCAAGCAGGACCACGAGGAGGAGTACCAGGAGAACAAGCTGCTGAAGATGGCGGAGGAGCGCTTCGGGGTGGCCGACCGCTACCACGGCACGAAGCTCTTCATCACCGAGAACGGCAAGCGGATCATGACCCCGATGCTGGTCGTGATGCTCGCGATCGGCTCCACGGACGTGCTGTTCGCCCTCGACTCCATCCCCGCGATCTACGGCCTCACCCAGGACCCGTACATCGTGTTCACCGCGAACGCCTTCGCCCTGATGGGCCTGCGGCAGCTGTACTTCCTCATCGGCGGTCTGCTGAAGAGGCTGGTCCACCTCTCGTACGGGCTGTCGATCATCCTCGGCTTCATCGGCGTGAAGCTGGTGCTGCACGCCCTGCACGAGTCGGGCGTCCATGTGCCCGAGATCAGCATCCCCTTCTCGCTGGGTTTCATCGTGCTGGTCCTGACCATCACGACGATCACCAGCCTGCGCGCCTCGAAGGAGCAGGAGGCCGCGGAGGAGGCACGGCGGGCGGCCGAATCCCGCTGAGCGTCTAGACGACACCGTCCGCGCGCAGTGCCGCCACCTCCTCGTCGGTGCGGCCCAGTTCGGTGAGGATCGCCCCGGTGTGCTCGCCGGGTGCCGGTACGGGGTCCATGCGCGCGGGCAGGCCCGCGAGGTCGGCCGGCGGGAGCAGGGCCTCGACGGTGGCGCCCGGCACCGCGACCTCGGTCCAGCGGTCGCGGCCGGCCAGCACCGGATGGTCCAGGAACGCGGCGACGTCGTTGACCCCGGCGCAGGCGATGCCGATGTGCTCCAGGTCCTTGAGGATCTCGTCGGAGCCGGAGCGGGCGATACGGCCCGCGACGACGGTGTTGAGCTCCTCGCGGTGCGCGACGCGGTCGGAGGCGGTGGCGAAGCGCGGGTCGTCTACCAGCTCCGGCCGGCCGAGGAACTCCGCGCACAGGGCCGCCCATTCCCGCTCGTTCTGGATGGAGAACAACACCTCTTTCCCGTCGGCGGCCGGGTAGGTCCCGTACGGCGCGATGGTGGCGTGCTGGGTGCCGAGGCGCGGGGGCTGGGTGCCGCCGTGCCGGGTGTAGTAGGCGGGCTGGCCCATCCACTCCGCGAGCGCCTCGAACAGGGACACCTCCACCGGGTGGGCCTCGCCGGTGGTGGCGCGGGTGTACAGGGCGGTGAGGACGCCGCTGTAGGCGTACATCCCGGCGGCGATGTCGGCCACGGAGATCCCGGTCCGGGCGGTCCCCTCCGGCGTTCCCGTCAGGGACACCAGCCCGGTCTGGCACTGCACGAGCAGGTCGTAGGCCTTGCGGTCGGCCCAGGGGCCGGTCGTGCCGTAGCCGGAGATCGTGCAGGGGATCAGGCCGGGGCGGTGGCTCGTGACGGTGGCCGCGTCCAGGCCGAGCCGGGCGGCGGCGCCCGGGGCGAGGTTCTGCACGAACACGTCGGCGCCGTCGAGGAGGTCGTGCAGGATCTCCCGGCCGCGCGGGTCTTTCAGATCCAGCGTGAGGGACTCCTTGGACCGGTTGAGCCACACGAAATAGCTGGAGAGGCCGTGCACGGTCGTGTCGTAACGGCGGGCGAAATCGCCGCCGCCCGGCCGCTCCACCTTGATCACCCGGGCGCCGAGGTCGGCGAGCTGCCGGGTGGCGTACGGCGCGGCCACGGCCTGCTCCACGCTGACCACCGTGACCCCGGACAGGGGATAGCGCTGCACGCTCATGCCTCATGCTCCTGAACCTCGTACGGACGGCGCCCGGACAGTCTCTCCCGGGCGGTGGGCCGTGGCACGGGCCAGGGGCGCGATCTGGATCACGCCGGGGGGTATCACAACCGGGTGGCCGCCGGGCGCGGCCGGTCGGCTACGGGCGGGCCAGGTGCCGCATGGCCAGGGCCAGTTGGAGCCGGAGCCGGCCCTGCGGGGTGCGCAGCGGCCAGCCGAGCTGATGCTCCGCGTGTGTCAGCCGGTCCTGGAGCGTGGAGTGGTGGACGTTGATCCCGGCCGCGGCCGCCCGCAGGCTCGTCGTGGACGCGACCGCGTGCAGGGTGGCGGGCAACCAGGGCGTGGCCGCCGCGGCCGCTTCCAGCGCACGGACGTCGGGCGGCGGCTCGGCTCCCGGTACGACGAGGTCGGCGAGCAGGGCGATCCCGCCCAGCTCATCGGCGTACACGACGCGCGGACCGGGGTCCTGCGGGGTGCCCTCGGCGGTGAACCGCAGGGCGGTACGGGCCGCCGCCCATGACCGGGGCAGCTCGAGCACGGGCACGGCGGGCCCGACCCCGAGGCGGGCGCCCGGGGGAGCCGGGCGGGACTCCGCGACGCCCGCACCCTCCGCCCCGGCGGGTACGACCCGGGGCCGGTCGTTCAGCCGCACGAGAACCCGGGCCGGTGCCGTGAGGTCCAGACCGAGGCTCCGGGCGGCGTACAGACGGGCCTGCTCCGGGGCCGTGGCATCGAGGAGTGTCTCGACCAACGCCGGATCATCGGCCGGGGCCCGCCCGCGAGTACGGTCGAGAACGAGCCGCAGGGCAGCGGCGGCGCGTTCGAGGATCACGGCGTCGACGACACTGGGCGGGGGCACGGCATCGGGGCCGGGTTCGGCCGCGCCCTGCCGCGCGTCGACCCTGCCGGGCGTCGCCCCGGCGTGTCCTGCGATGGCTGTGGCGGGTTGTGCTCCGGCCTGCTCCGTGACTGCCGTACCGGGCGTGGTCCCGGCCCGATCCGCATCGCCCGGGGTGGATGCGGCCCCGGTGGCCTCCGTGCCGACCGGCCCGGGGTGGGCTACGGCGCCCTGCGCGATGCCACTGTCACCCTCCGCCCTGCCCCGTTCCAGCCACAGCGTCGCGGGCCCGTCCGGGCTCAGTCGGGCGGAGGGCCAAGTGGGGTTCGGTGGGGTCTCGGTGTCCTGGCGGGTGCCGTCGGGCGTTACGCGGACGTGGACGCGGCGCTCGGGGTCCACGAGGCGGGCCGGGCAGCCGGACAGTACGGCGGCGCCGCGTACGAGGGCCTCGACACCGGCCCTGGACTCGGCCAGGCGGTCGAAGTAGGCGATGACCCGGACCGCCGCACCGGCATCCGGGTCGAGCGCGGTCAGGCGTCCGGCCAGCTCTTTCATAGGCCTATGGTGCGCCCTGCCGTCACCCGTTCAGAAGCCTCCGCAGCCAGTCCACGTGCGCGGCCCTGGCCGACTGGGACAGCGCCGCCTGGGGTGCGAAACCGTCGAAGCCGTGGAAGCCGCCCGGCCACACGTGGAGTTCGGCCACGCCCCCCGCCTGCCAGATGCGCGAGGCGTAGGCGACGACCTCGTCGCGGAAGGTCTCCGCCGAGCCGACGTCGAGGAAGGCCGGGGGCAACCCGGTCAGGTCCTCGGCACGGGCCGGTGCCGCGTACGCCGGTACGTCGGGCCCGCCGCGCCGTGAGCCCAGCAGCGCGGTCCAGCCGGTCTCGTTGGCGGTGCGGTCCCACACCCCGAGGCCCGCCATCTGGTACGTCGACGGCGTGTCGTTGCGGTCGTCGAGCATCGGGCACATCAGGACCTGCCCGATCGGCTGCGGCCCCTTGCGGTCCCGGGTGAGCAGGGCGAGCGCCGCGCACAGCCCGCCGCCCGCGCTCGCCCCCGCGATGACGATCCGCTCGGGGTCCGCGCCCAGCTCGGCGGCGTGGTCGGCCGTCCACAGCAGCCCTGCGTACACGTCCTCGACCGGTGCGGGATGCGGATGCTCCGGCGCCAGCCGGTACTCCACGGACACCACGACCGCGTCCAGCGCCCGCGCCCACGCCAGCGGGACGTCGACCCCGACCCGGTTGTTCCCGATGACCATGCCGCCGCCGTGCACGTGGTAGATGACGGGCCGGGCACCGGCGGGCGCCGGAGCGGCCGGTCTGCAGATCAGCAGCGAGATGTCGGGCGCGCCCTGCGGACCGGGCACCCGCCGGTCCTCCACCTCGAACGTCCCGCCCATCGTCAGGTCCAGCTCGGCGAGCAGCTCGATGCCCGGGCCCTGGCGCACCTCGGCGATCTGGTCCGGCGTGAGTCCCGGGCTGATCATGTCCTTGATCAGCTCCAGGGCACCGGCGAGTTCGGGGTCGAACGGCGGCGGAACATGCGTCATGGCGTCTCCTCACGCGAGGTCACGGCGGCTCGGGCTGCCATGGTCGGTCCGCCGCCCCGGCCGCGGGCGCCGCCGGGCGGCGGAACCTGCCCGCCGTACGGCGGGTGGCGGTCCGGAGTCCGGTGGCACACAGGTGACGGGTGAGAGCGACCGTGGTGAGCGCGGCGACCAGCACGCACACCCCCGGCCACCCGAAGCGGCCGTACGCACGCATGCCCAGCCACGAGCCGCCGGCGCCACCAAGATACGCGCAGGTCATGTACGCGGTGGTGAGCCGGCTGCGCACCTCGGCCCGCAGCGTCTGGATCCGCACCTGGTTGGCCACCATCCCGGACTGCATGCCGACGTCGAGCAGCAGTGTGCCCACGACCAGGGCCGCCGCCCCCACCGCCCCACCGAGACCGCCCAGGGCCAGCACTGCGGCCGAGACCCCCACCACCAGGAAGCACACCCGGTTGACCGCGTCCGGCCCATGCCGGTCGACCTGGCGGCCCGCGACCGGCGTGCACACCATGGTCACCGCGTTGACCAGGGCGAGCAGCCCCACGGCCCCCGCGCCCCTGTCGTACATCGGACCCGTGAGCAGCGGGGCCACCCCCGTCCACACGGCGGAGAAGCCGGCGAACACCAGGGCCTGGTAGAGGCAGGAGCGGCGCAGCAGGGCTTCCGTGCGCAGCAGCCGCAGCGGCTCGGCCAGGAGCGCCGGACAGCGCTGGGCGGAGGGCGGGACCGTCCGTGGCAGGAGGCGGGCCGACAGGGCGGCCACCGCCAGGGACAGCGCGGCGGCCAGGACGTACGGCGCCCGCCAGCCCAACCAGTCGCCGAGGGCACCGCCGACGGTGCGCGACAGCAGCATGCCCGCGAGGGAGCCGCTCAGCAGTGTGCCGCCGGTGACGCCGAGCCGCTCCTTCGGCACCAGGCGGGCGGCGAGCGGCCCGGTGAGCGGCGCCACCACAGTCGTCACACCCACCAGGGCACTGGCCCCCACCAGCGACACCAGCCCCGGCGCGACGCTCGCGGCGAGCAGCCCCAGCCCGGTGACCGTGAGGAGCGTGACCAGCAGCGGGCGGTGCGGGAGGCGGTCGCCGAGCGGTACGAGCAGCCAGATCCCGGCCGCGTAGCCGAACTGGGTCGCGGTGACCACGGCGGCGGCCGCGTCGGGCGAGACACCCAGGCCGGACGCCACCAACGGGCTGACGGCCTGCGGGAAGTACACATTGCCCACGGCCGCGCCGCAGACCAGGGCCAGCACCAGGATCAGCCGGGGGCTCGCGCCCTGGTGCGCTGTACGCTTCCGGTGGTCGTGATCCGTCATGGGCCGAAGTCCACGCCACGGCCGGGCGGTTGCCAAAGGATGTAGCGGGGGCCTTGATGATCAGCTTCCGGCTCGGCGTCGAGGACCTCGCCGACACCCGCTTCGCGATCTCGCCCCTGCGCGAGGTGATGGGCAGCCTGCGTGCCTTGCGCGCCCCCGCCCTCTACCCGCTGCACGTGCGGTGGCGCGCCTCCGTGCTCCAGGGGCTCGACCCGGCCGACGCCCGGTCGCTGGCCGCCCTGGTGGGGGACACCCTGGCCCTGCCCGACTTCCTGACCCCGAGGCCGATGTCCTTCGCGCCCACCCTCGACGAGCAGCTCACCGTCGTACGCGCCACACCCCCGGAGACGGTACGCCGCGACCTGTTCGCCGCTCATGCGCCCCGGCCCCTGCCGGAGGTGCTGCGGGCGGTCACCGTGCCCGGTGACGCGCCGGTCGCGGAGCTGCTGGAGGAGCTGTGCGTCCTCCTGCGCCGCTACTGGGAGTCGGCGCTGCTGCCGTACTGGCCCCGGATGCGGCTCGTCCTGGAGGCCGACATCACCCACCGGGCACGGCAGCTTGCCACCGGCGGCGCCCGGCTGCTCTTCGACGATCTGCACCGCAACCTGCGCTGGGACGACGGAGTCCTGCGCGTCGACCGGATGCGCGGACGCCACCACGTGGACGGCTCGGGGCGGGGCCTGCGCCTGGTCCCCTCCGTGTTCGCGCATCAGCCGGCGCCTCCGGTCAGTGCCGCGGAACCGCCGATGCTCGCCTACCCGAGCCGGGGCGCCGCGACCCTGTGGGAGCCGGAACCCGAGCCGGCGGCCCCCGTGCTCGCGGCCCTGCTCGGCGCACCCCGCACCACACTGCTGCGGCTGCTGGCCGAGCCGCTCCCGACGGTGGAACTGGCCCGGCGCCTGGGTGTGACCCCGAGCGCCGTGTCCCAGCACCTGCGTGTCCTGCACGCGACGGGCCTGGTCACCCGGGCCCGCGACGGCCGCCGAGTGCTCTACCGGCGCAGCCCGCTGGGGGAGCGGCTCGCGCGGCACGGCGGGTCCTGAGCGCTCAGCGGCTCGCCGTGTCCGACCGCGCCGGAGCGGAGCCCGAGGCCGGCCCGCCGCGGGAGACGACGCGCGTCCCGCGGCCGTCGACGACCCGGACCTGCAGCGAGCCGCACCAGCAGCGCGTCCACTCCGTGCGGCCCGTCGCGGTGGTGTGCCGCGACAGCCCCCGGAACGGCTCGCCCCCGTCCGGCCAGCCGCAGTGCGGGCAGGCCGTGGCGTTGGTGCTGGTCATGACTGACTCCTCGTACCTCGTGGCTGGTTGACCGTCGCGACACAGCCAGGGTGCGTCGAGATCTCCTTACACGTCCAGGTTGACTTTGTGCACGTCATTGTGAAGCGTGGACTGCATGATTGACCTGCGCAGGCTGCACGTCCTCAGGGCCGTCTCCCACTACGGCACGGTCACCGCGGCCGCCCGGGCCCTGCACTTCACTCCGTCCGCCGCCTCCCAGCAGATCCGGCAGCTCGCCCGCGACCTGGACGTCGACCTGCTGGAGCCCCAGGGGCGCGGAGTGCGCCTCACCCCGGCCGCCGAGAGCCTCCTGGCACACGCCGACGCCATCCAGGCCCGCTGGGACCTGGCCGAACTGGATCTACGCGCCGACCACGGAGCGCCCTCGGGGGTACTGCGCGTGACCGGATTCCCCGTGGCCATCTCGGTGCTGCTGGCCCCGATGGCAGCCCGGCTGGGCGAGCGGCATCCGCGGCTGTCCGTCCGGATCGCCGAGATGGGCGTCCCGGAGAGCTTCGACCTGCTCTTCGAGGGGGAGACCGACCTGGCGATCGTCGAGGCCACCCCGCTCAACCCGCCGCTGAGCGACACGCGGTTCGACCAGCGGCCGCTGCTGGACGACCCGTTCGACCTGGTCGTCCCCGAAGGACACCGGCTCGCCGGGCGGGCCCGGATCGACCTCGCCGAGGCGGCGCACGAGGCGTGGATCGCGCCGGTGGAGGAGAGTCCCTGCCGCCCGCACGTGCTGTCCGCCTGCGGCGCGGCGGGATTCACCCCCGACGTCGTCCATCACGCCCTGGACTGGAACGTCGCCGCCCACCTCGTCGCCCACCGGCTCGGCGTCGCCCTCGTCCCGCGCCTGGCCCACCTGACCCCGCACCTCCCGATCACCCGGGTCCGCTGCACGGGCAACCCCCACCGCAAGCTCCTGACCTGCACCCGGGGCGGCGGCCACGCCCGCCCGGCGGTCGCGGCGGCCCTCCAGGAGCTGCGCGAACTCGCCCCCACGGCGGTCGCCTGACCGCCCGCCGCGCATGCGCCGGGCATCGTCCGAGGGACTGACCCTCAGCGCCCCGGCGCCCCCACCCGCAGCGCGTCCATGACGAGGTCCAGCAGCCGGGTGGCGCGCGGTTGCCAGTCGGTGTGGGGATCGATCGTCCAGAGGCCGCCGATCGTGAGGAAGAGGTCGTCCGCGGTGATACCCGGGCGGATGGTGCCGGCCTGCTCGGCTGCGCGCAGCAGCAGTTCGGCCGCCTCCGTCACCGGGGTGTGTCCCGGCTTCGCGGGCTGCCCCGGTGCGCTGGTGGCCTGGCGGATGGCGTCGGCCAAGCCCGCCTTGGCCATGGCGAAGCGCGCGAGCCGGTCCATCCACTCGCGCAGCGCCCGGTCGGGCTCCCGGCTCTCGAGCAGCAGTTCGGCGGAGTCGGCGACCTGCTGCATCTCGTGGCGGTAGATCTCCAGGACGAGTGCCTCACGACTGGGGAAGTGGCGGTAGAAGGTTCCCTGCCCGACGCACGCCTTCTTGGCGATCGAGCTCAGCGGCGCGTCCGCCGATCGCGTCAGTTCGACCAGCGCCACTTCCAGGATGCGCTCGCGATTGCGCTGCGCGTCCGAGCGCAGCGGAGCGTCCTTCTTCTGCCGCACTCGCCCTCCTCGCGATCCCTTGGCCGAAACCCGGCCCTTGTTAAGCGGACAGTTGTCCGTTACGTTTCCGGGTAACGGACAACTGTCCGCTTGCTCCATCGTATCGGTGTGCCGTCCGCGCGGACAGCCCGCGACGGCCGCGCCCCGGCCGACCCGCCCCGCATCCTGCCCCGTCACGAACCGGTACGGCCCCCCGCAGCGTTCCCGCCTCCTGGCCTCACGACCTGAGAGAGAAGGCTTCCATGCCCCCATCGACGTCCAGCGACCTCACCCTGTCCGTCAACGGCGAGAAGTACACGCTGACCGTCGACCACCGCACCACGCTGCTCGACGCCCTGCGCGAACGACTCGATATGACCGGCACGAAAAAAGGCTGTGATCAAGGCCAGTGCGGCGCGTGCACGGTCCTGGTCGACGGCCGCCGGAGCGTGGCCTGTCTGCAACTGGCCGTGGCGGCCGAAGGGCGCGAGATCACCACCATCGAGGGCGTGGCCGAGGGCGACCGACTGCACCCCGTGCAGCAGGCGTTCCTCGAACTGGACGGCTACCAGTGCGGCTACTGCACGCCGGGACAGATCTGTTCGGCCATCGCCGTGATCGAGGAGCACGCGGCCGGCTGGCCGAGCGCGGCCACCGGCGACGTACGGCCCGAGGCGGGACCACCACCCCTCACGCCGGAGGAGATACGGGAGCGCATGAGCGGCAACCTCTGCCGCTGCGGCGCGTACGTGTCGATCGTCCAGGCCGTGGCCCGCGCCGCGGAGTCCAAAGGAGCGGCGGCATGAGGGAGTTCGGCTACCAGCGGGCGTACGACGTCTCCGGCGCCGTGGCGCTGCTCGACGGCGACCGGGAAGCCCGCTTCCTGGGCGGCGGCACCAACCTGGTCGACCTGATGAAGACCGGCGTCGAGCGGCCCGCCCTCCTCGTCGACGTACGCGAACTGCCCCTGAACCGCGTCGAGCCCACCGAGGACGGCGGGCTGCGCATCGGGGCGACCGTCACCAACAGCGACCTCGCGGCGCACCCCGAGGTCCGGCGCCGCTACCCGGCGCTGGCACAGGCCGTACTGGCCGGTGCCTCCGGGCAGCTGCGCAACATGGCCACCGTCGGCGGCAACCTGCTCCAGCGCACCCGCTGCGGCTACTTCGCCGACGTCACCTCCCCGTGCAACAAGCGCAGCCCGGGCAGCGGCTGTCCGGCGATCGAGGGCGAGCATCACAACCACGCCGTCCTCGGCGCCTCCGGCCACTGCGTGGCCACCCATCCCTCCGACATGGGCGTGGCCCTGGCCGCCTTCGACGCGACCGTGTCGTACGAGACGGCGGACGGGCCGGGGGAGGTGCCGCTCGCCGACTTCTACCTGCCGGTGGGGGAGACCCCGCATCTGGAGACCGCCCTGCCGCCCGGCGCGCTGATCACCGGCGTCACCCTGCCGCCCACCACCACAGCGGCCAACTCCCGCTACCGCAAGGTCCGCGAGCGCGCCTCGTACGCCTTCGCCATCGGCTCGATCGCCGCCGCGCTCGACGTCCGGGAGGGCGTCGTGCACGACGTGCGCGTGGCCTTCGGGGCCGTCGCCTCCCGCCCCTGGCGGGCCCGCGCGGCCGAGGGCGTCCTGCTCGGCGCACCCGCCGACGCCGAGACCTTCGCGGCCGCGGCGGAGCTGGAACTGGCCGCCGCCAGGCCCCTGCCCCACAACGGATACAAGGTGACCCTGATGCGCAACCTCGTCGTGGCCGTGCTGAGCGAACTCGCCGAGGAGGCCACCCGATGACCACCGCCACGACCGGTACCAGGGCGGTCAAGGGCTCCGTCGGCTCCTCGCACTCCCGCGTGGAAGGCCGCGACAAGGTCACCGGCGCCGCCCGCTACGCCGGGGAGATCCCGTTCGCCGACCTCGCCCACGGCTGGCTGGTGCTGTCCACCGTCGCCCGCGGCCGCGTCCGCGCCCTGGACACCGAGGCCGTGCTCGGCATGCCCGGTGTCCTCGCCGTGCTCCACCACCAGAACGCCCCGCGCGTCGACACCGACTACGTCGGGCTGATGGGCATGGCCCCGGACCCGAGCATCGCCCTCTTCCAGCACGACCGGGTCGCCCACCTGGGCTGGCCGGTGGCGCTGGTCGTCGCCGAGACGTCCGAGCAGGCCCGGGAGGCCGCAGAGTCCCTCCGGGTCCACTACGACCAGGAGCCGCACGACGTCGCGTTCTCCGCCGAGCGGGAGAGCGAGGCGTACGCGCTCGACAGCCACATGCCGGCCGTGGTCGAGAAGGGCGACCTGGAGGCCGAACTCGCGGCGTCCGCCGTCGTGCTGGACGCGGAGTACACCACTCCGGAGGAACACCACAACCCGATGGAGCCGCACGCGGCGACGGCCCGTTGGGAGGGCGGGCGGCTCGAGGTCGTCGACTCCAACCAGGGCACCACCTGGGTCGCCGGCGAGCTCGCCGGCCTGTTCTCCCTCGACCCGGCCTCCGTGCGGGTGCGCTCCGAGCATGTCGGCGGCGGCTTCGGCAGCAAGGGCGTCCGCGCGCACCAGGTGGGCGCCGTGATGGCCGCGACCGTCCTGCAGCGCCCGGTCCGGGTCGTCATGACCCGACGGCAGATGTTCTCGCTCGCCGGGTACCGCAGCCCCACGGCCCAGCGGGTCAGGCTCGGCGCGGACCCGGACGGGCGGCTGCGCGCGCTGGAGCACCGGTCCCTGAACCTCACCTCGGCTGTACACGAGTTCGTCGAGCCGAGCGCCGCGGCGAGCCGGTCGATGTACGCCGCGGACGCCCACCACACGGCCAGCCGGATCGTCCGGCTCGACGTGCCCACCCCGACGTGGATGCGCGCCCCGGGTGAGGCTCCGGGCTCGTTCGCGCTGGAGTCGGCACTCGACGAACTCGCCGAGCGGTGCGGCCTCGACCCGATCGAGCTGCGCGTACGCAACGAGCCCGAGGTGGGCCCGGTGTCCGGCCTGCCGTTCGCCGGCCGCAACCTGATCGCCTGCTTCCGGGAGGGCGCCCGCCGGTTCGGCTGGGCGGACCGGGATCCGCGACCGGGGGTGCGCCGCGACGGCCGCTGGCTGCTCGGCACGGGCACCGCCGCCGCCTCCTTCCCGGCCGGTGCCATGCCCTCCACGGCGGCCGTCACCGCGGAGGCGGACGGCACCTTCACGGTGCGGATCAACGCCGCGGACATCGGCACCGGCGCCAGGACGGCGCTCACGCTGGTCGCCGCCGACGCCCTGGCAGTGGCGACGGACCGCGTCCGGGTGCGCCTCGGGGACAGCGATCTCGGCCCGGCGATGATCGCCGGCGGCTCGATGGGCACCCGCTCCTGGGCCTGGGCGGTCACGGCCGCCGCCGACGAGCTGCGCCAGAGTCTCGCGCCGGGTGCCGACATCCCGCCGGAGGGCATCACCGTACGGTCCGACACGACCGAGGCCATCGGCGTCCTCGCCCAGAAGGAGCGGCATTCCTTCGGGGCGCAGTTCGCCGAGGTCGCCGTCGATCCGGCCACCGGCGAGGTCCGCGTCCGCCGCATGCTGGGCATCTTCGCGGCCGGCCGGATCGTCAACCCGCTCACCGCCCGCAACCAGTTCGTCGGCGGCATGACCTGGGGCATCTCCATGGCCCTGCACGAGGAGGCCGTACGGGACCGGGCAGGCGGCGGCCTCTATGGCGCCGACCTCGCGGGCTATCACGTCGCCGCGCACGCCGACGTGCCCCACATCGAGGCCGACTGGATCGACGACCCCGACCCGGACGACCCCGTGGGCATCAAGGGCATCGGTGAGATCGGCATCGTGGGTGCCGCGGCGGCGGTCGCCAACGCCGTGTGGCACGCGACCGGCGTCCGCCACCGGAACCTGCCGATCCGGCCCGACCGTGTCCTGATGGCGGGCGGCGATGCTTGACCTGGCCGGGCAGCTGCACGAGTGGATCGAGGAGGGCCGGGAGTTCGCCGTCGCCACGGTCGTCGACGTCGGCGGCAGCGCCCCGCGCCCTCCCGGTGCCGCCCTGGCCGTCCGCGCCGACGGCACCGCCATCGGCTCGGTCTCCGGGGGCTGTGTGGAAGGCGCCGTGTACGACCTCTGCCTCCAGGCACTCCAGGAGGGCGAGACGCTCGTCGAGCGGTTCGGCTACAGCGACGAGGACGCCTTCGCCGTCGGTCTGACCTGCGGCGGAACCATCGACGTCATGATCACCCCGTACGACGCCTCCCAGACACCCCAGGCGGCCGCGCTGTCGGCCGCCGCCCGTGGCGAGCCGGTGGCTCTCGCCCGGGTGGCCCGGGGGCCCGCCGGCCTCCTCGGCCGGGCGGTGCTCGTACGCCCCGACGGCTCGCACGAGGGCGGTCTCGGCGGCGCCCCGGACCTGGACCGCACGGCGATCGCGCAGGCCCGCGCCCTGCTGGACGGCGGCCGCACGGGCACGGTCGAGCTCTCCGAGGACGGCTCGCACTGCCCGGGCGGTCTCACCCTGCTCGTGGAGTCGGCCGTGCCGCCGCCCCGCATGATCGTCTTCGGCGCGATCGACTTCGCGGCGGCCCTGGTACGGGCGGGCAAGCTCCTCGGCCATCACGTCACCGTGTGCGACGCCCGCCCCGTCTTCGCCACCCGGGCCCGCTTCCCCGACGCCGACGAGATCGTCGTGGACTGGCCCCACCGCTATCTGCGGTCGACGGAGACCGACGGGCGCACGGTGCTGTGCGTGCTCACCCACGACGCGAAGTTCGACGTGCCCCTGCTGACGGAGGCCCTGCGGCTGCCGGTCGCCTACGTCGGCGCCATGGGCTCCCGCCGCACCCACCAGGACCGCGACCGGCGCCTGCGGGAAGCGGGCGTCGGCGAGCGCGAGCTGGCCCGGCTGAGATCGCCGATCGGACTCGACCTGGGCGCCCGTACGCCCGAGGAGACCGCCGTGTCCATCGCGGCGGAGATCGTCGCGGCACGGCGCGGTGGTACGGGCCTGCCGCTCACCGGCTCGGGGACCCCGATCCACCGGACCGAGCAGCTGCCCCGAGCGGTCTGACACGGTTGAGAACACGCCGGAAGGGCCGCGGCCTGAAACGGCTGCGGCCCCTCCCCGGCACGTTCGCACCGGTCGCGTGACGGGTCAGGCGGCGGCCGGCTCCGTGGCCTGGCCGTGCAGACGGGCGATGACCTCGGTCAGCTGCTCGGCGACCTCGGCGTCGTCCGCCGGGTGCGTCTCGGCGAAGCGGGTCATCGAGCCGGGGATGGACAGCTTGACGTCCTCCAGCACCCTGCCGCCGGCCACACCCACGGACTTGCGGGTCTCGTCGTGCGCCCAGACACCGCCGAACTGGCCGAAGGCGGTACCGACCACGGCGACCGGCAGGCCGCTGAGGGCGCCGGCGCCGTACGGGCGGGACAGCCAGTCGATGGCGTTCTTCAGGACGGCCGGGATGGTGCCGTTGTACTCGGGCGTGAACAGGATCAGACCGTCGGCCGCCCCGGCGGCCTCGCGCAGCTTCACGGCGGCGGCCGGAACGCTGCCCTCGACGTCGATGTCCTCGTTGTAGAAGGGGATCTCGGCGAGGCCCTCGAACAGGTTCACCTCGGCACCCTCGGGGGCGAGCTTGACGGCCGCCTCGGCGAGCTGGCGGTTGTGCGACCCGGCGCGAAGGCTGCCGACGAGCGCGAGGATGCGAACAGACATGCTGACTCCCACGTAGAGAAAGACTGCTGCGAAACACAGCCGTTACGATCCGGACCGAGGTCCGTTTAATGTTCTAGCACCCTAACCGGACCGCGGTCCAGTTTTGTTCCCGATGCTTTACGCTGGCTTCATGTCCACCGCCCCGCCGCCCTTCCCGACGCCCCAGGAGCCCGTCGCCCGTCCCGAGCTGATCCAGCTCGACAGCGCCCCGGAGGCCGACGAGCCGTGCCTGCGCGCCGACGCCGCGCGCAACCGGGCCCGGCTGCTGGAGGCCGCCGGGCGGCTGGTGGCGGAGCGCGGCGCGGACGCCGTCACGATGGAGGCGGTGGCGACGGCGGCCTGCGTCGGCAAGGGCACGGTCTTCCGCCGGTTCGGCGACCGCACCGGTCTGCTGACGGCGCTGCTCGACCACTCCGAGAAGAAGTTCCAGGCCGCGTTCCTCAGCGGCCCGCCGCCGCTCGGCCCCGGGGCGCCGCCCGCGGAGCGGCTGCGGGCGTTCGGGCGCGCGATGCTGCGCCGGTCGGTCGACGAACTGGAACTCCAGCTGGCGGCCGAGCCGGGCGCGAACCGCCGCTTCGTCGTCCCGGCCCGCCGTGTGCTGCGCCATCACGTGGCCGTGCTTCTGCGGCAGGCGGCCCCCGACGCGGACTGCGAGCTCCTCTCCCACACGCTGATGGGCCAGCTCGACCCGGCCCTGATCCACCACCTGACCAAGCAGTGCGGGATACCCCTGGCCCGCCTCGAGTCGGCGTGGACCGACCTGGTCGACCGGCTCACGGGCGCGGAATCCACCCGCTAGCGCAGCCCCTTGAGGTGCCCCCCCGCCCCTCGTGAACGCTCACGGCTTCGTCACAACTCCCCCGCTGGAAGCGCGCATTGAGGCTTCTGCCAAGATGCCGTACGTCATGGTGCAGATACCGAAAACGCCCGCGCCCCCGTCCCCCGCACCGATGCGCTCCGTGCCCACGAGCGCCGATGTGGCCCGCCTGGCCGGCGTCTCGCGCGCGACCGTCTCCTACGTCCTCAACAACACCAGCGCCGTACGGATCAGCGAGCCCACCCGCCGCCGGGTCCACCAGGCCGCGAAGGAACTCGGGTACGTGCCGCACGCGGCGGCCCGCTCCCTGCGCGCCGGGCACAGCCGCATGGTCCTGATCCCCGCGCCGACCTTCCCGGTCGGCCCGCTCTACAGCCGGTTCCTCACCGACCTCCAGGTCGCGCTCGGCGGCCTCGACTACACGGTGGTGCAGTACGGCACCGGCGGCCCGCACGGCGACGACGCCGCCCGAGCCTGGGCCGAACTCCGGCCCGTGGCCGTGCTGGTGCCCGGTTCCGGACTCGGCCCACGCGGAGTGGCGGTGCTCAAGCGCTCCGGGGCCCGGGCCGTGGTCACCCTCGGCCCCGAGACCATCGAGGGCGCGCACGCCCTGCTCATGGACCACGATGTCGTCGGCTACAGCGCGGGCGCTCACCTCTACGACCGCGGCCGTCGCCGGATCGGCGTCGTCGTCCCGCAGGAACCCGGCCTCGAGGCGTTCTCCGCGCCCCGGCTCGAAGGGGTGCGCCACGCCCTGCGGGGCACCGACGCCACGGTGACCGAACTGCCCCTCGCCCACGAGGAACAGGACGCGGCGCGTCTCGCCGCCCGCTGGCGGACCCTCGGTCTGGACGCCGTGTTCACCTACAACGACGAGTACGCGATGCTGCTGATGCGGGCCCTGCAGGACGAGGACATCCGCGTCCCGGAGGAGACGGCCGTGGTCGGCGCCGACGATCTGATGCTCGGCCGGCTGCTGCGACCCCGGCTGAGCACGGTCCACCTGGAACTGCCCTCCGGCCGTGAACTCGCCGAACTGGTCGACCGGGCCGTGCGCAAGCCCATGACCGAGCCCGAGACGCACAAGGTGCTGGGCGCGACGGTGCTGCACCGCGACTCGAGTTGACCCGGCCGGAAGGCAACTCCCCGGCAGACGGCCGCAGCCATCAGGCCGGCGGTGCCGGTCACCGCCCGGCGCATGACTAGGATGTTGCATCATCAACAAAATGGGGGCGCGTGCGAACGTGGCCGCGGCACACACGGCTGCCCCGGATCGCCGTGCCCCCGCCCTGTGACCGCCGAACCGGCCACGCTCCAACGGGAGTTCCATCCACCCCGTACGCCGGTGACCGATCGATCGGAGAGCCGTCATGCCGCTGCTCGACCCCAGGACCTGGCAGCCCCGAGCCCTGTCCGGGCCCGGGTACACCGTCACCGAGCCCGCCACCGGCGGGGACCTCGGCGCCCTCGCCCTCGCCACCCCGGAGGACGTCGGGGCCGCCGCCGGGAGAGCAGCCGCCGCCCAGCGAGAGTGGGCCCGCGCCCCCCACTTCGCCCGCGCCGCCGTACTCCGCAAGGCGGGCGACCTGTTCACCGCGCACGCCGCCGAACTGCGCGAATGGATCGTCCGCGAGTCCGGTTCCGTCCCGGGCAAGGCCGACTTCGAACTGCACGTCGCCGCCCAGGAGTGCTACGAGGCCGCCGCGCTCGCCTCCCGCCCGGCCGGGCAGGTCCTGCCCAGCGAGGCGCCGCGCCTCTCGTACACGCGCCGCGTCCCGGCCGGTGTGGTGGGCGTCATCTCACCCTTCAACGCCCCGCTGATCCTGTCCATCCGCTCCGTCGCACCGGCCCTGGCCCTGGGCAACGGCGTCCTGCTGAAGCCGGACCCGCGCACGGCCGTCTGCGGAGGCCTGGCCCTGGCCGCGGTCTTCGCCGCCGCGGGCCTGCCCGAGGACCTGCTGCACGTGCTCCCCGGCGGCCCGGACGCCGGACAGGCCCTGGTCTCCGACCCGCGCGTGCCGGTCATCTCCTTCACCGGCTCCACCGCCGCCGGACGGGCCGTCGGCGAGGCCGCCGGACGTCACCTCAAGCGGGCCCACCTGGAACTGGGCGGCAACTCGGCCATGATCGTGCTGGCGGACGCCGACCTCGACGCGGTGATCTCCACCGCCGCCTGGGGCTCGTTCTTCCACCAGGGCCAGATCTGCATGACGACCGGACGCCACCTGGTGCACGCGTCCCTGTACGACGAGTACGTCGAGCGGCTGGCCGCCAAGGCGGACTCGCTCGCGGTCGGCGACCCGTACCGCGACCACGTGCACCTGGGCCCCATCATCGACTCCGGCCAGCTCGCCAAGATCAGCGGCCTGGTGGAGTCCAGCAGGGCGGCGGGCGCCAAGATAGCGGCGGGCGGCACGCACGACCGGCTCTTCTACCGGCCCACGGTCCTCGCCAACGTCGACGACCGCACCCCGGCCTACGCGGAGGAGGTCTTCGGCCCGGTGGCGCCCGTACGCTCCTTCAACACCGCCGACGAGGCGGCGGCCCTGGCCGCGCAGAGCCCGTACGGCCTCTCCCTGGGCATCGTCACCAGGGACACCGCCCGCGGCCTTGACCTCGCCGAGCGCATACCGACCGGCATCGTCCACATCAACGACCAGACCGTGAACGACGAGGCCGTGGCGCCGTTCGGCGGAGTGGCCGCCTCCGGCACCGGCGCCCGCTTCGGCGGCGAGGCCAATCTGGAGGCCTTCACCGAACTGCGCTGGACGACGGTACGCGCGGACGTGGCCCCGTACCCCTTCTAGGCGGGACACGGCTTCCGGGCCGGACACGACCTGGGGCCGGACACGACCTGGGGCCGGGCCCGGCCGACAGGCCCGGCCCCGGAGCCGGTTTCCCGGGGGCGTCCGATCGCCCCGGGCGGCTTACTCGGTCCCCTGCGGCTGCTGGGCCTGCTGCTCGGCGACGGCCTTGCGGACCTCGTCCATGTCCAGGCCCCGGGCCTGGCCGATGACGTCGGTCAGCGCGGCCTCGGGCAGGGCGCCCGGCTGGGCGAACACGGCGACCTGGTCGCGGACGATCATCAGCGTGGGAATCGACTGGATGCCGAAGGCCGCGGCCAGCTCCGGCTGCGCCTCGGTGTCCACCTTGCCGAACACCAGGTCCGGGTTCTCGCCCGCCGCCTTCTCGTACACCGGGGCGAACTGCTTGCACGGCCCGCACCAGTCGGCCCAGAAGTCGATCAGGACGAACTCGTTGTCCGTGACCGTCTGGTCGAAGTTCTCCTTGGTGAGCTCCACGGTGCTGCTCATGGTGTAAATCCCTCTTCCTGGTGTGGGGGCGAACCGTCGGCACAACACGGCCGACCTGGTAGGTATTCCGCGCCCCTACCCGTGTGGCCAGGGCGCACACCACCCACCAGACTGACCCCATGACGGAAACGGAAACCAACGCGTACGACGTCGTGGTGCTCGGGGCCGGGCCCGTGGGGGAGAACGTCGCAGACCGCGCCCGCGCGGCCGGGCTGACCACCGCGGTCGTGGAGAGCGAACTGGTCGGCGGCGAGTGCTCGTACTGGGCGTGCATGCCCAGCAAGGCCCTGCTGCGGCCGGTCATCGCCCGGGCGGACGCCCGCCGGGTACCCGGCCTGCGCCAGTCGGTGCAGGGCCCCCTCGACGCCTCCGCCGTCCTCGCCCACCGGGACTACTACACCTCCCACTGGAAGGACGACGGGCAGGTCGGGTGGCTCGACAGCATCGGCGCCGACCTGTACCGCGGCCACGGCCGGCTCGCCGGCCCCCGTACGGTGACGGTCACCGGCCCCGACGGCGCCGAGCACCTCCTGACCGCCCGGCACGCCGTCGCCGTCTGCACCGGCAGTCGCGCGTCCCTCCCGAAACTGCCCGGGCTGGACGAGGTCAAGCCGTGGACCAGCCGGGAGGCCACCAGCTCCCCGAGCGTTCCGGGCCGGCTGATCGTGGTCGGCGGCGGCGTGGTCGCCACCGAGATGGCCACGGTCTGGCGTGCCCTCGGCTCCGAGGTCACCATGCTGGTCCGTGGCAAGGGCCTGCTGCCCCGGATGGAGCCCTTCGCCGGGGAACTGATCGCCGAGGCGCTCACCGAGGCCGGCACGGACGTCCGCACCGGCACGTCGATCGAGTCGGTGACCCGCGAGAACGGCACCGTCGTGGCCGTCACCGACACCGGCGACCGCGTCGAGGCCGACGAGATCCTCTTCGCCACCGGCCGCGCGCCGCGCACCGACGACATCGGCCTGGAGACGATCGGCCTGGACCCCGGCTCCTGGCTGCCGGTCGACGACAGCCTCCGCGTCACCGGCCACGACTGGCTGTACGCGGTCGGCGACGTCAACCACCGCGCCCTGCTCACCCACCAGGGCAAGTACCAGGCGCGCATCGCGGGCGCCGCCATCGCCGCCCGGGCCACGGGGGAGACCCTCCTCGCCGAGCCCTGGGGCGCGCATGCCGCGACCGCCGACAACGCCGCCGTACCTCAAGTCGTCTTCACCGACCCGGAGGCGGCCGCGGTGGGCCTGTCCCTGGCAGAAGCGGAACAGGCCGGCCACCGCGTGCAGGCCGTCGACGTCGACCTGTCCACCGTCGCGGGGGCCGGCCTGTACGCCGACGGTTACAAGGGCCGCGCCCGCATGGTCGTCGACGTCGAGGCCGAGATCATCCGCGGCGTGACCCTCGTGGGCCCGGGTGTGGGCGAACTCATCCACTCCGCGACGATCGCCGTGGCCGGTGAGGTCCCCGTCAGCCGCCTGTGGCACGCGGTCCCGTCCTACCCGACGATCAGCGAGGTGTGGCTCCGGCTGCTGGAGGCGTACCGGGACGCCTGACCGGCCCGGCCGGGCCGGTCAGTGGTGTCCGCCCGGCGGCACAGGTCGCCGGGACGGCCTCCTCCTGGCGGGGCACGACCGGCAGCCAACGGTCGCCGGGACGCGATCACGCGTGCGCGGGCACCACCAGCTCCCGGTAGTCGTCGCTCCACAGGTCCTCCTCCGCCTCGGGCAGCAGCAGCACCCGGTCCGGCCGCAGCGCGTCCACCGCCCCCTCGTCGTGGGTGACCATGACGATCGCGCCCGGGTAGGTGCCCACCGCGGCCAGGACCTCGGCGCGGGAGGCCGGGTCCAGGTTGTTGGTGGGCTCGTCCAGGAGCAGGACGTTGGCGCCCGAGTGCACCAGGCCGGCGAGGGCGAGCCGGGTCTTCTCGCCACCGGACAGGACGCCGACGCGCTTGCCCGTGTCGTCACCGGTGAACAGGAACGAGCCCAGCACCTGGCGGACTTCGCCGTCGGCGAGGTGCGGGGCGGCCCCGGTCAGGTGCTCACGCACCGTCAGCTCCGGGTCCAGGGTGTCGTGTTCCTGGGCGAAGTAGCCGAGCCGCAGCCCGTGCCCGTGGACCACCCGGCCGCCGTCGGGTGTGTCTCGGCCCGCGAGGAGGCGCAACAGGGTCGTCTTTCCCGCACCGTTGGGGCCGAGTACGACCAGGCGACTGCCCCGGTCGACGGCCAGATCCACCCCCCGCAGGACGTGCTGCCCGCCGTACGACCTGGTCAGGCTCACGGCGCCGAGCGGGATCCGGCCGCAGGGCGCCGGCTCGGGCAGCCGGATCCTGGCCGTCTTCTCGGCGCGCCGGGCCGGTTCGAGGCCGGCGAGCATACGGTCGGCGCGGCGGGCCATGTTCCGGGCCGCCACCGCGGTCGACACCCGGGCCCGCATCCGGTCGGCCTGCGCGTGCAACGACGCGGCCTTGCGCTCGGCGTTCGCCCGCTCGCGCGCCCGTCGCCGCTCGTCGGCTTCCCGCTGGGCCATATAGGCGTCCCAGCCGGTGTTGTGGACGTCCAGTGCGGCCCGTCCCGGATCCAGGTGGAACACCCGGTTCACGGTGCCGGCCAGCAGGGACGTATCGTGACTGATCATCACAAGACCGCCCTGATGGCTCGTGAGGAATCCGCGCAGCCAGGCGACCGAGTCCGCGTCCAGGTGGTTCGTCGGCTCGTCCAGCAGCAGGGTGCCGTGCCCGGCGAACAGGATGCGGGCCAGCTCCACGCGTCGGCGCTGCCCGCCCGACAGGGCACTGAGCGGCCGGTCCATCAGGCCCGCCGGCAGTCCGACCCCGGCGGCGACCCGGGCCGCCTCCGCCTCGGCCGCGTAGCCGCCGCGCGCCTGGAACTCGGCCTCGGCCCGCACATAGGCGTTCATCGACCGCTCCGCGCCGTCGGCCATCGCGGCCTCGGCGCGGCGCAGCTCCCGCACCGCGCGGTCCAGGCCGCGCGCGGACAGGATCCGGTCGGTGACCGTGACCGACTGGTCGGCCGCGCGGGAGTCCTGCGGGAGATGGCCGACGTCGCCGGTGCGGGCGACCGTTCCGGCGGCGGGCCGCAGGACACCCGCCAGGGTGTGCAACAGGGTGGTCTTTCCCGCGCCGTTGCGGCCGACCAGGCCGACGCGGTCGCCGGGGGAGACATGGAGGGAAACTCCGGACAGCAGCAGACGCGCGCCCACGCGCACGTCGACGTCACGAACGGTGATCATGAGAAAACGCTCCGAACAAGATTCCAGGCAGAGGACACACGGGTGGTGTGGAAGCGGGTCCTCGGTTAGGAAATTCGGGGCGTAGACATGCGGGCCACGGTAACGGAGCCCTCTGCAGAGCGCCTCCGGTTTTCCGTGCCCTACGGCGTCCGAGTGGCCCTACGGCAGCTCGAACCCGAGTGCCCGCGCGGCCTCCTCCGGCGTCGGCTGAGCCCAGCGCTCCGCCATCGCCAGATCGGACGACAGCGAACGCGGCTCGGCCCGGTCCAGATACAGCACGCCGTCGAGGTGGTCCGTCTCGTGCTGCACGATCCGCGCCGGCCAGCCGGAGAACACCTCGTCCAGCGCCCGCCCGTGCTCGTCCTGCCCGGTCAGCCGCACCTCGGCAGGCCGCGCCACCACCGCCTGCCAGCCCGGCACGCTCAGACAGCCCTCGAAGAACGCGGCCCGCGCGTCGCCGACGGGCTCATAGGCGGGATTGACCAGCACCCGGAAGGGCTGTGGCACGCGCCCGCGCGCGAGACGCACCGTTTCCGGCACCGGAGCGGGGTCCTCGATCACCGCGATCCTGAGCGGCACACCGACCTGGGGCGCCGCCAGACCGACCCCGGGTGCCGCGCGCATGGTGACCCGCAGGGCCTCGACGAACCGGGCCAGCAGCGCGGGCTCCAGCTGACCGTCGTACGGCTCGGTGCCGCGCCGCAGCACCGGGTCACCGGCCGCGAAGACGGCCAACGGGACGCCGTCCGCGAGGAGTTCCTCGACCCGCTCGGCCAGCGGTGCGCGATCACTCGGAGTTGCCATCGCGTCAGGATGACACGGCACCCTCCCCGTAGGCGTGATGCACGTCACATGCACTCCTCGGGAACTGAACGCCCCGCCGCCCCGACTACTGCACCGCAACACCACCACCGCCGCGAACGACGACCACCGCAACAGCCGACAAGACGTCCCCCGGAGAAGCCCGCCGATGACCACCGCTCCCTCGACCACCACGGACGAGGCCCCGAAATCAGCCACCCCGGCACCGTCGAAGAGCAGCTGGGCCCCCTTGCGCCCGCTGGTCCTTCGCCTGCACTTCTACGCCGGGGTGCTGGTGGCGCCGTTCCTCCTCGTCGCCGCCGTCACCGGCCTGCTGTACGCCGCCTCCTTCCAGGCCGAGAAGATCGTGTACGACCACGAACTGACCGTCCCGGTCGGCGAGCGGAAGCTGCCGATCAGCGAGCAGGTGGCCGCAGCCCGCAAGGCCCACCCCGAGGGCACCATCTCGGCCGTACGCCCCTCACCCGAGGCGGACGCGACGACCAGGGTCATGCTGTCCGGCGTCCCGGGCGTCGACGAGGGCCACGCGCTCGCCGTGTTCGTCGACCCCTACACCGCGAAGGTGCGCGGCTCCCTCGAACAGTACGGCTCGACCGGCGCGCTGCCGCTGCGCACCTGGATCGACGAGTTCCACCGTGACCTCCACCTGGGCGAGACGGGGCGGCTCTACAGCGAGCTGGCGGCCAGCTGGCTGGGGGTGATCTCGGCCGGCGGTCTGGTGCTGTGGTTCTCCCGCCGCCGGGCCCTGCGCAAGGTGCGGGGCACGAACGGACGGCGCCGCACGCTCGGACTGCACGGCAGCGTCGGCGTCTGGGCGGCGGCCGGGTTCTTCTTCCTCTCGGCGACGGGTCTCACCTGGTCGGCCTACGCCGGGGCCAACATCGACGAACTGCGCACCTCGCTGGGCCACGCCACCCCGTCGGTGTCGGCGGCGGCGGGCGGTGAACACTCCGGCCACGGCGCCGCTGCCGGGCAGGCGGGAGACGCCGCGCACGGAGTGGGCCTGGACAAGGTCCTCACGGCGGCGCGGGCCGAGGGCCTCGGCGACCCGGTGGAGATCGTGCCGCCGGCCGACGCGACCTCGGCGTACGTCGTCAAGCAGGTACAGCGCGGCTGGCCCACGAAGCAGGACTCCGTCGCGATCGACCCGTCCAGCGGCGAGGTCATGGATGTGCTGCGGTTCGCCGACTACCCCCTGCTCGCGAAGCTCACCCGGTGGGGCATCGACCTGCACACCGGCATCCTGTTCGGCCTGGCCAACCAGATCGTCCTGATGCTGCTCACGCTCTCCCTGATCCTGCTGATCGTGTGGGGCTACCGCATGTGGTGGCAGCGTGGCCGAGGCTCGGCCTTCGGCCGACCGATCCCGCGCGGCGCCTGGCAGCAGGTACCGCCGCAGATCCTGGTCCCGCTGCTCGCCGGCGTGGCCGTGCTCGGCTACTTCCTGCCGCTGTTCGGCATCCCGCTGGCGGCCTTCCTCGCCGTCGACATCCTGCTGGGCGAGATCGCCTACCGGCGGGGACGGCGGTCGTACGGAGCCGGGACGCCGGCGAAGTAGCCGACGGCCCGCAGACACCGGTGCCCGGCTCCGCACGGAGCCGGGCACCGGTGTCTGTCACCGGCGGTCAGCGCTGCTCGAAGTCACCCGCGAGCGCCGAGGCGATCCGCAGATGCGACTCCGCCTCCTCGTGCCGCCCCTGCCGCTGGAGCGTGCGGCCGAGCATCAGCCGGGCATAGTGCTCGACGGGGTCGCGTTCCACGATCGTCCGCAACTCGGTCTCCGCACGCCACAGTTGGGCCGAGTGGTAGTAGGAACGCGCCAGCAGCAGCCGCGGCCCGGTCTGCTCGGGCACCTCCTCGACCAGCCCGACCAGGACACGCGCGGCGGCGGCGTAGTCCTTGGCGTCGAAGAACAACCGCGCGCGCTCCCAGCGCTCCGCAGGGGTTCCGTGGGCGTAGTACGTGGCGTCGTAGGTCGTGTTCACTCGGGGCCTCCTTCGAGGCCGACAACCGGGCGGGTTGGTTCAATATTCCACTACCTGTGCGGGCCCTGCTCGGTCAGGGCCGCCAGCTCGGCATCGGCCCGTTCGGTGATCAGGCTCAGCACCCGGCCGGCGACGGCCAGGTCCTCCGCCGGAATGCCGTCGTAGATCCGGGCCGTGATGGGCGCTGTCTCGCCGGAGGTCCTGTCGTAGAGCTCCCGTCCGGCGTCCGTGATCCGCACGCCCGATGCCCCGCTCGGGGCCAGCAACCGCGCGGCGATCAGCTCTTCGATCACGGTGTGCACCTCCGTCGCGCCGGCCTTCAGCGCGCCGGTGACCTCGTCGACGAGCCGCTCGCGCCCGACCGGGCCCTCGGCGAGCGCCGCGAGGCGGAGGGTGACGGACTGCTGGAAGGTGATGCCGTGCCGGGCCAGTACGTTCTCCAGGATCGCCCGGCCGGCGTAGTGCGCCAGGGCGATGACGCGGGGGCCGACGAGGGGTGCGGTGGTCGTCATGACTGCTCCGTCTCGTTCTCGCTGAAGGGATCAAGAGGTGCGTCGAGCAAGGTCGTCAGATCGCGCGCGAACTCCCTTGTACGCGCGCTGTCGAGGCCGCCCAGCGGCTCCAGGAGCTGCTGAAGCAGCCCGCGTACGACGGTGATCGCCCGCGCGGCGACCTCGTGCCCCTGCCCGGTGAGCGCGAGCTGCACCGCGCGCGGGTCGCGCGGGTCACGGGTGCGCTCCAGAAGGCCGGCGGTCTCCAGTGTGCGGGCGAGCTTGGACACGTAGAGCGGCTCGAGCCCCGTGTGGTCGGCGAGGCGCCGCTGGCTGGGCCGTTCGCCGGACCGCCGCATGCCGTACAGCGAGGCCACGAGCGCGTACTGCGCATGGGTCAGCCCCAGCGGGGCGACGGCCCGGTCGACGGCCACCCGCCACTTCGTCGACAGCCGCCACACCAGGAACCCGGGCGTCGCGCCCTCGGACTCATTGCTCATCGCCGAACCCTTGCTCATGGCGGATACGGTACATGGCTACCATATGCATGGCTACTATATTCGGAAGGTGCGAGAGCGGGGCATGGCCGCCCGGATGACGCAGTGGCGCGGTGACGCGCTGACGCAAGGCCTCCCGCCGGACTAGGTTGTGGCCATGAGCAATCTTGAGCGCGAGGCGGTCCCCGCTCTGTGCGGTGGCCGGGGCTTCGTGGTGGCGGAGCCGGTGCGTGAACTCCTGAGTCCCCGGCGCGTCAAGCTGGGCGAGTCCAGCGAGGTCCGCCGGCTGCTGCCCAACCTCGGCCGCCGGATGGTGGGAGCCTGGTGCTTCGTCGACCACTACGGTCCCGACGACATCGCCGACGAACCCGGAATGCAGGTGCCGCCGCACCCCCACATGGGTCTGCAGACGGTGAGCTGGCTGCATGAGGGGGAGGTGCTGCACCGTGACTCCACCGGCAGCCTCCAGACGATCCGCCCGCGCGAACTGGGCCTGATGACCTCCGGCCGGGCGATCAGCCACTCCGAGGAGAGCCCCCGCTCGCACGCCCGCTTCCTGCACGGCGCGCAGCTCTGGGTCGCGCTCCCCGACGGCCACCGCCACACCGACCCGCGCTTCGAACACCACGCCGACCTGCCGACCGTCACGGCGCCGGGCCTCACGGCCACGCTGATCCTCGGCGACCTCGACGGCGCGACCTCGCCCGGCACGGCGTACACGCCGATCGTCGGCGCCGACCTGAGCCTGTCCCGAGGTGCGGACGTACGTCTCCCCCTGGAACCGGACTTCGAGTACGCCGTCCTGTCCATGTCCGGCGAGGCCCACGTCGACGGCGTCCCGGTCCTGCCCGGCTCGATGCTCTACCTCGGCTGCGGCCGCAGCGAACTGCCCCTGCGGGCCGAGTCGGACGCGGGCCTGATGCTCCTGGGCGGCGAGCCGTTCGAGGAGGAGTTGATCATGTTCTGGAACTGGATCGGACGGTCGCAGGAGGAGATCGTGCAGGCGCGTCAGGACTGGATGGAAGGGACACGGTTCGGAGAGGTGAAGGGGTACGACGGAGACCCGTTGCCGGCTCCCGTACTGCCGGCCACGCCTCTGAAGCCACGGGGAAGGGCCCGTTGACCTGCGCAAATAGCTGACTGGGCGGTGGCAGACGGTGGCTCGCCGCCTGTGTTGCCTCCGTGGCTCCACGGTGTTCGGGAGGGCGGCTGGGGCGCCGTTGCAAGCCCGATGCGCGGTGCTGCGCCACTCCACGGTGTCTCCGTGTGTGGGTGGCTGTGGCAGGACACTTGCTAACCCTTTGCGACCTCTACTGACACGTCATCAGATGGAGGCTGAGTTATGTCCCTGCCCTTGCGACGGCGGCGCAGTCACTACAGGCTCGGTGGCCACCGGCCAGATCCCGGCCTGGCGATTGACCCAGTCACACGTCGGCACGGGGACTTTGACGGCCGGCCTGTCGCCTTGTGGAAGGTCCACAACGTGTAGGCGGCTGTAGCGGGAGCGCCAAGAAGGTTGGAAACGTCTGATGCGAGGCCGAGTTGGTCCGCGCCTGGTCCGGATCTCGGTGAGTGGTCCGTGGTGCTGGCGAGCGGGGCTCGCGGTACCACATGGCACAGGTAGTCGGAACCGTCTTCTGGCGTCCGCGTGGTACGAAACGGTGCGGTTTGCGTGGGCGGAATCCTTGAGATCCGGGAGCGTCTACGGGGTTGGTGACACCGGCGTGACACCTGAGGTGCTTCTGCCGCCGTGCACCGACGGGGAGTCTGCGTGGACGGGGACCTGATGCGACGGGCATCGCGGGGCTGCTCCGGAGATGCCCGTCGTGCAGTTGGACAAGGTGCCCCGGCAGGACCCGTCTGTGCAGCTCGTGCCGATCAATGCCGTTTCCCTGGCTTGCATTCCCTGATGTGCTCTTGGGGCCCGCTCACCAGAGGGCGCCCTGCTCGGCTGACGGGCTGGGCGCCGGAGGTGTCGCGGCCAGGTGCACGCGCGTCTTGGTGTTGAGGGCGCGAGGTTCCCTGGTTACGGCACCCGCGTCGCGTAGCTGTCGGACGGCATCGAACACCTTGCCGGGCTGGTAGACGGTGCAGCTCGTGCTGGGCTGGTCACTCCTCGCGGCGGGCGATCACCCGGAAGGCGTTGGAGAAGCGGCTGCGGCGGACCAGCGGGGCGAGGAGCCGGTCCAGGGCGTACATCGGGAAGCAGAACGGTATGCCCGCCCAGAAGACCGTCTTGGTGACCGCGGCGCCGAGACGGCCCGGAGGCTCGGGCAGCCAGGGTTCGTCGCGGAACGGCAGCAGCCGCAGCACGTACAGCCCCACGAGCGCGGTGAAGTCCACGGGGATATGGGACTCCTCGCGGTCCGTCGCCACCACCGTGAAGCCCAGCTCGGTGAGGGCCCGGCGCAGGTTCCCCTTGGTCACGAAGTGCTGGTGCTGAGGCTGGAACCACGGCAGCCAGTACCGGCCGAAGAGGCGGCCGAAGGGCGACTCCGGATTGGGTACCTCGATGATCAGGTGGCCGCCGGGGCGGAGCACGGTGTGAACCGCGGCCAGTTGGGCCTTCGGGTCCGTGGTGTGCTCCAGGCAGTGGAACATGCTCACCGCGTCGTACTGGCCGGCGAGTTCGTCCGCGAGGTCGGGCAGAAAGCCCTGGAAGGCCCGCTCGATGCGCCCCGACTGCTGCGCCCCGAGCACATGGGCGCCGATGTCGAGCCCGTCGAAGGCGGTGCCGGGCAGTGCTTCCTTGGCCGCCAGGCAGAAGTCACCGCCCGCCGTGCCGACGTCCAGCCAGCGCTTCGGCCGGGCGTGCCGCCGCATGGCCACGGCCCGCTCGTGGTTGCGTTCCCTCGCGGCGTCGCTGTCCAGGGCGCCGCCGATCTTCTCGGCGTACAGGCCGTCGTAGAAGTCCCGGTAGTAGAAGTCCAGCCCGGCCGCGCTGAGCTGCGGGTTCTGGAACGTGTGTCCGCAGTCGCGGCACTGGTCCAGGGTGAAGGTGCCGGGCTTTCGCTGCAGGTGGTCCTTGGTGCGCAGGCGGCGACGCAGCTGCTGCGCGCCGCACCAGGGACAGTCGGTGCGGCGCGGCTCGAAGAACCGGGCGATGCCGTCGGCCAGCTCTGCCTGGTACGCGGGGCGCAGGCGGGCGACGCGTTCGGCGTCGGAAGCAGGGGGCGGTGGGGCGGGTATGCCGGGGGTGTCAGCGGGCTGGTTCGTGGTGGCCATGTCCGTGGTCTCCTCTCGTTCCACTCTTCGGCACGGCGGTCGCCCTGCCGGTCGGTCGCTCACCGCTGCCGTGACTCCTGCGGCTCCCGTGGCTTCTGTGCCGCGAACTTCTCCAGGTACGCCGCCGCGGCAGCTGCCCCGCCCGCCGCGCGGAAGGAGTCCCCGACGCGCCGGGCCGCCGCGCGGTAGGCGGGCTCGTCGAGTACGGCGTCGAGGGCGGCACCGATCCGCCGGCGGTCGGCGCGCCCGAAGCGCACCCGCACTCCGGCGCCGGCGCCGGTGACCTGGCCGGCGATCAGTGGCTGGTCGTCCCGGATGGGCGCGACCACCAGCGGTACGCCGTGCCACAGGCACTCGGCGACGGTGTTCTGCCCGGCGTGGCTGATCATCGCGGACGCCCGGCGCAGGAGCGGCAGTTGGGGGATCCGGGGCAGCACCAGGAGGTCGGCGTCGGACTCTTGACCGAGTACCCCTCCGGGGTCGGCGACCACCGCCTGCAGCCGCCGCCCGCGCTCCCGCGCGGCGGCCGCGCACTCGGCGAGGAAACGCGCCCCCAGGTCGGTGTTGGCGGTGCCGAGTGAGACCAGGACGGTGGCCCGGTGCTCGTCCAGCCACTCCCAGGGGAAGTCGGCCGCCGGGCGCCCGGTGAACGCCGGACCGACGTACCGCAGCTGCGGCAGCCGAGGGCCCGGGCCCGCGAGTTCGGGGGTGGTGAAGGAGAGCACCAGGTCGGGGGAGAAGCGCGGATCGTGGGTGCGCCCCGGGGCGCCGAGGCGGGCGCGCAGCTCCGCGACGAGCCCGGCGGTCCACTGAGCCACCTTCGGCATGCCGTCCAGGGCGTCGCTGAACTCCGCCGGGGTGGTCGACGCGGTGGCGTACGGCACCCCGAGGCGCTCGGCGACGAGGGCACCGGCGAGGGTCTGCTGGTCGGCGACGACGACATCGGGCCGGAACTTCTCGACCGCGCGGCGCACACCGGGCGCCATCGCCCCGGCGAGCGGCACGAGGAACTCCTCCCACAGGAAGCGCAAGGCTGCGGCACCGCGCAGGGCAGCCGGACGTTCCGGGAGCGGGGGCACGTCGCACGGGTACACCTCGGCGTCGGGCCCGGCCAGTTCCCCGACGAACCCGGGCAGTCCGGCCCAGGCGGCCCGGTGCCCGGATCTGGTCAGCTCGGCGGCCACGCTGACCGCCGGGTTGACGTGCCCGACCAGGGGCGGCACGACGAACAGAAAGCGGCTCACGGCGCGACCAGCTCCCGGTGGCCGTCCCGTAGCCAGTCGAGCAGCAGCGGGACGACCGTCTCGGGGGTGCCGACGAGCACGGAGTGCCCGTGCCCGGGCACCGTCAGGGTGCGGCAGCGGGGCAGCAGCGATTCCAGCCAGGGCGCCGTGTCGGCCAGGTCGGAGGTGGCGCCGTACACCGCGCAGACCGGCACGTGCAGGCTCTGCCAGGACTCCTCGGCGGGGACGGGGCAGGATGCGATGTCCTCGGCGATGGAGGTGCCGTGCAGCAGCCGGGTGGCCCAGCGCACCAGGCGGGCCTCGTGGCGGCCGTAGGTCTCCTCGATCCACGGCAGGGTGCGCTCGTCGTGGAGCTGGTGGGCGGAGCCGGCCAGGATGCCGCTCATCTTCTTGGCCCAGGCGGCGGTCGGCGGCTCGGACTCGAGCATCAGGATGCCGGCGACCCGCTCGGGGCGGCGCAGCGCGTAGGCGAGGGCGACTGTGCCGCCGAAGGAGTTGCCGACCAGGTGGACGGGCCCTTCCAGGGCGAGGGCGTCGAGCAGCGCGTCCAGGTCGCCGCTGAAGTCCTCGACGCCGTAGCCGCGCGGCGGGCGGGAGCTGCGGCCGTGGCCGCGCTGGTCGTACATCACGACGTCGTGTCCGGCTGCGGCGAGCGCGGGCGCGATGGTGAAGTAGTAGCTGGTCAGGTTGTCGGTGGCGATTCCGTGCACGAGGACGACCGTCTGGGGCGGGCCCGGTGCCGGGGTGGGTGCGCCGCTCAGCCGCTCCACGTTCAGCCGGATCCCGCCCGCCTCGATCGTGGTCACCGCAGGCACCCCGCGATGTACTGGACGAGTTGTCCGACGGTCAGTCCGATGATGTCGGAGAGTTCGAGCGAGGCGAACCAGGCGGGGAAGTCGACCCGGTCGCCGTAGCGCCCGCCCAGCTCGGCGGTGAGCGTGACCAGGTCGATGGACTCCAGGTCGAGGTCCTCCACGAAGCGGGTGTCGGAGGTGATCGGGGTGTCGTCCAGTTCGAGGTCGTCGAGGACCGTGTGCAGCGCGTCGGTGATCTCGGTGAGGACGGTGGCGTACGCGTGGCCGGTGGTGGCGGGGCTGGTCATGACGGGCTCTCCTCGGTCCAAGCGACGGTGTAGGTACGGGTGGGCAGCCCCGGCGGGTTGGTCACATCGGCGAGCTGGATGCGCCGCAGCCGGCCGGAGGGCGCCCGGACCGTGAGGGCACGGGCGCCGTCTTCGACCTCGACCGCTGTGAAGTCCCGCGGCCGGCCGCCCAGTCCGGTGCCCTCGGCCTTGGCCGCGGCCTCCTTGGCGGCCCAGAACCGGGTCAGCGGGCCGGGGCCGCCGCCGAGCCCGGTGAAGAGCGCCCGCTCGTCCGGGGCGAGGATGGCGTCGTAGGCCGTTTCGGGGCGCTCGACGATCTCCTCGATGTCGATGCCGGTGCAGGTGCCAGGGCTGTCGGCGGCGGGGCGGACGAGTGCGACGGCGGCCTCCCGGCAGTGCGCCAGCGACAGTTCCAGAGGCGGGAGTTCTCTGCCGTGTACGCCCTCGGGGCGCGGTCTGCCGCCAGGGTCGTTGGCGACCCGTATCTCGGCGGGGAAGACGGGGCCCGCGCCGTGCGCCCACAGGTGGCGGCGTACGGCGTCCTTGGCGGCGATCCGGCCGAGCAGCCACTGGCGCCGGCCGCGCGGGGGGCGTCCTGCGTACTGCTCGCGCTCAGGGCCCGCGAGCTGGCTGCGCATGTATATCTCGCGGGATGCGGGGTCGGGCCAGCGTTCGAAGACCAGCTGCCAGCCGCCATCCTGGGTGACCGACAGAGTGTTGTGCTCGGGCCATCGTTTGACCGGATCGACCTCGGGCGGCGAGTCGAAGCGCCGGTCCCGCCAGCCGCGGATCTCGGCCCAGACCTCGCCGTCGCGGGCGAGCTGCGCGTCAGCCACCAGGGCGGTGTCCGTCACGGTGGTGACCCTGATGTGGCAGTCGAGTGCGGTGCCCTGTTGCGGGGGCGGGCCGTGGAAACGGATCTCCTCGACGCCCGTCGGGAAGACGATGGTGCGGTCGGGGTGCGTGGCCATCAGCCAGTAGCCCAGCAGCTGACCGACGTTGTCGAGGAGCGCGCCGGGCGCGGACGGGGTGGTCAGGACACCGCGGACGTGCCGCTCGCCGAGCGCGCCGATCTCGGTGACACCGCGGAACCGCGGCCCGTGGAACATCCAGCGGTCGTCGTACATCTGCCGCGCGGACACAGCCGGACGGCTCTCCGGGGCGTCCGTCCGCCACGGCTGTGGGCGGGGCGCGGTGCCGTGCCCGTGGGCGGTCTCGACCGTGGCGCGGGCGAAGCGCCCGAACTCCACGGCGAACCGACCCTCTCCCTCGGGCCGGGCCGTGACCGTGGCCTCGGTGGGCGGGGCGGCGACGGTCCACTGCAGGAACCGGGCGTCGTGCACGGCCACGGCCCTCCCCGGGCCGGGCACGGCGTCGATCATGTGCTGCACCAGGGTGGTGGCGGGCACCACGGGCCAGCGGTCGGCGATCTCGGGCCAGTGCGCGGGCTGCCGGAAGAAGCAGTGGTCGGCGAGGTACGGCATGGTGTCGAGTGAGATGCGCAGGGTGGTGGCGCGGGGTGTGGCGGCAGGCGGCGGCACCGCCCCGGTCGCCGAGGGCCCGGGGGGCGGCGCCGCGGGCGCGGTGCGGCGCGGGGCCGCTGCCGCGGCGAAAAGTTCCGCCAGTTCCGCTGCCGTGTCCGCCGTCTCGCCGAGCAGCGAGCGCAGTTCGGCCGCCACGGGGCTCCGCGCGGCCACGGCCGCGAGCCGGTCCAGCCCGGGTGCGGGTGCCGCGCGCAGGGTGCTGCGGAGCCGGTCCCGGGTGGCGGCGTCGAGTGAGACGAGCCCGGAGCCGAGGGTGAGGGGGACGGTGACGGGGGCGGGGGCGGGGACGGCTCGCGGGCTCTCCGCGGCCGTACGGACGGTCTGCGCCGTAGGGTCGGTCTGCGCCGTAGGGTCGGTCTCCGCCGTACGGGCAGGTGCCGCCGTCGACCGAGGCGTGGCCCCCGCCCGCAGCGCCGCGAAGTCCGGCTCGGCACCGTGCGACCAAAGTCCGGCCGCCACCCGGTACAGCTGCGAAAGCCCGCTGTGCCGGGGCGTGTTGGCGCTGAGCGTCAGGCACGCGTGGCTGGTGAGGGTGTCGTCCACGAGAGCCGGCAGCTGGCCCTGGCCCAGCTGGACGAAGGCCCGGAACCCGGTGTCGTACAGGGCCGTGGTGAGATGCCGGAAGCGGACCGGTTCGAGCAGGTGGCGCAGGAAGAGGGCGCGCGCCGCGGCCTCGTCGGCCGGGAAGGGCGCGGCGGTCGTGGCGGACCAGACGGGCACCCGGGGCGGGTGCAGCGTGAAGCCGCGCGCGGCCTTCTCGATGGAGGTGAGGTACGGGGCGAGCATCGGCGTGTGGAAGCCGGACTCGAAGGGCAGCAGCCGACCGAGCACTCCCGCGCCGCGCAGCCGCCCGGTGAGCGCCTCGACCTGGTCGTGAGGCCCGCAGACGACGGTCTGGTGGGGCGCGTTGTCGTGCGAGACGACGACGTCCGGGTACGCCGCGAGCTCGGGATCCACCTGGTCCGCACCGGTGCCGAACGCGGCGAAGGCGAGCCCTGGGACGCGCAGCGTGGCCGGGTCGAAGTCCCGCAGGAAGGCGTCGACCTCGGCGTCCGCGTACATCCCGCCGACCGCCATCGCCGTCCATTCCCCCACACTGTGCCCGGCCAGCGCGTCCGGCCGGACGCCGATCCGGGCGAGCGCTCCGGCGAGCAGCCGGCCGAGGCCGACGACGGCCGCGCCGTGCCGGGCGACGTCGCCCACGCGGGCGTCCGGCCAGTGCGGCGCCGGCAGGCCGAAGTGGCGGGCGACGTCCTCGGCCCGCGGCTCGAACTCGGCCTCCAGCCCTGGGCAGAGGAAGGCGATCTTCCCGCCGCCCGTGCCGAGCACCGGCCGCGGCGCGCACCAGACGTCGCTCCGGCCGCCCCAGGTCCGGGCGCGGGCGACGGCCTTGCGGGCCAGGGCGAGGCGGCGGCCGGTGGGGTCCAGGACGGCGACGCGGGCGCCCCCGGCTCCTCTCGCTCCGCCCTCCGCGGCGGCCGCGCGCAGCGCGGTGTCGTCGGCGTCGAGCAGTTCGGCGAGGTCCTGCGGGGTCGCGGCGGCGAGCCGCAACAGCCGGGGCGGCTCGGCCACTTCGGCACGGTCCGCGCAGGCCGCAGGCCCCGCGCCCGGGCCGCCGGGTGCCGGGGCCGCAGGCGCGACGGCCGGGGCCGATGCCGGTGCGGGAGCCGACGCCGGGGCAGGCGCCCATGCGGGGGCAGGCACGGGCTCCGGTACCGACTCCAGGACGACGTGGGCGTTGATCCCGCCGAAGCCGAAGGCGCTGACCGCCGCACGCCGGACGTCCCCGCCCCAGCCCCGGGCGTGCTGGGCCGGAGCGAAGCGGGTGACGCGGAGCGCCGGGTGCGGGTCGTCGCAGTGCAGGGTCGGCAGGAGCATGCCGTGGTGCACCGCCAGGGCCGCCTTGACGAGGCCCGCCACACCCGCCGCCGGCATCGTGTGGCCGATCATCGACTTCACGGAGCCGATCACGGCGTCGGGCCCGGCGTCCGGGTCCGGCGGCCCGAACACCTCGGCCAGCGCGGCCAGTTCGGCCCGGTCGCCGCCGGGGGTTCCGGTGCCGTGCGCCTCCAGGAGGCCGAGCGACCCCGGTGCCGCCGGGTCGAGCCCCGCCGCCGCCCAGGCGAGCCGGACGGCGCGGGCCTGGCCGCCGGGGTCCGGGTTGACCAGGGAGCCGGCCCGGCCGTCGCCGGCCACGCCGACGCCGCGGACCACGGCGTAGATCCGGTCGCCGTCGCGCCGCGCGTCCGCGAGCCGTTTGAGTACGACCACGCCGGTGCCCTCGCCCATCAGCACGCCGTCCGCGTCCCGGTGGAACGGGCGGATCCGCTGGGACGGCGACAGCGCCCGCAGCCGGCTGAAGACGGACCAGAGCGTGATGTCGTGGCAGTGGTGTACGCCGCCCGCGAGCATCACGTCGCAACTGCCCGCGGCGAGCGTGCCGACGGCCTGGTCGAGTGCGACGAGCGAGGAGGCGCAGGCCGCGTCCACGGTGTAGGCGGGGCCACGCAGATCGAGCCGGTTGGCGACCCGGGACGCCGCGAAGTTGGGCACGAGGCCGATCACCGACTCGGGGCTCTGCTCCCCGCCGAGCGCGGCCGTGAACGCCGTCCGTACCGCGTCGAGTCGCTCGCCGTCCAGCTCGGGCAGTAACTCGTGCAGGGTGCGCACCAGTTGGGCGGACGTACGCATCCGCTGGTCGAGTCGGGCGAGTCCGTCGCTCAGATAACCGCCGCGGCCGAGCACGACACCGACCCGGGAGCGGTCTTCGGGCAGTGCGGCCTCTCCCGCGTCGGCGAGCGCGGCCGCGGCGGTGCGCAGTGCGATCAGCTGGTCGGGTTCGGTGCCGGGCACGGAGTCCGGCATGAGTCCGAAGACGGTCGGGTCGAAGGCGGCGAGCGCGTCGAGCCCGTCGACGAAGCCGCCGCGGCGGCAGTAGACGCCATCGAGGCCGCGCCGTCCGTCCGGGTCGTAGTAGGTGTCCGCGTCCCAGCGGGCCTTGGGCACCTCGGAGATGGCGTCTGCGCCGGTGACGAGGTTGTGCCAGTACGCGCCCAGGTCACAGGCGCCGGGCAGGGTCACCGCCATGCCGACGATGGCGACGGGCTGCCGGTGCCGCGGGGCGGTCGGTCGCATCGTGGGGCTCACCGGCCCGACGCCGTCAGGACGACCTCGTCGGTCTCCGGCTCGCCCCAGGCCAGCTCCCGCAGCAGCGCGAGCACGCCCTCCTCCGGGTCGATCAGCTCGATGCCGCGGCGCGCGTACTCCCGGCCCAGCTCAGGGCCGACCATGCCGCCGTGCACCCCGACCGGCGCCCACGGGCCCCAGTGCACGGTGACGGTACGGCTGCCGGTGTCGGCGCGCCAGAGGCGGCCAAGGCGGGCGAGTGCGTCGTTGGCGGCGGCGTAGTCGGCCTGGCCGCGGTTGCCGTACACCGCCGCGACGGAGCCGAACATGACGGTGAAGGCGGGCAGTTGAGGAAGTCGCCGGAGAGCCGAGAGCAGTGCGCGGGCGCCGTCCACCTTGGTGCCGTAGACCCGCTCGAAGGAGACGGGGTCCTTCTCGGCGAGCAGCCGGTCCTCGATCACTCCGGCGGCGTGTACGACCCCGTCGATCCGGCCGTACGTCGCGTACGTCTCCTTGACCGCCTGCTGCACGGCCTCCGCGTCCCGCAGGTCGAGTGCCCGGTACCCGGCCCGGCCGCCCGCGTCGTGTACCTCGGCCAGGGTCGCGGCGATCTCGCGGCGGGCCAGGACGCGGCCCGCTTCGCGGTCGATCTCGGCGGTGCTCAGACCGCCCCTGGCGGCGAGCGCCGCACGCAGCGCGGGCAGGTCGATGGCGTGGGCCAGCTCGTGGTGCCCGCCCGTGCCGCCGTCGAGCGGCGTACGCCCGAGCAGTTCGACCCGGCAGCGTGCGGCGGCGGCAAGGGCGAGGGTGAACCGCGCTGTGATGCCGCGTGCGCCGCCCGCGAGGACGACGACCGACTCCGGGCCGAGCCCGAGTGCCGCGGCAGCGGCGGCCCCGGAGGAGGCGGGCCCGGCGCCGGAGGAGACGGGCGGGCCCAGAGGGCTCTCGTACGGTACCGGGGCGCGGCGGAGCCCGCAGGTGCGCAGCACGACGGGCTCCCGGTCGGGCGCCAGCAGTTCCCCGACGAGCGCCTCGGCCTGCTCGGTGGCGGGCTCGTCGGGGTCGAGCTCCACGGCGCGGACCACGGTGTCGGGGTATTCGCGGGCCGCGGTGCGCACGAAGCCGTCGAGGCCGCTGGTGTCGTCGGGGAGGCGAGGGCAGAGCAGCCGGCGCGGGCCGCGCAGCAGCAGTTCCTGGAGCACGGTGAGCTTGGCGGGCAGCAGTTGCTGTTCCGTACCCGCGAGAGCGCCCAGGTGCAGCACTCCGTCGACCGGGCCGGTGTGCCCGGCGAGCTGTGCGGTGTCCGGGCCGCCCCGGGCGGCGAGCGTGCCGAGTGCGGTGAGCAGAGTGACAAGTGCCCGTGCGAGTGGCGTGTCGTCCGCGACGATCAGGAACCGCTTCCCGCGCAGCTGTGCCGCGCCTTCGGCGCCGGGCACGGGCGGCGGGTCGAGCGGGGCGGGCCGCAGCAGATAGCGGCGGGGAGCCTGGCCGGTGAGCGGGTCGGGGGGCTCCCCGGCTACGGGGGCCGAGGTGGCGAGGGCGGGTGCCGGGTCCGGATCGGCGAGCGCCTTCACGCGGGCCCGCAGCCAGTCGGCGATCCCGGCGGCGGTGCGCTCCCGGGTCAGTTCCTCCAGGTCCGCGTCCGGCAACGACCGCAGATCCGCACCCGAGCCCAGCAGCCGCCGTCCCAGCTCCCCGGCGATCTCCGTCCGCTTGATCGAGTCCACACTCAGATCCGCCTCCAGATCCGACTCCGCCCCCACCATCTCCACCGGATATCCCGTACGTTCCGCGATCACCGCCAGCACCTCGGCCAGCACATCCACTCCCACCGGAGCGGGAGCGGGGGCCGGAGCCGCAGCGAGAGCGGCCGGAGCCGGGGCCGGAAGGGGCTCGGGGGTCGGGGGAGCCGCCTGCGGCGCGGGCGTAGCCCCGAAGTAGCCGAGGAGCACGTCCCGTTGTGCGGCCAGCATCTCCCGGCTGTTGCGCAGGAACTCCCGGAGCAGTTCTTCCCGGTCGCCCATCGTTGTCGCCTCACCGGTCCGCTCTCCGGCCCGCAGGATGCCCGAGATGCGCCGGGCCGGGCGCAGCGCTCCCGGCACCGGCCGGCCGTCCGCCGTGCGTACGAGGTGGCCGTCGACCGTCCAGCCGGGCCGCTCCGGCACGGCGGCCGGGTCGGCGAGTACCGTGTCGCGTCCGGTGAAGAGCCGTGCGGGCGCCACCGGGACACCGGCCGCGGCGAGCCGGGCCAGGGCTTCGAGGTGGCCGCGCAGGCCCGCGTCGGGACGGGGTTCGAAAGGGACGGCGACGTGCGGCCGGTCGCCGAGGATCTGGCCGACCAGACCGGTGAGCACGGTGCCGGGCCCGCACTCGACGAAGATCCGCGCCCCGGCGTCGTACATCGCCTCGATCTGCTCGGCGAAACGGACGGGGGCGGCGATCTGCTCGGCCAGGCCGGCCCGTATCCGGGCGGGGTCCCCGGTATAGCGGGTGCCGGTGAGATTGGCCCAGACCGGGAACTCTGGGCCGCGCACGGCGTCGCCGTCAGGATCTCGGCGAAGCGGGACACGGCCCCGGCGACCAGCGGGCTGTGGAAGGCGCAGGCGACGGGCAGCGGGCGGACGGCGAACCCGGCGGCGGTGAGCGCGTCGACGGCTTCGGCGACGGCGTCCCTCGGGCCCGAGAGCACGCTCTGCGCGGGCGCGTTGTGGTTGGCGACGACGACCCGCTCGGCCAGGCCTGCCCCGGCGAGCACCCGGGTCACCTGCTCGGCGGAGGCCACGGCGGCGGCCATGGTGCCGGGATCGGACCCCTGTGCGCCGATCGCGGCGAGGATCGCCTCGGCCCGCTCCCGGCTGAGGTCACCGAGCGTGTCGGGGTCGAGGGCGCCCGCGGCGCAGAGCGCGACGAGTTCGCCGTAGGAGTGCCCTGCCGCCATGTCCGGGCGGACATTGACCGCGGTGAGGGTGTCGTACGCGGCGAGGCCGACCGCCCCGAGCGCGGGCTGGGCGTGGCGGGTGTCGGTGAGCCGGGCGACCTGTGCGGCGCGTTCGGCGGCGTCGAAGGCGGCGGGCGGGAAGAGGGCGGCGGCCGGGGCGTGGTACAGGTGGCGGCCGAGTTCGGGGAAGGCGGTGAACAACTCGGCGAACATGCCGGGTCGCTGGCTGCCCTGGCCGGGGAAGAGGAACGCCACCTTGCCACTGCCACTGCCACTGCCACTGCCACCGTCACCGTCGGCCGCCCCGGCGGGGGCGCCCGTGGCCGGGAACACTCCGCTTCTCCCGGGCGTGCCGTCGAGGAGGTCCCGTATCAGGTGCGGGAGTTCGGTGACGGACCCGGCGACCACGGCACCGAGGAGCGGGCCCGGGCCGGTCTCCGCGCGCTGTGCGGCGGTACGCGCCAGGTCCCGCAGCCGCCAGTGGCCGCTCGCCGCGAGGCCGGCGATTTCCTCGGCCGCTGCGCGGGTACGGAAGACCAACAGCTCGGCGGGCCAGACGTCGTGGCTCTGGCGCGGCGGCGCTCCGGCGTCGGCGTGGGCCCGCAGCACCACGTGGAAGTTGGTGCCGCCGAATCCGAAGGCGCTCACCCCGGCGACGCGGCGGGCGGCGGGCTCGGCCCAGGGCCGGGCCTCGCTGTGGAAGACGAACGGGCTGTCGGGGCCGGTCCAGACGGGGTTGGGCACGTCGATGTGCAGGGTGGGCGGGCGCACCCCGGTATGCAGGGCGAGCGCGGTCTTGATCAGTCCGGCGAGACCGGCGGCGCACTTGGTGTGCCCGATCTGGGACTTGACGGAGCCCACGACGCAGTTGCCGGGCGCGGCCCCGGCCTCCTCGAACAGCCGGGTGAGCGTGCTGAGTTCGGTGCGGTCGCCGACGACAGTGCCGGTGCCGTGGGCCTCGATCAGGCCGACCTCGGCGGGCGAGACGCGGGCCTGCGCGTAGGCGCGTTCCAGGGCGGCGCGCTGGCCCTCGGGGCGGGGCGCGGTCAGGCCGAGGGAGCGGCCGTCGCTGGCGCTGCCGACGCCCTCGATGACGGCGTAGATCCGGTCGCCGTCCCGCTCGGCATCGGCGCGGCGCTTGAGTACGAGACAGGCGACGCCCTCGCCCAGTGCGATGCCGTCGGCGGCCGCGTCGAACGGGCGGCAGCGGCCGGTGGGCGACAGCGCGTGCGCGGAGGAGAAGAGCAGGTAGTCGTTGATGCCGTTGTGCAGGTCGGCGCCGCCGCACAGGGCCACGTCGGCGGCACCGCAGGCCAGTTCCTTGCAGGCGGCGTCGACGGCGGCCAGGGAGGAGGCGCAGGCGGCGTCGACGGTGTAGTTGGCGCCGCCGAGGTCGAGCCGGTTGGCGATCCGGCCGGCGATGACGTTGGCGAGCATGCCGGGGAAGGAGTCCTCGGTGAGCTTCGGGAGCTGCTCCTCCAGGTCCTCGGGAAGACGGCCGACGTACGAGGGCAGGACGCTGCGCAGCGTCGCGGCGCCGGAGATGTCGCTGCCCGCCTCGGCACCGAAGACGACGCAGGTCCGCTCGCGCGGAAAGGCCCGGCGGTCGAGCCCGGCGTCGGCGAGCGCCCGCCTGGCCGCCTCCAGGGCGAGGAGCTGGACGGGCTCGATGGCGGCCAGGGAGGCGGGCGGGATTCCGTAGGCCAGCGGGTCGAAGGGGATCGGGGGCAGGAAACCGCCCCACTTGGACGCGGACACGTCGTCCGCCTCGGCGTCCGCGCCGAAGTGCAGCGCGGGATCCCAGCGGGTGTCCGGGACCTCGGTGATCGCGTCGGCGCCGGCGAGCACCTGGGCCCAGTAGGCGCGCAGGTCGGCGGCGCCGGGGAACATGCCGGCCATGCCGACGACGGCGATGTCGAGCGGTTCGGGAGCGGGGGCCGGGTTCCGTGCGGGTACCGTACCGCCCGCGTCGCGTACGTCTGCGGCGAGTTCGGCGGTGCGGCGCCCGTAGAAGTCGGCGGCCCCGTCGGTGACCGCGTGGTGCAGGGCGGCGACGGTGGTGACGGCGGAGCGGAGCACGGCGACCTCGCCGGCCATGAACATGCCCGCTTCGCGCTGGCGCTCCTCGTCGACGTCGAGCAGCTCGTCGCCGACCCGCTCGACGCCCTTGCTGGCGATGCGCAGGCGGCCGACGTTGAGCCGCTCCAGCTCCTGCCAGACCTGCCGCTCGGGTATCGCCTGGGTCCGCAGCTCGTCCTTGACCCCCTGGTACGTGTCGCTGAACGCGCTGGGCAGGCAGCGGGTGGTGTGTCCGGGTGCGGTGTGCAGGAGCGTGGTCGACCCGGCGTCCAGGGCCGCGCGCTGGAACAGCGGCCGGATGGCGCCGCACTCGACGGCCTCCTCGGTGAAGAGGTAGCCGGTGCCCATCAGAACGCCGACGACGGCACCGCGGGTGGTGAGCGGGGAGGCGAGCGCGGCGACCATGGCGGCGGAGCGCTCGTCGTGGATGCCGCCCGCGAACAGCACCTGTACGTCCTGTGGGTCGGCGGCGTCACCGCCATCGGCGTGACCGTCGTCGGCCGCCGCGTCGAGGAAGTCCTCCAGGACGGCCAGTTGCGCCTCCCAGAGAGGGAAGCTGTTGCGCGGCCCGATGTGCCCGCCGCACTCGGCGCCCTCGAAGACGAAGCGCCGGACGCCGGCCGCCAGGAACTGGCCGAGCAGCCCGGGCGACGGCACGTGCAGAAAGGTACGGATGCCCTCGGCCTCCAGAGCGGCCGCCTGGGAGGGACGGCCGCCCGCGATGACGGCGTGGCTGGGGCGCAGCTCACGGATGGCCTCCAGTTGGGCGGTGCGTATCTCTTCCGGAACGAAGCCGAGGATGCCGACGCCCCAGGAGCGGTCGCCGAGCGCGGACCTGGTCTGCTCGAGCAGGGTGCGGGTCTGATCGGGCCCGGCCAGGGCGAGCGCGACGACCGGCAGTCCGCCGCCGTCCGCGACGGCCGCCGCGAACCGCGCCTGGTCGCTGACTCGGGTCATCGGGCCCTGGACGACCGGCAGCGCGGTGCCGAGCGGCCGGCACATCGGTGAGCCGCCGCGCAGCACGGCGCCGTCGTCCGCCACGGCGGCGTCGATGCCCGCCGTGACGGCGGCGAGGGCGCGGTCCACGGTGCCGTACCGCTCGGCGAACCGGGCGGCGAGAAAGGCATCCTGGCCCAGCGGCAGGGGCCGCTCGCGCAGGGCGGCCGGGAGGCCGGGGCGGCTCCGGTCGAGCACCCGGCAGCCGTCGACGACGACGGTCTCGGTGCCGTCGGCGGCGCGCAGCAGACCGGCGGCCGCGGGGGCCGTACCGGCCTCGTCGAGCAGTGCGAGCTGGATGTCCAGTACGACTCCGCGGGCGCCCGCGAGCACGGCGGCGGCCGCGGTGTGCGGCCCGATGCCGCCGCAGGCCCACACCGGCAGGTCGGCCGGTACGGCGCCGAGTACGCGCTGGAGCAGCACGAAGGTGGAGTGTTCGCCGCAGGGGCCGCCGGACTCCTCGCCGCGCAAAACGAGCCCGGTGACACCGTCGGCCGCGGCCCGGTCGGCCTCGTCGGGACCGCGGACCTCGGCGAGCACGGCGGGGTCCGCGGCGGCGGCGCGGGCGGCGGCCCGGACCTCGGCGACGGTCCAGGGCGCGTCGGGGGCGAGGAGCACGGTGCACGGTCCGGCGGCGGCCGGGTCCGCGGCGCGCCGCGTTCCGGCGGGCGCCGGGGCCCACAGCTCTTCGGGGCGCAGTGCACAGTCGGCGGGGACCCGCACGCCGTGGCGGCCGGGCGCCCACTGCCGCAAGAGGGTCAGGGCCTCGCGGGCGGCGCGCGCGCCCGGGCCGAGGTCGAGGACACCGGACCCACCGGCCCGGCAGACGGCGGCGACGAGACGGGGGTCCGGTGCACCCAACGGGCTGACGCCGATAACGGTGTGCGTCATGGGGGGAGGCTCCTCTGTGCGATCGAGGGGGGTGTGCGATCGGGACGAGCGGATTCGGCGCACGCCGCGCGCTTTGGAGCTGATGACCCGTCAGATACTAATGGGTAGTCAGTTATCTGGCTGCACCCCCGACACCGATCGGTGAACAGGAACCGCAAGGAGCCGGACCCGGTCGCCGCACCGGGCACCCTCCGGGACGACCAGCAGCGCCGCGAGTTCCGCCACCCGCCGACAGCACCGTTTCGGAGATCACCGCCGGGGCGGGGCGTTGGGGTCCTTGCGGCGGGTCAGCCATATCGGCTCCGGGAACCGGGCGTTGGTGGGTGCTCTCTGCCAAGGCCGGGGGCTGCGGGCCGTGCACGGCTGTGTCCGCTCCACCCTGCGCAACTACCAGGGCTCGGTACGGCAGTTCTGCGACTTCCTGACCAACCCCGCCTATGGCTGGGGCGACGAGTGACTGCGGCTCTTCGGGACCCACCCAGTCCAGGTGGTCTACGACTGGAATGCCGCTGCGTACGCCGATGAAGCCGAGGGTGAGCCAGAACGCCGGGCCTTCACCAGGCCCGAGCTGGAAGCGTTCTTCGACCATGCTGACGAGGAAGTCCTTCGCGTTCGCGGCAAGGGCCGCACGGGCTGGCTGCCAGCATTCCGGGATGCCGCTTTGTTCAAGACCGCGTACGCCTACGGCCTGCGCCGAAACGACACCCGGATGCTGGACCTCACCGACTTCGGCCGCAATCCGGACGGCCGGGAGCTCGGCCAGTACGGCACCCTGCTGGTCCGCCACGGCAAGGCCACGAAGGGCTCGCCGCCCAAGCGCCGCAGCGTGCTGACCGTCTGGACCTGGACACCCGGCACGATCGAGGAATGGATCACCGAGGTGCGGCCCGGGATGCGGCATTCGACCAGCCGGGCCCTCTGGCCCTCCGAGCGAGGCGCACGGATCGGGGTCCAACGCTTGGACTCCCGTTTCGCCGCCTACCGGGACGCCGTCGGCCTGGACCCCGCGCTGGAGTTCCACTCGCTGCGCAGGTCCTCATCACCCACCTGATCGAGGACGGCCACGACCCGCTGTTCGTCCAGCAGCAGGTCGGCCACGACCACGCCTCCACCACCGCGATCTACACCTGCGTCTCCTCCGACTTCCGCACCCGCTCCCTGCGACGCGTCCCGGACGCCACCATCAAGGCTGCTCTGCGGCCGGGAAGGACCTCCTCCCACCCCAGCGCGGCAGAGCCTTCGCGATCCGCCAACTCGTCCTCCAAGCGCCGGTCCCAGTCATCGCGAAAGCCCTCGGCTACCACGACAAGACCGCCACGCGCCTCGTCACCGAGGCCGGCGGAACCTGGAGCCGATACGCCTGGGAGACCACAAACGGTGACCGCCGGAGGCCGGAAACTCAGGCGACCGACGCCCTGAAGGGATCGGTGGGGATGATTTCTGCCTCGTCGAAGAGCTGCTCCAACGCCTCGTGGCCGTGACTCCTGCGGAACTCGATCTCGGCTGTCGTCACGGGCAGCGTCCACACGATGCGGGCGTGACCCCCGGGAACGGCACAGTGTTCAAGGTCGGGTCCGTGGAGACAGGGCAGGCTGATCAGTAGGTGATCGCAGATTGAACCCGGCACCCACGGGTCACCGATCGGCATGCTGTGCTCCAGGTCGAGCTGATGTCCTCCGCAGTGGTAGTAGGCGATCTCGCCATGAGTTCGATGAACCGCTGGTGGCGGACATGGGCAGTCATGACGAACTCGAGTCCATGACCGTCCTTCTCCATCGCGGCCCAGCACCCGGCGGTCACTTAGGGCCTGTCGTTTGGATCACGCCGCAGACGCGGGGCCTGGCACGCACATCTGCCGCGTTCTCGTCGGTCGCCGACTCCCCCACGCTCGGCTTC